>JBAWCO010000730.1:0-7878 GCA_049590315.1 Occallatibacter sp. | reverse complement strand
GTATGTCATCGGGGCGCAGCAATCTGATTGGAATGAACCCACGACTCCAGCACTCCTGCGGGGCATCGATCCAGATTGGATAACGGAATCCATTCTTATTCCAGCGGGAATGACCGTAGACATAGGGCAGCTTCTCGGGGCCGCCGCTGGGGTCGTCGTCAAATCCAATAAGGTAACTTCGGTCCTGGTATTTATCGTTCAGGCTACGCCAGAGGGCCGTCAATCGCTGTTGGCCGTCAAGGAGTTGCTCAGTCACCTTTTCGCCCGACTCCGGCGCGTCCTCCATGGTGCGGCTCTTGAATTTCTCGTTATCACCAACCTCCAGAATCAGCGTTGCACCGGATGGCAAACCACGGAGGACGGTCGTCAAGAGCCCGGAGACCTCGCCGTGCCCCCAAACCACGAACCGCTGAAAACGCGGCAACGTCACTTGACGCGACCGAATGCGATTGAACCATTCCGGCAAAAAGCGATCATGCGCATGCATAGGTAAACTCTCCTTGGGTCGTCATCAAGCACCCTCTCCCGAACGCGTCAGCGCCTGGTCGTACCACATGAGGAGCTTCGGGTCTTCCTGGAGAATGTCCTCTGGTATACGCTGGGCAACGGCGATGATCGTGCGATAGTCGCGGTTTTGCCAGCAGTGCTTGAATCCACAGCGAACGGCTTCCAGGCGGATGACTTTCATCTTCTTACCGCTGGGTATCGGCGCTGGTTTCGGCTCCAAGCCAGGAATGAATCCCTCTTGGGAATCGGGCTTGGCCGGTTTGTAGCCGGAAGGCAGATACTCCCAGAACTCCTTGAGAAGGAACCGCTCTCTCAGCTTCTCCAAGTCGCCTGCCTTGTTCGGGTCAGGAACATACCAGCGATCCTTGGCTTTAGCGCGAAGTGCCGGATCGTCCTTCGCCTTCTTGCGCATCTCAGACCAATTGCTCGAAAGGTAGGAGTGAATTTGCTCCGGGACCAATCCATCACCATCGAACCGCAGGAAGTTCTGCTCCAGCAGTTCAGACAACTCCAGTGGTTTTTCGTACTTCTGCCAACCACCAAGTTCCTTCATGAAAAGCGGATTGATGTCCTGAAATGTCTGCGGCTTTTGGTTGAGTAATTCGCGCAGCCATGCGATGCCGGAAGATTCGTCCGAGACAAAGAGCGACATTTGCTCCATGCCCCCTGCTGTCAGTTTCTTCTTGTCGTATTCCAATACCTGCTCCGGAAGGAAGAACATCCCATCGCGAGGTGAGAAACGCTGGGACAAACCCTCCTGAAACTCTGCGCTATTCAGTGGCACAGGGTAACCCTTGCGAACGAAGTACGCAACCATTTGGTCGTACAAAATGCGCGGATCACGCTCTGTGATGGGAACGAGGGTAGCGTTTGCTCCTCGTTTAGCTATTGGGAGGTATTTCAGGTGGGTACGAACAAAATCCCAGACACCCTCCTCTGTCTCAGCTTCTCGTAGAAAGCGTTCTTCGAATCCTCCATTGGGTTTGTAGGCTGAAATGATCAAATCTTGCTTGACGGCTGTGGGTGTAGTTACGGCCTTGAAACTACCTTGCTTCTTATCGAGAGCAGAAACGTTCGCGACTATGAACCCTGCTTCTGTTATCGCCGTCTGGATGCTATTCCAAACGGAAGCCTTTGTATTCGAGAACTCCACTGTCATCCAGCGGCCTGGCTTTAGGATGCGATATGCCTTGCTGAAGCACATAGTCATCAGATGGCGGTATCGATCTGCGCCTTTTCTCTGCGAATCATTTTCTATAGCCTCTTCCGCATTGTTCGTAAATACCTTCAGCCAAGACTCCCATAAAAAATTCAACTCGGAGTAGCTGAGGTTTGCTCCAAATGGTGGATCAATGAAAATGTAATCGACGGAATCTGGTTCGATGTTTATAGATGATAGGCTTGAACAGGACACTACCGGCAATGCCGGCAAATGAGACCTTCTTAAGGCCCTGGATACCATCTGAACCTTCTCGGAAAAGACATTCATCCAGCTTTGCTCACCCTGAAGTGATGGGACATAAAGCGTCCCGCTTGTCCATCCCTTCATTGGGCCTGTTGACTTGTCGAACCAGGCCGGGACACGAAAGCGTGACATGATTGTCGTAACGGTAAACCCGTCAAGAATGGCCATCTTCAATAGAGGGCTGGAAGCCTTCTTCCACAGAGCAGAGAGTATCGAGAGATTTCGCCTCGTAAAGTAATGATGTACATGGGTGACTCCAATGGGGTCATTCCTGCGGGCTTCGCCGCCTTCCATCATGCGCTCGATAGGAAACCAGTTTGTGATCTCACTGTCGTCAATTTTAGCTATGAGATCCAAGTCGCTACGGTCTGGAGATTTTTCCGCCCGTTTCCCGCCTGAGGTGTAGTTAATCAAAACTTGAACTTGCTTGGCTTGACGAACGGTCTGGTCGGTTTCTTTGTCGTACTTAGTTATCCAAGCGCGGTCAAGCTTTCGTTTAGTGAGGTCTTCCTTTGAGCAGTGCGGGCATGAGAAGGTTTCATTGACAATTTGTCTATCTATGTCAACGGCCGCATTCCAAAAGATGATCTCTCGCGAGCATTCAGGGCAAATGAATACATCTGACCACACTGTGTAATTGATCCTTGCCTGATTGTTGCTATCAGCGGGAGCGGTCTCGTAGGTCCATCCGGATTCGTCTTCTACTTCCGCTAGAATGCGTTCGGCCTCTTGCTCAAAAGCGCCAATATTTACTGGAGCATTATAGTTATAAGCTATAAATGTCGCTGCTGGTGAAAGGTCATTCAGGACCGCTCGGCGAATCCCTAGCTTTGAGAAAGGCACCCAGACAGCCTTTCCATTCTCGTCCTTATCCTGCTGAAAAATAATCCCGTCGGTGTCTACTTTGTAGCCCATGGATTCAAGGATTGCCCTATCACCGCACATCTGCGCCGCTACCCCGGTCATCCCAGTCCCACAGAAGCCGTCGAAAATCACATCCCCCGGTTCTGTGTAATGGAGGATATAACGCATGATTGCCTTGTGCGGCACCTTCGTGTGATAGGAGTGAGCGTTGTAAATCGGGTCGTTCTTTCCTTCGCTCACGTCAGTAGCGAACGGTTCCCGACTGTACGGCTTGCTCGGATCGTAGGGCGTTCCGTAGAATTTGATGAACGCCTCGATAAACGGGTTTGGGCACACGGTGTAGTACGGCGGGTCCGACAGCGCTAGGATGTCTTCGTCTGAGCCGATGGGGAATCCAGCGATCTTGCGGAACTCCGGGTCTTTCAGCTTCTGACGCAGTTGCTCCAGGAAGTATTCACGGCGTTTCTCGTCGTTCTCAAACTTCATTCCGAGGCACTCGACTGGCCCCTGCGCAGTTGCTACAGTTTGCATGTCGAAGCTGGTTTGATCTTGCGTGCTCTTAGCCATCAGACGGTCCTAGTCGAGTATGATCCGGACTTTGCCGGGTTCTTTGCCCTTGGTGATCTGATCCAGGAATTCCCCGAACCGCTTGGTCATCTCGCTTGGAGTAACTGGTGAACCCCCAGCGAGCAGCGCGTCGCGCAGTTCCGCAATCTTGACCGGAACCCTGGTGAGCCCAGAGAGCGCTTCCTTCAGCGCTTGAATGAAGTCGTTCTCTAAGCTGTCTGGCAAGGCTCCTTCTTTGAGGAAGCCGTCCACCAATTTGCGTGGCCCGGGCTTCAGAAGACTCAAGTTGCTCTTGGTTGTTGGATCATCCAAGTCTGCAAGAAGCGCCCGCGTCCAGTTCTCAACCAGCTTGTCAAGTTCGCCATCGAGAGTGCTGAGCACCGTTGCTGCCGGCGCGCTAGGCGTCTCAATCCCCGGCTTGAAGTTGCAATGTGGGCAAACCGCGGATGTTCCCAGTTCCTGTTCGGTGAGCGCAAAGCAACTCTTCAATCCGGCGAGCCGGTTCTGGAAGTCCACGAGCTGCTGGACAGGCATCAGTTCAATGATGGAAAGCCGTTGCATATCCTTGAGCCGACGGTCATTCAGGAGCTGGGCCTTGCGTTTATCCTCACTCACGCCCAGCCTCGCCTTGACGTGCATGGTGAGGTAAGCCAGAAGGTAAGCCTTCTTCAGGTCCGCGAGCTTCCGCTGTGCCTGCTGGCGAAATGTCGCAGCATTTCGCTTGGCAGGGTCACCGATCTGGACGAGAATCTCGTCCCGCTCGGACTTCATCTTTTCGATCCATTCGTGGCTATTGGGAAGCACAGCTTCGGCAGTTGAGAGATACGATGCCGTTGATCCAAGGTCGCTCACCAGTTCCTCAAGGGCTTTGACCGCGGCAAGTGAATCGATGCCATCCCGATGCCCAGTGACTTGGGATACGTCATAAGGAAAGTTCTTGAGCTTCCCCGTCGTGGTATAAGGTTGCAGGGATTCCAGAAAGCCTTTGGTCTTGTCCAATTTGGCACGCAATTTCTGGAGTTCGTCCTCGGCCAGGAGGTTCCTGCCCCAGAAGGACAGTCCGTTTTGAAGGTTCTGCTGTGTGAGTACAATCTGCTGTACCGTGTCGATCACAGCCTTTTGCAAGTCCTGAACAGGATCGTCATTCCCCTGTGTGATTAGCTGCGCCTTGCCTGGCGCCAGTCCAAGCAGTTCGAAAACTGCTTTGAGCGCCGGGACATTCCAATCCTTCGGCCTCTCGATGTGCTTGAACTGGATCAATTCATCCATCCCGGTCCCGGCCAGTTGCACCAGCCCCGTAGCGTCGAACTTGTTCCCCGGAATGGAAAGGACGACTTCTCCTGAATAGACCAGAGATGCCAGCAGCACCACAGCCCATTCCGGCTCTAGCCGAAACGACTGCGGCGCGAGGTAATCAACACCGAGAACATCCTGGATCAGCTCAGAGCGGTTGACTACCTGTCCGTGGCCCTTCTTCTTGGCGATCCCGAGGATGTGCTTGGCGTACTTCGACCGGTAGGGATCAAGCCGTTCGCCATCCAGGAGTTCCAAAGCTTCAAGCACCCCTGTAGCCTGCTTCGTGCGGTATTGTCCCGCGATGGCTCGCAGAGCATCCTGCGCGGCCTGGGCCCGGTTTTGCCCGGTGATGAGCACCGAGAAGAACGGATACTCTGGAGCTTGGTCCTGGAACTGCGCCCCAAGACAAATTCCAGCGACGATGTTCACCAGATCACGGAAGTTGATGCGTTCATGCGAGCCGATGCCAGAGAGTTCGCGGATGGACTTGCCCTTGGCCCACTCGGTCAGGGATTTGGATCGCCCTTGGTAGGTGACATTGAAGGCAGTCGCCATATTCTTCTGGAGCCACTGCACAAGATCGAGAAGAAAGTTGGATGCCTTGGATTCGTAAGTGGACTTGGCATGGCCTGAGGCGGTGGAAGTAAGGTCGAGGGCCGCAGCGTAATTCCGAAGTGCTGTGTGAAACTTCTCGTCTGTATTTTCAAGACGCAGAAACAGTTCATCTGACTTCTTTTCGTCCTTGAAGTGGGGCGCTTCGAATGGTTGGATGAAATAGATGTAGAAGTCGCGTGACGGCACAGCAGTCGAACGCTCGTTGGGAGCGCCGAAAAAGAGGTATCCAAGACGTGCGGCCTTATGCTCGAGCCATTCGAGCTCATGCTGCCAAATCTTGTAGCCCGTGATATAGGTCTGGTCGGTACACTCCATGACCCTTCGCAGTGCCTCGTAGTAGTAGCGGTCGAGCTGCGATGAATCAAGGCTCTCGGCACGCCTCTCGATCAGGGCATCAAAGTCGTCGGTCTTCTTGAGGTCAAGATAGTATTGCCGGTTGTCCGGATTGGAGGAAATGAACTGACCGCTGACGGTCTTATGGATTTCCCGCAGAACGGTTTCGACCTGTGAGAGAAGATCGTCGGCCGGATCGCCGCCCAGATCTTCGATGCCGGGTTGGAACAGGCAGAGGCCATCACGAAGTTCCTCTGGCGTTGCGCCCATAGGAGCTTGTATGTCACCAGTTGTCAACCGATGCACAGATAGCGCATGGATGAGCTGCGTTGCCATCGGTTTGTAGGCAGGGCGGGTAAACGCCTGCTGGATGCGCGCCTCAAGCACCGAACTGCAGTCGATGACTGCTCGGATGTCAGGGACAGCCCGAAAAGATGGATCCTCACGCAATGTCGTCCAGTAGCCGTCATAGGCGATGACCCCAGGCCGGTCGTCAGGAACGCTTTGGCCGATCAGCCGTTTCATGGCGCGAGAAAGGGTCTTCAATACCTCCCGCTTCTCCACCGCTGTGACCCGTTCAAATGTGTCGATATAGTCGGGGTGAACGGGGAAAAGGCGCACGAATTCATCCATGCGCTCATTCATATGGCCATAGAATTTGGCAAAGGGAGTCAGATACTCCCTGATTTTCACCTGCTGGTCAGCAGTCTTTTTGAGTAACCGTTCGGCCACTACGAATTTGACATCCTTGCGGGCGATGAGAACCTGCTCGAAGCGATCTTTTACACGCCTGATGCTATTTGCCACGAAGGAAAATCGAGGACTATCAAAGATGGCCTCTTGAAGGCCGGCGATGAAGCGCAACTTTAGGTCTTTACATACTTCGCCGATCTCGCGAAGGAAATTCAAGTCGAGAATTAGATCCTGGTCCTTGCGGGTACGGAGATAGTCAAGCAGTTCATCGACCACCAGGAGCAGTCCGTGGTCGGGATACTCATGGTGGAAGGCGGACATCATCTCTTCAAAGCTGCGTTTGTTGTTAGACACCTTGTCCGCGGGCGGGAAGGAATATGAAACACCCATCGCGGCTAAGTGCTCCTCCAATTCGGCCACGAGGATGTCGCGCAGGGACATGGTGGTCGATCCGATCTCGGTCCTGACCACCTTGAAGCGTCCGCTGATCTTGCTGGCGGCACTGGCCACGCTCTTGTCATTTAGATAAGCCGCAAGTTCGCCATTCTCGGCCACGGAGGAAATCACAGACATGAGGTGCGACTTACCTGTGCCGTAGTTGCCGACGACTAGCAGCCCCTTGTTGTCCATGGGCTGATCGAACTGAAGCTGAGGAATGACGAGGTGGACTAGCCGTTCGGCCATCTCGGCGGAAATCACGTAGGTCTCGACAAGCTGCCGGGCAGCTGCTGCTTCGTCGGCGTCCCGTAGCTGGACCACGGACTCGATAGGCTCGAATTGGATCAGGTCTCCGTATTTCATCGCGTACGCCCCCATGCGTATTCATGCCATGTCTTCATGCAGCGGCCTCCGGGTTCACTACGAGAAAATCCCGTAGAGAATATCGTTTGTATTCGGGATGCCCCGGTGTTGCGTAAACCATGTGCTCATCGTTGATGGCGCCGCTCAAGGCAGCAACCACCGTTTTGTTCCGCGAAATTCCCTGCAAGAGCCTCAGTGGGTCCTGCTTGAGCGAAACATCAAAGAGGATCTCTATGTTGTCCAGAAGAACCACGTCGCCTGCGGATACAGCCACAATCTCTGTGAGGAAGCGTGGCGACTGCAAAGCCCGCTGGCGCTCGTTGCAGTCAAGCATGCGCCGAGAGAGTTCGAGATTGACGTTGACAAGCGGAGCCGCGATCCGCTCATGGACTTCTTGGAGCGCAACTGTCTTGCCTGCGCCAGACGGGGCCACTAGCAGGACTAGACGGTGGTACTGTTCAGCGGCATCGGCGATTCTTCGAATTATCGTATCGACAAGCGGCTCCGCCATCAACGATCTCCTCCTGAGCCCCGCTCGCTCGGCCGTGTCTCCTCAAGCCAAAGGTCTATGGCTGCCTTTCGGAAACGCCAATGACGACCGATCTTTTGGGAGGGAATCTTGCCTTCCCGAACGAGCTTGTAGAGCGTAGACTTCGGGATTTTGAGGTAGGCAGACAGCTCCTCGATGGTCAGGACATCGCCTATCGTTTCAACCATACAGCGCACCTCACTGGTAT
>JBAWCO010000729.1:0-7856 GCA_049590315.1 Occallatibacter sp. | reverse complement strand
GCATACTTGTGGTGACCACCAGTCACCCAGCTCCCTACACTCGCCACCTTGCAGTCTACGTCCCCAAGCAGTACGTTCCCGGCACAACAGCGCCGTTTATCGTCGGTGCGGACGGACCTGACAAGCTGTTATTCACCGTACTCGACAATCTGATCGCGGAGCATAAGGTTCCGGTAATGGTCGCCATCTCCATTGGCAACGGCAGTGGAGACGCCCAGGGCAGCGAACGTGGCTTGGAATACGACACCATGTCCGGACTTTATGCGGAGTGGGTCGAGAAAGAAGTGTTGCCGCTCGTGGAAGCGCAAGCCCATGTGAAACTGACCAAGGATCCCGACGGTCGGGCCACCATGGGCGGCAGCTCCGGTGGTTCATGCGCATTGATCATGGCTTGGTATCACCCGGAGTTATATCACCGCGTTCTCACTTACTCCGGCACTTATGTCAATCAGCAGTGGCCTCATAACTCGGAGACTCCTCATGGCGCATGGGAGTTTCATGAGCACCTAATTCCAAACAGCCCCATCAAGCCCATTCGTCTCTGGATGGAAGTCGGCGATCGCGACCTTCTAACCCCCAATATTTTGAAAGACAACATGCACGACTGGGTCCTCGCCAATGAGCTGATGGCCAAAGTACTTGCCGCCAAAGGCTACCACTACCAGTTTGTTTTTGCCGTCAACGCAGGACACGTTGACCACGCTGTGAGACAGCAGACTCTGCCGGAGGCTCTTGAGTATCTCTGGCAGGGCTATCCCATCTCCGGCGCAACAAAATGAAACAGACAGAGGGCGCTTTTCAAAGGCGGCCTTCGTCTTCCTCAACTTGAAGCCGAAGACGGGAAAGTAATCTTGCCGGTGAGTTGGACGTTGCGGTTTCCGGCACCCTGGAAGAACGCGTCACCCCTGCCGAGCTGCCTGCGCTGCCATCTTCGAATGTGTTGAGCAGGAAGTGGTTGGGAGTCCCAACGCGGGTACGACGAATTCTTCACATTGCGCTCTGTAACCAGCGCCGGTGCTAGTGAATCTACTTACTGAGCGTTTGCGTCTTCGCCTAGCTTGCATCGGGATGAGGCGCACCACTTGTATTCGAAGGAGATTGATCTTTGAGGACATTCCCACTTCTAACGATTCTTGCGTGCATGGCCGCCTCGGAAATTGCCCAGGCAGCCGACCCCAAAAATCCCGCAGCGCCCATTCTCGTCGAATTGTTCACCTCGGAAGGCTGCTCCAGTTGCCCGCCCGCGGATGCCTGGTTGAAGCAACTCGACAAGTCACAGCCCGTTCCTGGAGCGCAACTCATCGTTCTCAGCGAGCACGTGGACTATTGGGATCATGATGGCTGGAAGGACCCCTACTCTTCGCCGGTCTTCACCGACCGCCAGAGCTCCTATGCCCGCGCATTGGGAATTCAAAGCCCCTATACACCCCAGGTGATCGTCGACGGCACCAGTGAATTGCAGTTGAACGATCAGCAGCGTATCGGACAAGTGCTGCGCAATGCCACGAAACCACCTCAAGTTACGCTGAACATCAGCGCAGTCAAATTAGAAGGAAACGCTCCCACTTTGCTGCGAGCCCACATCGAGGCAGACGGATCTGCGGAAAAACACAATGCCGATGTCTATGCCGCGGTGGCCCTCGATCACGCGGAGTCTCAGGTGTTGCATGGAGAAAATGGCGGTCGGCGCTTGAGCCACGTCGCCGTGACAGAGCAACTCATAAAACTCGGGAAACTGGAACGAGGAAAGACCTTCTCAACAGACCTCGCGGCGACACTTAAGCCTGGAATGGATCCCGGTAATCTCAGGCTCGTTGTCTTCGCGCAGGAGCAGGGCTTCGGCAACGTCCTCGGCGCCGCGCTTCAGGAAGTCAACCCTTCTGGCAAGTAACCGTAGACACATACACCCAGCCGCAAGTGGTTAGTTCCATGCACCGTTTCGATCCAACTGAACAAACCACTATAATGCGGCAATGCGCAGTACTTCCGTCGGAATCTCGCCCCTGATTGTCGTCAATCGCAACTCCGGTATCCCCTTGCATAAACAGATCTACGATGCATATCGCAACGCGATTCTGCGCGGCGATCTGCATCCCGGGCAGCAGATACCGTCCAGCCGGATCCTCACGACCGAACTGCAAGTTTCACGCTTTCCCGTGCTCAATGCGTATGCGCAGCTACTGGCCGAAGGCTATTTTGAGAGCCGCGTAGGTGCTGGCACATTCGTGTCAACCTCCTTGCCGGAACAACTCATGTCGGTGGAGCGGCCTGCCGCCTCTTCCGCTCAGTCCCCCGCCGGGCCGCGCCCGGTGTCCCAGCGTTCTCTGCACTATCCCACCTTCGATCGCTTGCATGCGCTGAGGGGCTGGGGCCCTTTTGGCGTCCATCAGCCAGCATTTGATCAATTCCCTTTTCAGATTTGGTCGCGACTGGTTACGCGCCACAGTCACAGCCCTCAGGCAAACGCAATTCACCATATCGATCCCCGCGGCTCTGAAGCCTTCCGCGAAGAGATATGCGCCTATCTGCGGACTGCCCGCGGCGTCAAATGCGAAACAAACCAAATCATGGTAGTTTCAGGTTCGCAACAGGCGCTGGACATTACGGCCCGCGTCCTATTCGACCCGGGAAGCCGGGTGTGGGTGGAGGAACCTGGATATTTACTTGAGCGAATCATTCTTGCAGCAGCGGGATGCCAACTTTGTCCCGTCCCGGTCGATAGTGAAGGGCTTGATGTCTCAGCGGGGGTCAAGCACTACCGCAAAGCTCGTGCGGCCTTTGTCACGCCCTCCCATCAATACCCGCTTGGATCGACCATGAGCGCCTCGCGCCGTCTTCAACTTCTCAACTGGGCGCAGAGCTCTGGAGCTTGGATTATCGAAGACGACTACGACAGTGAGTACCGCTATGAGAGCCAGCCCATCGCATCGCTGCAGGGTCTTGATGCAAACGCTCGAGTGATCTACATCGGCACGTTCAGCAAAGTTCTCTTCCCTTCATTGCGGATCGGCTACATTGTCATACCTCCTGACCTTGTTGACAGGTTTGTAGCGGTCCGCTTCGCCATGGATATTTTCCCGCCTTACCTTTACCAGGAAGTGCTCACGGACTTCATGCGCGAGGGACACTTTGGCCGGCACATCCGCAGAATGCGCCAGCTTTACAGAGAACGCCGAACCGCGCTGGTCAAGAGTCTCAGGGATGAATTCGGCGATACGGTGGAAGTGCACGGAGCCGAAGCTGGGATGCACTTCGTCATTACTCTGCCGGATATCGTCAGCGATAAGGAGATCAGAACCAAGGCCGCAAAAGAGCATATCTGGCTGCTTCCCCTGTCGACCTGTTACTCCGGCGAAAAAGTCCGTCAAGGTTTCATCCTCGGATTCGGAAGCACGCCGGCCGCCCAGATGGCCCGCGCAGTTCGCAAATTTCGGACGATCCTCGACGCGGCAAGATGATTGAAATCGCTCACCGCCTGACGAGAATGCTTCCAATCCCGTCAAAGTAGTTATGTAGATTTCAAGCCGAATGGCTATTGCCAGATTCGCGCAGCGAGCGCATATTAATCCCGTGCCTTTTTACTGCATTCAAATCCATTCCCCCTTTTACTGAACGTGGTGCTGAATGCTGGCAAACAGGCTGAGCGCCAAGGCAGCCATAAGGCCAGAGGCCCTCAAAGGGAGGTCGTATGCGTAGGATCGATAATCGCCGTTTGCTGCGGGCTTCTATCGTCGCAGCCATCTTCACCGCATCCCAGCTCGTTCTCGTGCAAGTGGCTGGCGCCTCTTCAGTCCCAACCACGCAACCCCTACAATCGGTGGGTACCCCGGCTTCCTTGGGGTCACAATCGCAAATCTCCGCTGCGCAGATTCAAATCACGCCCGAGCAACTAGGCGACACGCTCTTTGCGCACAAACAGTACCAGGCCGCGATCGAGGCCTACAAGAAAGCTCCGCGCGACTCTGCCTCTGTCTGGAACAAGATGGGGATTTCTTATCAACTGATGTTCGATTCAAATGAGGCGATGCGGTGCTATCTCACATCGTTGAAGATCGATCCCAAAAACGGCTCGGTGATGAATAATCTGGGAACTATATACGTCACCCTCAAGGATTACCGTAGCGCCGACCGCTACTACCGCAAGGCGCTCAAGCTTGATCCTAAGTCCGCGGTGATTCTCAAGAATCTTGGCAGCGAGTTACTCGCCCGCCGTAAGTTCAAGCAAGGTGGAGAATTCTATGCCGCCGCTCTCGCCGTGGACCCGGAGATCTTCAACAGCGCTTCCGGACCACGGATTGCCGATCCCACTTCTTCCGCTGATCGAGGGGCGATGAACTACTATATGGCGATCACCTGTGTGCGTGCCGGCAGGACCGATCAGGCGATCGAGTATCTTCGAATGGCGCTCAACGATAAGTTCACCAGCCCCAAGAAAATTGTGGCCGACAGCGAATTTGCCGGCCTTCACAATGTTCCGGCATTCGAGCAGTTGCTGGCAGCCCAGAGCAACCCATAGTTGAGAGAATCCCTGAAGCTATAAGCTGCGGTAACAGCGCCAGGTGGCCCATTTCTTGACGATCCGGCCACCTGGCATATTCCCTGCTAGAGCACATTTACCCCGGATCCAGCCTAACCCTTCGGCTCGTCCTGTTGCGGATGAACGGTTCGGTAACTCGCGTTCCCCTTTGACCAAATCAGCAGAAGAAGGTCCTTCCCTCCGCCGTTCTGGTGCACCTCATTCGCAAATTCGCTGGCTGACTGCGCCGGCTTGCGATTGACTTCGACAATTACATCGCCGGGCTGAATCCCTGCGTCGTCCGCGGGACTGCCCGGCCGCACGTTCTGGACAACGACGCCGTGAACCCGCTCAGGCACGCTCGCCTGCTGCCGCATGTCGGCCGTCAGATCGCCCACGGCCAAACCAAGCTTGCCAGTCTTTGCGCCGTCCGAATCGTCATGACTGTCGTTGCTAGCCACTTCCGAGTTGCCGTGAAACTCACCCACTGTCAAGCTCAACTTTGCCGGCTTGCCATCCCTGATCACCGACAGCGAGATCTTCGTCCCTGGATTCATCTCGCTAACCGCTACCTGCAAAGCGCTTCCATTGATGATCTTCTCGCCGTTGATTTCCGTGATCACATCGCCGGTCTGCAAACCGCCGCGGCTCGCCGGCGAGTCCGGCGTTACCTGCGAAACAATCGCTCCGGCAGCATCCTGCAGGTTGAAGAAGTGAGCATTGTCTGGCGTGACATCGTTCATGCCAATGCCGAGATATCCATGCTCGACCTTGCCGTTCTTGATGAGCTGTTCCGCGGTTGCACGCGCAATCTGCGAAGGAATCGCAAATCCAGCGCCCGCAAACGAGCCACTGTTGGTGATGATGAACGTGTTAATTCCAACCAGCTCGCCGTGCACATTTACCAGCGCGCCGCCTGAATTACCTGGATTGATCGCGGCATCCGTCTGAATGAAATTGCCGGGCTTGCGCGGGTCATCCGAGTACGGGTTCGGCCGATTCAGCGCGCTCACAATGCCGCGTGTAACAGAGAATGGGAAATAGCCGAACGGGCTGCCAAACGCCAATACAGTCTGACCGGGCTCAAGCTTCGTCGAATCTCCCCACGCAATGGACGGCAGATTAGATGCGTCCACCTTGATCACAGCCAGATCATTCAGCTTGTCTACACCAATCACCTTCGCGTTAAGAATGCGGCGATCTTTCAACGTAACTTTGATCTGGGTGGCACTATCCACCACGTGATCGTTCGTCACAATGTATCCATCCGGCGAGATGATAATGCCGCTTCCCACTCCATGCTCAATCTGCGGCTGAGGTGGCGTCTGAAACATTGGCCCAAAGAATTGTTTGAACTGCGGGGGCAATCCCTGCATCTGCCCGCCCGACGAAGTAGACTCACCCGAGTTCTTTGAAGTTACCGCGACATACACAACCGCAGGAGTAACTCGCGCTGTAACTACCTCCATGGCACGGTCGAGCGCCGTGAGCGCCTCGACGCTGTTATCGTCAATTGCTGATGCAGCTCGGACGCTGCCGTGCCCGACAAACATTGCAGCACCTAACGCGAAAGCACCAACGATCGCCGCAGGCGCTGCAAACCTCTTTGTCTTTGCTACTAATTGATTAGTTGCTTGAAACATGGAAAGTTCTCTCCTTGTTGACAGTGAATTGTTGATGTTGAGCGCAATCGCGGCTGACCGCTACGCTTAGATTTGAAAAATCACCCAGCCATTCGCAATCGGAACGGCCGCATATGAATTTCGATTCACCGGGTCGACGGCGAAAACTATATGTGGAGGAGGCTCGGTGTCACTCCACTCTGTGAGCACAACCCACGCCTGTCTGCGTTGCACAGCCGGTCGTTTCACGCTGCGCTTCGCGGTCTCAACGTGCGCCACCTTTGCTTTCGGTGCCGGTTGAGCGCTCCGCTGCGGCATTATTGCCTTTACCTGTTGGACGGAAACTCCCGCATCCTGCAATCTCGGTTCACGAGATCCTGCCTCGGGCATGTAAGCAATAGAAGGAGTGCGCACCAGCATGGCCGCTGGAGATAAAGGAGCGAAGCTGACCAGTTGCGGGCTGTGAGCCAGGGCAATCGCTCCGGCAAGCACCCCAAGAACTAAACCGCCCGTCACAAGCTTCGCCTGTCTGCTGCCCATAGCTTCGCTTGGCCGTCGCAAAAGCCGCTGCACGCGGCGCACTAACTCCGGCCGCCGTTCCCAGGCTCCTAATGCAAGAGAAAGGCTGCGTCGAAGCATGGAGTCTTCTGCTAAGCGAGTCAGGCACATTGCGTAATCTTTGCGGGCGCAACTGGAGCGCAGAACGCGGTCGTCGCACGCCAACTCCCGTTCCGCGCAAAGCTGCCGCTCCGTCCAAAACAGCGCAGGGTTCAGCGGAAACAGCATCAGGCCAATCTTCTGCAACAAATTGGTCCAGTCGTCCCTGCGCCGCAGATGCTCCATCTCGTGCAAAACCACCTGCTGTAACTCCGATGCGGAAAGCCGCTCGGCCAGTCCTGATGGCAACAATATCTGCGGTCGAAAGAATCCAAACACGCTTGGTCTCTCCACCTCCGCAGAGACGCAGAGTTCTGCTCGCCGGCCCGATTCCTCATTCCTGAGTAATGCCTGAATCGCTTCGTCAACTTGAATCTGTGTTGCTCTTCTGGCCATGCGATGCAGTCGAGTCGCGCTCAGCGTCAGCTCAATCCCTCTCCATAGCGACAACGTCAACCAGAGCACAGCAATTGCCAGACTCCAACCCGGAGCCAGGTAGATCGGCGAAGCGTGTGACGGAATTCCGTTATCGATCCGCTCACTAAGCGAAGGGACAACGTGCAGCAGAACCAGCAGCAGAAAGACGTTCGTCCAAACCACGGAGCGCGCAGCCGCACTGAGCCGGGGCAGCATCCGCAAGCTGAGAGCTACGCACAAGGCCAGGACTGAGCCCTCCCAGATGGCGGAGAAGAGCCCGGTGACTGCCGTGGACGACCACATTGAGGTTGATTGAAGGATCGGTTCCATCTAGGACTCCTCCAGCGCTTCATCGGGCGCATTCGCGATTGCTTCCTTCAGTCGCTTCAATTCCTCAGGGCTGATTTCCTCGTCCCCCAGCAGCGAAAGCAAAAGCCGCTCGCGGGAATTCCCGAAGAACCGCTGCAATACGTGGCGAACCTCCGAGCGGCTGGCTTCCGTCTCCCCAATGCTGGTGCTGTAGAGAAACGCTCTGCCCTCCTGCCGATGCTTCACGTAGCCCTTGGTTTCAAGGACCCGGATGGTCGTGAGGACCGAGTTGTATGCCAGCGACTCATCGACCGGAATCGCATCAACCATTTCGG
>JBAWCO010000728.1:0-2426 GCA_049590315.1 Occallatibacter sp. | reverse complement strand
TGTCAGCACTGGCCAAGTTTACTCATGCGGGCAACACCATCAGTGCGCGGCTGTTTTTCAACCATGCAGGGGAGTTGACTGATTTTGTTTCAAACGACCGTTTCTTTTCCCCCGACGGCAAGACCTTCAAGAGCTACCCTTGGTCCACTCCCGTGCGAAATTATCGGGAGTTGGATGGACGCAAGATTCCGAGCTATGCTGACGTTGTTTGGCAGACTCCTGAAGGTGAATTCACTTACGGCAAGTTCAAGCTGAGTGAAATCGAATACAACCTCAGAATTTGAAAGAGTGCGGCATTGGTTCTGTCCTTGACAGTTCTATTTCGTCGTGTCGCTTTGCGCGGGTAGTGATGTAGATTGTTGAACTGGGTTCAACTCATGGGACTTGGCCTCACTCTGCGTCTGAATGAGTGTGTTGGCCTCAATTGAGGATCATGCGGAGGCAGATCGGCGAACGCCTGCCGATTTGCCGTTAGAAAAGGCGGTCCAGATGAGCGGTACAGTAAGCTCGCTTGTCAGGTAACGATCACCTCAGAGCCGAGGAGCGCTTTGCTTCGGCTTTGCAGGAAGCTGTTCGAAAGCGGACAACCGATGCACAGATGGACAGTGTGTTGGCGGAGCCGAGAGATATGGCCCAGCCTATGTCGATGACGGATAGAAACTTACAGTCATACGTGTTTTGGCACACTGCGTGCGTATCCTGAAAGGGAAATACTCTGGTTCCCCAGGATCAAACTTCCTCTGAGGGAGGTAGGCGTGAGAGGGCTGCTTCAGGATGTTCGTTTTGCCTTGCGGCGGCTTCGCAAGAATCCGGCATACACGGTCGCGGTTACGGTGATGTTGGCAGTGGCCATTTGCGCAAACGGCACGGTGTTCAGCTGGATTGACGGGACGATGCTGCACCCGATACCGGGAGCGCGAGATATGAGCTCGCTGGTAAGCGTGATGCGCGGGCAGTGGAGTAGCTCGCCGACTCCGCCATTCTCCTATCTCGATTACCGCGATCTGCGAGACCAGAATCACAGCTTCGAGGGAATCATCGCGTATCACAACGATTGGCTTGCGTTGACCAGCGGAGCCGAGCCGGAACGGATCTATGTTGCCAACGTGAGTGCGAATTTCTTCGATGTGCTCGGCGTGAAGCCCCTCTACGGGCGTTTTTTCCGTCCGGAAGAAGAGGCCGCAGGGCGAAGCATTCCGTACGTTGTTATCAGCTACTCGCTCTGGAAGACGCATTTTGCGGGTGACCCCAGGATTGTGGGCAAGCCGCTGGAGATTGCTCACCACCAGGTGACAGTGATCGGCGTGGCGCCGAAGGGTTTTGTCGGTGCGGCGCCGGGGCTGCGGCACGATATGTGGGTTACGCTCGATCCGCTGGGAACGGGCGGTTGGCGGATGAGCGAGCGCAGCGGGAATTGGCTGATCATGGTGGGAAGGCTGCGGCCGGGCGTGAGCCGCGAGCAGGCAAACCAGGATCTTGAGACCATCATGCGGCGGATTGTGGCGGCGTATCCTGGCGACCACCTGGGCACGAACACCATCACCCTGGATCCGATGTGGCGCTCGCCGTTCGGCGCGAACGGATACATGGCGACTACGCTCCCAATGCTGCTGGCCATTGCGGGGATGGTGTTGCTGCTGACGTGCGCCAATGTGGCCACGCTGACACTGGTGCGGTTTGTGTCGCGGCGGCGCGAAATCGCAATCCGGCAGTCGCTGGGTGCAGGTCGCGTGCGCGTCGTCCGGCAGATGATGCTCGAAGGTGTGATTCTTGCCCTCTGCGCGGGAGCGGCGGCGTTGTTCTTGACTCTGTGGACGGCGAAAACACTCGCACTGTTCCTTCCGGCGAACGCGATCCCGATCGCGATAAACGGCATGGTCGATCCCGGCGTTGTGATCGCAATTGTGGCGCTCGCAGTTCTGGCGAGCCTGCTGTGCGGGGCATTTCCGGCTTGGCGGTCGTCGCAGGTGCCGGCGGCGGAGGTGCTCAAGGAGGAATCGGCCAGCGTATCGGGCAGCAAGCACAATCGGCGCCTGCTTAGCGGCCTGGTGGTGGCGCAGGTGGCGCTCTCGCTTGCCCTGCTGGTTACCTCCGGTCTGTTTTTGCGCACGCTCAGGAACATCGCCCATGCAGATCCTGGTTTTGAGCAAGATCATGTTTTGACCGCATCCGTGGGATTGCAGATCTCCGGCTATCCGAATGACCAAAGGCGGTTGATCCGCGACAAAATTCTCCAGCGTGTGGAGGCATTGCCCGGCGTGACCGTGGCCTCGCTGACCGACTGGGTACCGCTGGCGTTGACGCGAAAGACGGAGGACGCGTATCCGGAAGGATATGCGCCACGGCCGCATGAATCGCTCGAAGTAGGGAGAGCGGATGTATCGCCGCGATACTTCGAGACCATGGGGATACCCATTCTGGAAGGG
>JBAWCO010000727.1:0-1601 GCA_049590315.1 Occallatibacter sp. | reverse complement strand
TTCCCAAACCGTCGGCAACCACCCACCGGGCCAGAGCATGACTTGGGGCAACGTGCAGCCAGAAGGTAAAGGTCAGCGTGTACATAATCCCGGCGATAAAGGGAGCGATCAGAACGGCATAAAGGATAAAGCGGATGAGATAGCTGCGGTCAGTGAACCGCGGCAGGTCAGTTGACCGTCTCCTCAGCAGCAGAGCGCCGATCGTGACTTCGCCGAGATTCAACACGGCGAGCAGTGGAATAGTCTGCCAATGAGGGTCAACCAGAGCGCCACCGGCAACCTGGGCCAGAAAACCCACCGCCAGGTATCCGGGCCAGCGCCTTCGTGGGGCGAGCAGGAGGTATGCGAGCAGCACTCCATTTGCGACCCAGATCAGATTGTCTTCGGGCGCGAAGCCCACGAACACTGTAGCAAGAGCTTCAAAGAAGAAACATTGGGTCAGACGTAGCGGATATCCGCGACTCCGCAGCCACGGGAGGCGCGAACTGGCTATCGGCAATGCGGAATTTCGCTGCACGCCGGACACACCCTTCCTATTTGCTCTATCTAGCATGAGGATAGGGGGGACGAATCAATCCTGTCTATGGGGGAAAACAGGCTTGTATTGACGGAGAGTATCTGACGTCGCGCTATGGCGTTAAGTCTGGATGGAAGGTGGCCTTGCCATCGGGAAGCAGCACAATCTCCAGTTTGCCCTGCTGCCGTTCGGTGAGCGCCGGTCCGGTAATTTGCGGCTGGTGGCCATCCGCGGCGGTGTACTGAACCTTGATTGGACCGCTGCCGCGCAACTGAATGCGATAGTGATAGACGCCGCTCGCGGCCAGAGTATCGCTTCCGAAGCTGGCGCTGGGATAGTCGACTTCAAGCAGTTGAATGGCTCCGCCCGTCCTGTTTTCGATGGTGATATCAACGTGGTAGGAGTGGCATCCCGTGAGAATCGCCAGCAAAGGTAGTGCGATTCCGGCGACAATCCATCGGCTGAGATCGAATCGAAGCAATAGACGCATTATTCCAGGCCCCCGTCGTTATCCTGTTCCGACGGAACCTGGACAGCGACCTTCTTTTCCAGCCGGTCGATACGCTTGAGCAATTCTGGCAGCCTTTGAAAGATGGTGATTGCCCGGAGCCAAACGCGGTTGTCGAATCCCGGCGAACCGGAGAGCGTCTTTCCCGGTGGCACATCGTGCGAAACGGCCGATTGTGCGGTCAGGATGACCCCGTCGCCCAATGTGCAGTGGCCCGCAACTCCCGTTTGGCCCGCCAGGATCACATTGTTACCAATCACGGAGGAACCGGCAAGACCCGTTTGTGCGCAAATGAGTGTGTTCTCCCCGACCTTGGATCCGTGGCCAATCTGGACCAGGTTGTCGACCTTTGTGCCGTCGCCGATTGCCGTCTCACCCACCGTAGCCCGGTCGATGCAGGCGTTGGCTTGGACGTCTACCCGATTTCCAAGACGCACAGGGCCTGACTGCGGGATCTTTTCCCAATGACCAGCCTCGTTTTTGGCAAATCCGAAGCCGTCGGCTCCGACGATTGCGCCGTTTTCCAAGGTGACGTTGTCGCCTAGAATGCAGTTTTCGCGTACCACTGCATGGGCG
>JBAWCO010000726.1:0-3384 GCA_049590315.1 Occallatibacter sp. | reverse complement strand
GAATGGTTCCGTTATAAACATCTTTGCTGCACTTCTTGCGCCGGGCGGCATTTTGAGGCCTGGACATTGGACGCAAGCGCCCGAAAAGATCAAATAAGGGAGATCCAAAGGCTATGTCGACTGTTGTCGCGGGGAAGGGTCTGGAAGGAATTGTTGCTGCGAACTCCGGAATCTGTTGGATCGATGGAGAGACGGGCGTGCTCGCCTATCGCGGAATCGATATTCACGAACTGGCCGTGAATTCGACCTTCGAGGAGACCACCTATCTGCTGTGGAATGGGATCTTGCCCAACCAGCTTGCCCTGCGCGAGTTTCAGTCCCAACTGGCACTGGCCCGGTCGCTGGACCAATGCATCATCGACCTGCTGCGCGCCTGCCCCTCTACAGCCACGCCCATGGAGGTGCTGCGTACCGCCGTCTCGGCACTCAGCTTCTACGACGCCGACGAAAAGGACAATTCCCACGACGCCAATGTGCGCAAGGCATACAACCTCACCTCGCAGATCGCCATGCTGGTAGCCGTCTACGACCGGTTACGCAAGGGAAAAGATATCGTTCCACCGGATCGCTCGCTCTCGCACGCCGCAAACTTTCTATGGATGCTGAATGGCGTAAAGCCCTCTGAGACCGCAACCCGCACGCTGGATATCGCGCTGATCCTGCACGCCGATCATGAGCTGAACGCCTCCACTTTTGCCGCGCGCGTCATTGCTGCCACGTTGGCGGACATACACTCCGCCGTCACAGGCGCGATTGGAGCGCTCAAGGGGCCGCTGCACGGTGGCGCGAATGAAGGCGTCATGCGCCTGCTGCTGGCCATCGACAAAGCCGGTGCCGACCCGGTGGATTATGTGCGCGGCATGTTGGCCGCCAAGCAGAAGATCTCCGGATTCGGCCATCGCGTCTACAAGACCGAGGACCCTCGTGCTACCCACCTGCGCAGAATGAGCGAGCAACTGGGCCGCGATGCCGGAGTGCCCAAGTGGTTTGAAATGTCCCGCGCCATTGAGCTCTATATCAACAAGGACAAAAAGCTCAACGCCAACGTAGATTTCTACTCCGCGTCCACCTACGCCACCCTGGGCATCGACATCGATCTGTACACGCCCATTTTCGCGATCAGCCGCATCGCCGGATGGGCTGCCCACGTGATCGAGCAGCTCGACGACAATCGCCTGATTCGCCCGCGTGCAGAGTACATTGGACCGATTTATCCGTCGCCGTGGATTCCGGTGGACGAGCGCGGATAGGGATCAAGCTACGGAAACTCACAACACGAGACTCCAGCGTAGTTACGGACCCAGCAATCCGAATACAGCCACGCCGGTCTGAGTTCCCACGTATACCTTGCCGTTCACAATCAGCGGGGTAATGTACTTGTTCCCGTTGCCGAAGCTGTCACGTCCACCGGTAGCCTGCTTGCTGTTGTAGAGTTCATGCGTGAGGTTCGTCGCATCGTAGGCGTGCAGCACTCCGGCGGCCGACATGCTGGATTCTACGGCCCATACGATTCCGTTCTGTGTTCCATTGGCAGAAACGCTCGGCGTCGTTCCAGGGTAAGGAAATGAGACCGATGACTGGCTCGACGGGGTTGTCGCGAGCATCGCATCGGTCATCATCGGGAAAGCCTTCAGGGTGTCTCCGACCGCGCCGTAGTAAAGCACGCCGTTGAAGAATGCCGGAGTGGAAAAGACCTGGCCTGAAAGTGCGCCGGATACCACCTGGTAGATGTTCGGATCGGTGACGAGACCGGGATCGAACTTACCCAGATTGTCGCGATCCGCAATGTAGATGTTGCTGTCTTTGCCCGCACCCACGACCAGGTGATGGACGACTCCTTGGGCATCGGTCTGGTCGGGCAGCAGGATTTCCCCACCCGATCCAAGATCCTCGTCGCCGTCAGATTCCATGACCGTGTTATAGGTCTCGAAATAGTCGGCAACTGCGAGCTTGCCACTGGTGGAGAGCTTGACGATCGCATTGCCGAAGTCGCTCTTGGTGGGAAATCCGCTCGCATTCAGAGTGGTATCGAAGCTGCCGTTTGCGTCGAGAAAATAGAGGTTTCCGCTGCTGTCCGCGGCAATTCCATCACCGGCCATCCAGATAGAGCCTTCGCTTCCATTCGGCGTGACGTTGAGTACCTGCGTCTGTTGCAACGTGGATTCACTGTAGGCCATTACCCAACCGGTATAGGGCCTGTAGTCGCAGTGCGAAGAGAAACCGATGTAGATATTGCCGTTCAACAGCAGCAGGGCTGCACGCTCCTTGTATTGGCCCGGCTCGAAGACGACGTTGCCGTTCGAGCTGCTATCGCCCGTTCCGGGATAGGTCGCCGAGATCTCCGTCGGACCACCACTGATCTCCGCGCCCGTGGTGACGTCGAGCGCATGGAGCCGCTGGTGGTAGTTTCCACTCGCGTCTTTGGTCATGCCGATGGTGAAGAGTGTGCCGTTCGGCCCCTGCTTGCGATCGATCACCGGCGTCGAGGTGATGCCTATCTCCGGCGTAACCTGGCCGCAGCCACGATCGTCGCTGGTGGTTTCGCCGGTTCCGAGGACCGAAGTCTTCCATATCTGAGCGCCGCTGTCCGCATCGAAGGCATAGACGCTGTCGTGTTCCGTGGCGACGTAGAGAACATTGCGCTGTTTGCCGCCGGCAGTCACGTTGGCAAGATACAACGGCTCGGCATCGACCAATCCGTCCACTGTGTCGAAGCCGACCTTGCCGAACTTCGCCGAGGTCACATTGCTCAGTGTCAGGATGGTCTCTTGCGCATTGAGCCCGTCTCGCGCATCGTCGTCGTGGAAGGTGGTCACGTCCGGCGCGTTGGTCGTCGTCACAGTTACCTGCACGGTCAAAGCCAGTGTGGCAGAGTGGGTAAGGCTGCCTGAAGTGCCGGTGAAGGTCACTGTGGGAGTTGCCGCCGCTGCGCCTGAACCGGCGGTCAACGTTGTGCTTTGCGCGGTCCCCGGAGTCAACGTAAGCGTCGCTGGGTTCGCGGTCACTCCGGTTGGAAGTCCGGTGATGGTTACGGCGACGGTGCCGCTGAAGGAATTCAACGCTGTCGCCAGCACGCTTACCGGCGAACTGGCCGCCCCGTCGACGATAGTCAGCGAGGTCGGCGATACGGTCAGCGAAAAGTCCGGTGGCGGCGGCGCGGAGATGGTCAATGCGACTGTAGCCGTGTGGCTAAGTGTTCCCGAAGTGCCAGTGAGCGTCACCGTGGCGCTGCCGGCGGCCGTGGTTGAAGCAGCGGTGAGCGTGACATTCTGCGCGGTGCCTGGAATCAACGTAAGGGTGGCTGGGTTTGCAGTCACTCCGCTCGGAAGCCCCGTGATGGAAGCTGAGACTGTTCCGCTGAAGGAATTCAGCGATGTTGCCAAC
>JBAWCO010000725.1:0-12696 GCA_049590315.1 Occallatibacter sp. | reverse complement strand
GGGCTCAATCTCGTATTCATTTTGTAATTCGGGCAATGCCTCTCGACTGCGCTCAGGGCCGGCTGGGCGTCGTACATAGAGAGAACAGAATTTTTCAACGTTCGTAAAACCAGCGCCCGCGAGCTTGCGTTTTTTTGAGATTGCGTATCAGGAAAGTGAGCAAGAAGAGACGATGACGACCGCAACGAAGGAACGCGAAGAAGACCTGGAAGAGGCGCCGACCGGAGTCTGGTTACGGGTGGCCGCGACGCATGACCGGATTTTTTCAGAACGCAACAAGACGGCGCTGAAGCACCTGGTGATCCGGTTGGGCATCGCCGGATTCGCGATTCACCTGCTGCTGATTTATCTGGCCAAGACGATGGCGCATCCTCCGGCGCTGATTGCGAATGCCGGAGAGAACTACCTGGTGGCGATTTCAACGCCGTTCAACTTCATCCTGTTCTACGAGGTGGTGACGCTGATTGGTGCGCTGCATGAGTCGACCACGAAGTCGATTGCGTACCAGTTTGAGATTGTGTCACTGATCTTTATCCGGGAGGTATTCAAGGACATTGCCGAAGCGTCGGCGATGGTGACCAAACATACCGTGACCCTGGAAGCGCTGCCCTTGTTTGCGGATATGTGGGCCGGGTTTCTGATGTATCTGCTCGTTGCCGTATTTCAGCACGTGGCCAAGCATAGCGCCGTGCATCTGGGTGCGGTTGCTCCATCGCGGGCACAGGCGCGGTTTGTGGCGCAGAAGAAGGGAGTGGCGCTGGGTCTGGGCGCGCTGCTGCTGACCATGGCGGCGTATAACGTGGGGCTGTTCCTGCTGGACGTAATTCACGATGCGATGACCGGAGAGACCGGATTGGCGCATGTCAGCACATTCTATAACGACCTGTTCACGGTGATGATCTTTACTGATGTGCTGGTCCTGATTCTTTCGATCGTGGTGTCAGGGCATTACGAGTTTGTCTTCCGCAGCGCTGCTTTTGTGGTGTCGATTGTGCTCATCCGGTTTGCGCTGACCGAAGGGTATCCGTTTGGCGCGCCGCTGGCGATATTGGCTATGGTGTTCGGGATTGCCGTGCTGCTGGTCTTCAACTACCACATGCGCATTCATCAGGCGGCATCCGCGCATGGGCCGGCCGCACACCCGGCGCGGGACTGAACGGGATGAGAGCCAGCGGAACTCCGGCTGCGAATGTAGAGTTATGTTGAGGAGTTTGTTCTGCTATGGCGACTATGGATGCGGATGTGACTGGTTTGTTTCTTGAGTTTTCGCGGAGCAGGCTGCTGGAACGCTATTGGCCGCGGCTGAAGGCGAGTGTTGAGACGCTGACGGACGAACAGGTTTGGTGGCGGCCAAACGATGCGAGCAATAGCATTGGGAATTTGGTGTTGCACTTGAACGGGAATGTGCGGCAGTGGCTTGTGGATTCGTTCGAGGAGCGCGAAGACAAGCGCGACCGGCCGGCGGAGTTTGCGTCGCACGGTGGGATGACGGCGGCGGAGTTGCTGGAGCGGCTAGGCGCGACCATCGACGAGGCGGCGAAGGTGTTGGCGCGACTCACGGAGGCAGATCTGTTGGTGCGATTTGAGATTCAGGGTTACCACGTAAGCGGGCTGGAGGCGGTTTACCAGGTTGTGGAGCATTTTGGGATGCATTATGGACAGATTGCTTATATATCGAAGAGCTTGAGCGGGAAGGATCTGGGGTTTTACCGGGAACTTACGAAGACGGGAAGGGCCGAGGGTTCGGCTCGGCTGAAGTAAGTGAGAAATGGTAACTCGCCACTGCAATGTTATGAGAAGCTACAAAGGAAATAGGAGGCAGTAGACAGATGGAGCTACCCCAGGTCCGATAATCCGGACCTGGGGTGCCCACGTTTCTAAATGATTGGCCGAGTTACTTCAGCGAACTCATGTCGATGACAAAGCGGTATTTTACGTCCTGCTTGAGCATGCGGGTGAAGGCTTCGTTGATTTTCTCGATCGAGATAACTTCGACTTCAGAGACGATGTTGTGCTGGCCGCAGTAGTCGAGCATCTCTTGCGTCTCCGGCATGCCGCCGATCATGGAGCCGGCGATGGATGCGCGTTTGGTGATTAGGCTGAAGACACTGAAGGAGGATGGTGTGTCCGGCAGGCCGACAAGGCACATCGTCGCGTCCTGCTTCAAGAGGGCGAGGTAGTCGTCGAGCGGGTGGGGCGCTGAGACGCAGTCAAGGATGAAATCGAAGGACTTGGTATGGGCCTTCATGGCGGCGGGGTCGGAGGAGAGAACCACTTCGTCCGCGCCGAGCTTGAGGGCGTCTTCTTTCTTGCGCAGATTGGTGGTGAACTGGACGACATGAGCCCCGAAGGAGTGAGCGAATTTGAGGGCCATGTGGCCGAGTCCACCAAGACCGACGATGCCGACTTTCTTGCCGGGGCCTGCTTTCCAGTGGCGGAGCGGCGAGTATGTGGTGATGCCGGCGCAGAGAAGCGGCGCGACTGCGGCAAGGTTCAGGTTAGCGGGGACGCGATGCGCGAAGCGCTCGTCGACGACATAATTATTCGCGTAACCACCCATGGTGATGGAGCCGTCAACGCGGTCGGGCGCAGCGTAAGTGAGCGTGGCGCCTTCGTCGCAGAAATGCTCTTCGCCACGGCTGCATGGAGCGCAGTGGCGGCATGAATCGATAATGACGCCGATGGCGGCGATGTCTCCGGGCTTGAACTTCGTGGATGAGGCACCCGCGGCGATGACGCGGCCTACGATTTCGTGGCCGGGAACCATCGGATAGACGGACTGGCCCCACTCGTTGCGTGCCATGTGCAGGTCAGAGTGACAGACTCCGCAGTAAAGGATCTCCACCACGATTTCTGTAGGGCCGGGGTCGCGACGGGCGAAGTCGAAGGGAGCGAGCGGGGATTGAGCATTGAGGGCTGCGTAGCCGTGAGATGAGGGCATTTGAAGGGATTCCTTTCAGGAGAAAAGTCTACAACATGGATGCGAGTGACCAAGTGAATGAGCGAAGGGTTGAGTTAGAGGGCCAATCTATTTTCCTTGCGGAAACCGCGGACTGATCAGGGGTGTTGGGCCAGTGCTACACGGGGAATTTGTTGCAGGTCGGGGATGAATTCGATTTGCTGGAAGCCGGAACTTGTCATTAGAGTTTCAATGGCAGCGGATTGGCCATAGCCGATTTCTAGAGCGAGATAGCCGCCGCGGACGAGACAAGCGAAGGCTTGCGGGATCAGGCGGCGGTAGATGTCGAGGCCGTCGGGGCCGGCGAAGAGAGCTAAGGCAGGCTCGTGATCGCGGACTTCTACGGAGAGGGTTGGGCGGTCTGACTCCGGAACATAGGGCGGGTTAGAGACTATGATCTCGAATTTTTCTTCAGCGACAGGGGTGAGTAGATCGCCCTGGAGAAAGCGAATCTGATCGGCAAATCCAAGCCGCTTGGCATTGGAACGAGCTAGGTCAAGAGCGGCGGTCGACAAATCTATTGCTGTGATCTTAGTCTCTGACCAGTTATGAGCGATGCTGACGGCAATTGCGCCAGAGCCAGTTCCCACGTCGACGATGCGCGGCCACGGAAGTTCTTCATCTTCGCCGATATGCAGTGTCCCAACGCGCAGTCGGAATCCAAGAGGCTTACGGGAGCGGGGCATAAAGATCGGCACGAGATCAGTCACTTTTTCAACGAGTAGCTCTGTCTCCGGACGCGGGATAAGCACGTCAGGCGTGACGCGAAACGGCATCCGGCAGAAGTCAGCTTCACCCGTGATGTATTGGATAGGCTCTCCCGCGGCGCGGCGAGCGGCGAGGGAGAGAAAGTCTGTTTCAAGCTGATCTGAGATGACCGACCGCAGGTTGGCGAAGAGCCATGCCCTATTGCGTTCACGAGCGTCTTTGCGGAGCAAGTGAAGGAGCAACTCTTCGGCATCGCGGCGAGCGTGGTCGGGATATGGCCCCTCAGCCAGGAGACGCGCTGCGGCATCAATGACCGCGCTGCGCGATTTGGGGGCTGAACTCACGCGGCCTGGGTGTTGTCGGACTTCAACTGCTCGGCTTGGTAGTGGGCGATGAGCGCGTCGACAATGGGCTGCAGGCGGCCTTCCATCACTAAGTCAAGCTGGTGAAGAGTTAGCCCGATGCGATGGTCGGTGAGGCGGTTCTGCGGGAAGTTGTACGTGCGGATCTTCTCGCTGCGGTCGCCGGTGCCGACTTGCTCCTTGCGGGTTTTGGCTAACTCCGCATTCTGTTTGTCCATCTCCACTTCATACAGGCGGGAGCGGAGTACGCGCATGCCTTTTTCGCGGTTCTTGATCTGCGACTTCTCATCCTGACAACTAACAACCGTGTTAGTCGGAATGTGTGTGATGCGGACCGCGGAGTAAGTCGTGTTGACAGACTGACCGCCTGGACCGGAGGAGCAAAAGGTGTCGATACGCAGGTCTTTGGCTTCGATCTTGACGTCGACTTCTTCGGCTTCAGGGAGTACAGCTACAGTGACGGCGGAGGTGTGGACGCGGCCCTGCGTCTCAGTGGCGGGGACACGCTGGACGCGATGAACGCCGCTCTCCCACTTGAGCTGCGAGTAAACGCGGTCGCCTTCAATGATGGCGATGACTTCCTTGTAGCCGCCGACGCCGGACTCGGACATGGAGAGCAGCTCGATCTTCCACTTATGCTGCTCGGCGAAGCGCTGGTACATGCGGAAAACTTCAGCCGCAAAGAGCGAGGCTTCGTCGCCACCGGTGCCGGCGCGAATTTCGAGGATGACGTTCTTCTCGTCATTGGGATCTTTGGGGAGAAGCAGGACCTTGATCTCTTCTTCGAGGATGGGCTCGCGCGGAGCGAGGGATGCGATCTCCTCCTCAGCCATATCTTTCATGTCAGGATCGGCGAGCATGGCGCGCGCTTCAGCCAGCCCCTGGCGAACCTCTTTAAGCTCGCGGAACTTCATGACCGGCTCTTCAAGTTCGCGAAGAGCGCGGCCGGCTTTCTGATACTTTTCGTGGTCGGTGATGACCTCAGGCAAGCCGAGCTGAGCACTGAGCTCGTCATAGCGCTTTTCCATTTGTTCTAAACGATCAATCATCTTGATTCCCCCTCCGGGGTTCCAGGTTTTGGAGCAGAGATGTGTGAGGAAATGGGCGCGGAACAGTATAGGCGGCGGGCGCCGCTAGAGGAGAGCCGGGATGGGCTGATGGAGGGCCATAGTCCTGCTCTTATTCTAACCCGAAATTGGATGCCGGAGCGGGGATTGAAGATTCCGGGGACGAAGGTATCCAGATCGGGACCTGAGGCGCCTGGCAATCGTCCGGCAGCTCTCCGTCACAAAACGTGGGCAGGACGCGGCGTTGGCGTGATATACCGGAGATGCTCTGTTTGGAGGCAAGATGATGCGAAGCGGCTTTGCAGTTCTGCTGGTGATGGCGTTGGGAACGGGGTGCTATGCGCAGGAGGCGGCGCTGAAGGGGATTGAGACGAGCGATCTGGATAGGGCCGTGCAGCCGTGCGACAACTTCTACGATTTTGCCAATGGAAACTGGCGCGCGCAGAATCCGATTCCCGCGTCGATGGACCGATGGAGCCGGCGCTGGCAGGCTGGCGAATTGAACAAGGACCAGTTGCGCAAGATCCTGGATGAAGTGTCGGCGACGCCGGGACAGCCCAAGGGCAGTGCAGGGCAACTAACTGGGGACTTCCACGCGGCATGCATCAACCAGAAGGCGATTGACGCGGCGGGCATTGTACCGCTGAAGAAGTATCTGGATGAGATTGATGCGATACATGACGCAGCCGGCCTTGAACAGGAGCTGCGCGAACTGCAGGCGTTGGGGGTGAGCGCGCCGTTCAACTTTTCGGGAACGCAGAATGTGCATTCGCCAAACGACGTGATTGCGGGTGTGGGCGCGGCGGGGCTGGGGTTGCCGGACCGCGACTACTATGTGAAGCCGGAGAAGCGGTTTGCCGATGCGCGTGCGGCTTACCTTATCTATGTTGCGAAGATCTTCTCGCTCAGCGGAGCCTCTGACAGCAAAGCCCAGGCCGCGGCACAGACGGTGATGCAGTTTGAGACGGCGCTGGCCAAGGCTTCGCTGGACAACGTGGCATTGCGCGATCCGCATTCGACAGACCACCTTGTAGATGTAGTTTCGCTGCAGGCGATGACTCCGCACTTTGACTGGAGCGCATTCTTGAAGAGCGCGAGCGTGGAGCCCGGGATAGTGAACGCGGATCAGCCGGCATTTCTTACAGAGTTCGAGCGGCAACTAGTTTCGACACCACTTGCGGATTGGAAGATCTACTTGCGCTGGCAGATGCTGAACAGCAGCGCCAATGCGCTGGCAAAGCCATTTGAGGATGCGCACTTTGGCTTCTATCAGAAGCAACTGGCGGGCGTGGGCGAGTTGAAACCGAGGGAGACGCGCTGTGCGGAACAGACCGACGGACTGTTGGGCGAGGCGTTGGGACAGGAGTATGTGAAGCGCTACTTCCCGCCGGAGGCCAAGCAGCGGGCGCAGGCCATGGTCTCCAATATTCTGGCGTCGATGCACGAGACGCTGGATGGGGTGGACTGGATGACTCCGGCGACCAAGGCGCGCGCCGTTGAAAAGATCAAGTCATTCCAGGTGAAGATCGGCTATCCGGATAAGTGGAAGGATTACTCGTCAGTCAAGATTGATCGGACCGACTATTTTTCCGATGCGATAGCGGCGACTCGATTCGTGGTGGCGGATAACTGGTCGACGATTGGGAAGCCTGTGGACCGCGCGCGCTGGGGAATGACACCG
This sequence comes from Occallatibacter sp., assembly GCA_049590315.1. Classification (GTDB taxonomy): domain Bacteria; phylum Acidobacteriota; class Terriglobia; order Terriglobales; family Acidobacteriaceae; genus Telmatobacter. The sequence goes on along the minus strand of JBAWCO010000725.1, from coordinate 5,919 downwards.
CCGACGTCGAACGCATACTACGACCCGGGGATGAACGAGATTGTTTTTCCAGCGGGAATTCTGCAACCGCCGGCATTCAGCATGAAGTATTCCGACGCTGTGAATTATGGGGCGATTGGGGTGGTGATTGGTCACGAGATATCGCACGGGTTCGACGACCAGGGCGCGCAGTTTGATTCAACAGGCAAGCTGGACAACTGGTGGACTTCCGAGGACCTCAAGAAGTTTCAAACGAAGACATCATGCGTGGTCAATCAGTTCAATGGCTTCAAGATTGATGGCGCTGACGATATTCACATCAATGGCAAGCTCGTGCTAGGCGAATCGATTGGCGACTTGGCGGGGCTGAAGATTGCGTATCGCGCATTCAAGAAAACGGCGCAGGGACAATCGGACGTGAAGATCGACGGATTCACGCCGGACCAGCAATTCTTTATTGCATGGGGTCAGTTCCGAGGCGACGAGACGCGGCCGGAGACGCAGAAGCTGATGGTGCAGGGCGATCCGCATCCGGTGGCGAAATACAGAGTGCTGGGCCCAATGTCGAATTTTCAGCCGTTCGCCGCCGCCTTTAGTTGCCAGGCTGGGTCGGCGATGACGCGGCCGGATGCGGAGCGTTGCGTGGTTTGGTAGCGCGCTTGATTCCGGCCCGCTTTGCCGTTGCTCAGAAACACTCGATCTGGTCGCAGGGATTCATGAGTGGAACCTGCAAGGTGGAGTCGTGCTGCGGGTCGGAGTAGATGGTGATTGTGGCGGCCTTATAGTCCTCAGGTTTGGCGGTCATGATGTTGGGCACGAAGGTCTGCGGGTTGCGGTCGTAGAGCGGGAACCAGGTGCTCTGAATCTCAACGAGGACGGTGTGGCCGGCCTTGAAGACGTGGTCGACATCGTGGAGAGAAAACTTGTACTCGTGGATCGATCCCGAACGCAGCGGCTTGGGCTTTTCGAAGGACTCAAGATACCGGCCGCGAAAAATTTCTTCGTTGGTCATGAGCTGATAGCCGCGCATCTTGGGGTCGGCGTCGTCGACTGGGTACTGGTCAATGAGCTTGACGACCATGTCGTTGTCGGAGCCGCTGGTTGCCGCATATATGTCGGCGATAACTTCCCCCGTAAGCACGAGGTCCTTCTTGAGCACCGGCAGTTTCCACAAAGCTACGTCTTTGCGATCGGTGACGAAGCGCTGGTCTTCAGTGAGCCAGTTGTACCATTGCGAGTCGTCATTGTAAGTAGCCTGAATGGGTCGATGGCGATAGGGGACGGGATTGGCGGGGTCGCTGACGTAGCCTGTTTTGGCCTCGGCGGTTGAGTCGGACCAACTGAGCAGGCCGGCGCCCTGCAGATGAAGGCTGGTGGGTTGCGATTCGGCGGGCGGGAAGTGAGCGTAGCGCTTCCATGTGTTGGAACCGGTTTGGAAGCTGGCTGTATCCTCGAGGCCGAATCCCGATTGATTGGAATCGGGCTCGTCTTTGAGAAAGTGAGCGAAGAACTTCGCTTCAATCTGGCTGCGGAATTCCTTGCCGATCGGCTCGGTGTAATTGAGATTGCCGAGGTGACGCGAAGACGAAGCCCAGGAACCATGACGCCAGGGGCCCAGCACCAGGAAGTTCTGGTGGTTGGTGTCATGAGGTTCGAGTGTGGAGTACTCGATTTGCGGGCCGTACATGTCTTCCTGGTCGTAGTAGCCGCCCACGCTGAGGGTGGGCACGCTGACCGTGTCGAGATGATGCTCCACGCCGCGTGAGGACCAGAAGTTGTCATACGCCGGGTGATCGAGAAACAGTTTCCAGGTCGGCAGCATTTTGGATCCTGACTTTTTTACATCTTCGGCAAATGAGCCGCGTTCGAGGAAAAAGTCGAAGCCATCGCGCTGCTGGCCGTCCTTGTCCTTGCCGTAGTTGACCTTGGTCTGTTCCTTGCTGGACTCCATTCTCAAAATGTAGTCGTAGCCGTAGGTCTGGCGAAACGCGCCATTGTGGAAGAAGTCGTCGCCCATCCAAACATCGATCATCGGGGCCTGCGGCGAGATGGCTTTGACTGCGGGGTGCGGGTCGATGCCGGCCATCATGGCGAGGAATCCGGGATAGCTGGTTCCAACAAACCCGGCGCGGCCGTTGCTGTTGGGGATGTTCTGGAGGAGCCATGCGACCGTGTCGTAAGTGTCGGTACTTTCGTCGATGGCTTTTGGGTCGTGGTGATCGGCGAGCGGCCGGCTCATAACGAATTCGCCTTCGCTTTTGTAGCGGCCGCGGATGTCGGCGCAGACATAGAGATAGCCTTCGCGAGCCAATTCCGGACGGCCGGCCGAGAAGGAGGCGCGGTTGGTCTCATCGCAACCGTAGGGCGTGCGTTGGATGAGGAATGGGAGTCGAGTCCCAATATCCGTCGGCTGGAGGATGACCACGTGCAGCTTGACGCCGTCGCGCATCGGGATCATGGCTTCAGAGCGCTGATAGTCGTGGAATAGATGGTGGACAGGCGCGCCGGAGCGATTGTAGATGACGTTCTGCTCATCCGAGCGCACAATGGTCGCGCCCTGGCCAGAGGCGTCGAGGGTGAAGCGGAAGGTCGAGTCTTTCTCGTCGAGAAGGCGGAACTCCGTCGTGGAGATGGGCTTCAACTCGGTGGGCACCATGCGTTCGGACTCGACGACGAATTTGCCGTTCTGAACGTAGAAGCTGAGGGGCGTGTCGGGGTCGAGGGGGTTGGTATATTCACCGGACAGAGCTTCGATTGCCGGTGTCGGAGATTGGGCGCGGGATGAGGAGTTGCAAACAAGCGCAACTAAGAATGCGGAGAGAACCGTCCGACGGAAAGACAAGTGGGGAGCCTCCCAGAACCGATCGAAGTAACTCCCCCCATCATATTTGAACCGCTCAAGCTTCCTTGCACTGGTTCACGCTGGTGCCGTTTCTGACTGCGATCCGTCAAGGCTTCTTCTGCGGAGCCTTGTTCGGGTTGGTCCTGCCAAAGTGATAGACAAGGCTCACCTCGGGCGTGCTCGTCACCGTGAAAAGCCTGGTCATCGGGAATTGATTTGTCCCAGTGACTCCCGGCGTAATGTCCGGCAGGTTGAAGTCAGGGCTCTTGTACAACAATCCACGATATTCGGCTCGCAGATCCAACCTCGGCCTAATTTTGAAGTTAGCCCCCACGCCAAACACCAGCGCTGGCCGCGTCTGCTGGCGTGCGCCTGTGCTGGTGCTGAGCGGCGAAAAGAAGAGCCCGCCGCCGCCGACTTCAGTGAAGGTAGAAAAGCGCTTGGTCCGCGGCCCTTCAATCACGGAGGATACCGTCAGATCGTACATGTTAGTCCGGACATTGCCGCGAATGAAGCTAGATCCGGTCGGAACTGTCGTCGTGGAGGTAGTAACAAATTCCTCCGCGTTGGAATAGTGTTCGGTAAAGCGTGTGAATCCAAAATGGATGTTATAGCCAAGCCAGGGTGTGAACGATTGGTGAAAGCTCGCAAAGGCTCCCGCAGCGGGTGCGGCACTCTGCGTTACTTGCGTGAACGAGGTTCCGGAAAGCGAGTGGGTCGACGTTGGCATGCGCGTTGCGGTTAGGTCTCCCTCGACGCCGATAGAAACATCGGTGCTGGGATTGAATTTATGAGGTTTCGGGGTCTGTTCTTCGGTTTGAGCGAAAGAAGCCTGGCCTGCGAAGAACATCAAGATGAATGCGATGGCTGAAGCAATTTTGGGCGAGAAAAGGCTATGCCGTAGCTGCGGCTGAGTCACTGCTGATATCCTCCTACGCTATTGCCAACATAGACGGGGTTATACAAATTTCGTGAGCTATTAAGGAACTATGTCGAAGTTATCGGACGAGGAGGATTCGACGAAAGGATTCGTAGCTTGGCCGGGTGATGAGTTATGAGAAAGTTTGCTCGCGCAATTAATTTATTAGGTGAGCTTATAAGTGATGCGGAAGAGATAGACGCCGATCTAATGGGAGTGCCCGTGGTGATGACCGTGAGCGTCGGAGGTGGCACCGGCCATCTCTTCGATGGGGACAACGCACCCATGAGTTTCAGGGCAGCCGATGTGCTCGAACTGGATGGTGGAATGGCAGATGTCGTAGTGGTCCTTGAGTAAGTGGTTGAGCTTGACCAGAATGCAGGCGCTTTCCGATGGCGGAATGTCAGCGATCGTGACATGGCAGGCCAGCGCGCGTGAGTTGGAGCCAAGGCTCCAGACATGGAGGTCATGGACATCGACGACGCCTTCAACGGCTTCCATTCCGGCGCGAATCTCAGGCAATGAACAGCCGCGCGGGGTGCCCTCAAGAAGGATGTTGAGTGTCTCGCGCACAATGCCAATGCTTGACCAGAGAATGAGCGCGGCGATGAACAGCGAGAGGACGGGGTCGATCCAGTTCTGGCCGGTGATGAGGATGCCCGCGCCACCGGCGATGACGGCTGCGGTGGAGAGTGTGTCGCCGGCCATGTGAAGGAAAGCAGAGCGCATGTTGACGTCGCGCGCTACACCCCAGAGCAGCGCGGCGATAACGCCATTCATGAGGACGCCGGCGGCGGCGACAACCATCATCAGCTTGGGTTGCACGGCGACGGGCGTGCTAAGGCGATGAATGGCTTCGACGCCAATCCAAAGCGAAATGATGATGAGCGTGGCGGCATTGATGAAGGCGGCCAGCACGCCTGCCCGCTGATAGCCGAATGTCTTTGAGTGGCTCGCCGGGCGGGTTTGGAAATAGACGGCGGCGAAGCTTAACAGCAGAGCCAGGAAATCGGAGGCGTTGTGGCCGGCCTCAGAGAGCAGTGCGAGCGAGTGAGCGCGCAGCCCGGCTATGAATGTGACAACGACATAAGCCAGCGTCGCTACCAGCGAAATGCTCAGCACGGATTTTGTTCTGCTTGCGCCGGTTGGGGTGGGCGCGGCGTGAACATGCATGTAAATAGTATACCGGGGGTGGGTATGGGAGCCAAATGCAGGATGCGACTGTGGGAGGTGTGTTGTTCCGGATTGCTGGCCAGCCGCCCATAGTGCCGCTTTTATAATGATTCGATGATCGGCAAGGACAATTTAGGTCTGGAGTTACACGATTCATCGCTCGAATCGGTAAACTTTGCAGGCCAAACATGTCTGATTGCACTACGTCTTGCGTATGTTTATGAAATCAGCGCGGTGTCAGGCGATGTAGTTGGACAATGCATGGCGGTTGACGCCGTATTCGAATTCGACCGTGGTGAGGTTGAGGGTGCTCTTGGAGATTTGCCCGATCCGATACTGGATGGTTCACTTACCGTCGGCTCGGACCTTCTGGAGAGCCTTATTCCTGCGCCCTTCGAAAGCAGGGCCGCCGTAACAATGCGGCTGTTTATGTGGCCTGATTACCGGGAGATTGTAATTTCGGCGCAAGGGTTAACGATCCACCTCGATGGAGTGCCGCGCCCAGAGTGTGGCCCTTCACAAACTGTGGAAGTATTCGGTTGGGAGGGTGGCTTCCAAAAGGTAGAGTTTGCGAAACTGCTCAAGAGCCACCTAGGGTATTCACTTTCCGAGGCAAAATCTGCGACTGATGCCGTCCTCAACAAACAACGCATAGTGTTGAAAATAGGCGAAGCTGGTGTCGACGAGTTGCTCTCCAAGTTGAATGAGCTTGGAGCAAAGTTCGCGCTAAAGGATCCGTAAAAGGGCTTTGTCTATCGGGCGCTGTTCCTAATGTTTTGGGTCGCGGTTGGATGTCGGCATTCCGGAGACTACTGCGGTATGGTGAGCCCTCACTCTTGCCACAAAGGACGCAGGAAAAATGGATCACCCGCGCATGGGCGATGCCACCCATCGCAAAAAGCGCGAAAGATGGGGCACGCGGCAGCCTACCTTTGAAGCACAAAGGAAGATTGGAGCACCTGGCAACAAAGCCCGTGCGACCTCCCGCGAGCGTCTGCCGCACCGC
>JBAWCO010000724.1:0-30519 GCA_049590315.1 Occallatibacter sp. | reverse complement strand
CACGAGAACGATGTGCCATTGGATGTGTTCGTGATCGACATGGACTGGCACATGAGTGAAGAACAACTTAAAGCCGCGGGAGACGTGGACCAATCGGGTGAAAGACTTGGATGGAGCGGCTATACATGGAACAAGTTGCTGTTTCCCGATCCCGATCAGTTTCTTGCCAAGCTTCACGCTGAGGGTTTGAAGACGACACTGAATCTGCATCCGGCGTCCGGTGTGCAACCGTGGGAACGGGCTTATCCGGCGATGGCGAGGGCGATGGGCATCGATCCTGCGACAAAAAGATACATCCCCTTCGACATTACTGACAAGAACTTCGCGACTAACTACATGAACTTGCTGCACCATCCGCTGGAAAAGCAAGGTATCGACTTCTGGTGGCTGGACTGGCAGCAGAAACAGCCGACCAAAATGGCCGGCGTGACGCCGACATGGTGGCTCAACTACGTACACTTTACTGACCAGCAGCGCGAGGGGAAGCGGCCGCTGCTGTTTCACCGCTGGGGCGGGCTGGGCAATCATCGCTACCAGATTGGGTTTTCAGGCGACACGGTTTCTGTGTGGGATTCGCTCGCGTTTCAGCCATGGTTTACGGCTACAGCGGCTAACGTTGGCTACGCTTACTGGAGCCACGATATCGGTGGCCACATGCCCGGAGTTGTCGATCCGGAGCTATTTACGCGCTGGGTGCAGTTCGGCGCTTTCAGCCCGATACTGCGAACGCACACCACCAAGAATCCTGAGGCGGAGCGGAGAATCTGGGTTTATCCCGAGCCGTACTCGTCTGTCCTGCGCTCGACGTTCCAGCTTCGCTACGCCTTGCAGCCTTATCTATATACGGAGGCGCGGCGCACCTATGACACGGGCGTGGCCTTCTTCCGTCCGCTCTACTACGACTGGCCGGAGGAGGATTCGGCTTACTCCAGCAAGGGCGAATATCTCTTCGGCAACGCGATGCTGGCCGCGCCGGTGGTCGCGCCGGCCGACAAGATCAGTGGACTGACGACCGAGAAAGTGTGGCTGCCGAAGGGCGAGTGGATCGAATGGCCCACGGGCAAACATCTGACCGGGCCAGCTACGGTGGAACGCACCTTCAGCATTCAGCAGACACCGGTTTATCTGCGCGCCGGGGCCATTGTGCCGATGCAGCCGCCGATGCGCTACACCGGAGAGAAGCCGGTGGACCCGCTGATTGTGAATGTGTGGCCTCTTGCGCCGGGCATGAGCGCTAGTTACTCCGTGTATGAGGACTCCGGCGTTTCAGTTGAGTATCAGCACGGAGTTTTTGCGCGCACGCCGATCAAAGCGGCACAGACCGGCGACACGCTACGAGTCGAGATCGGCCCGGTGGAGGGCGGCTATCTTGGCATGCCGAAGATGCGCGGGTTTGAAGTGCGCCTTCCCGCTGACTGGCCACCGGCACAAGTGACCGTGAATTCCGTGGCAGTGAAACGCGCGGGACCTACAGGCAAGGGTGGTTGGAGCTTTGAGGGCAACACGCTGACTACGGTGGTTCCTGTACCAGGCGGGAGCGTCGCGACGAAGGTAGTGGTGGAGGTGCGCCGCGCGACAGGGCTGACGGCGCGGCGGAATGAGCTGGACGGTTTTGCCGGGGCGATGACGCGACTGCGACTCGCCACCGACGCCATGCACCAGACACAGCCAGCCGGCGATGCGCCCGATCTGCTGATCGACGCGATGCAGGCAGGCGACCGGCTCAGCTACCACCCCGAAAACGCGGTGGCGGAGATTGCCCATTTCCACGAAGTGCTGCCCAAAGCGCAAGCCTCGGTATCTGAGATTGGCGCAACATACGCCGAACACCTGGAGGAGCGAATCAAACGCTACTCCCCGGAAAAATGGCTGCCGAAAGGCATCGACATGGAAACCCAGAAGCAACATCGCCTGGACGCCATGGCGAGAGCATTGAAGCTGATGGACGAAGCTAACAAGTAAAGCATCTTGTAGCTTCGAGATGTAACTTGGGGGATGCGGGACGGACGTCTCGCATCCCCTCATCGCTACGAGTGATGCTCCTCAGAACAGCACGAAGAGCTCGCGGCTTTGATCTGCACAGTTTCCGGCTGCACATAGCCTAGCGTTGGATCCACCACGTACCCGTCGGTGTACTTGTCGTGATGACGAACCCAAGCCATGCTGTGTTTCAGACCGTCCTCATCGCGACCTTTCGGCACATGGTCGAGGAAGTTATAGGTGCCGACGAAGATATCGAGGCCGCGCGAGTAACTCGAATAGGTGTGGAAGATATCTCCGCTCGAGTCCCTCGCGAACACACTGAGTCCGGGGGCCTCCTCGCTGGGAAACTCCATCTGCGCGTAGTTGTACTCGACCTTGCCCTGCGCGCGATCTTCCGGAGAGAAGGACACGTGATAGTCATAGTTGAAATCGCTGCCGAACGAAGAGACCCACTTGAACTTCCATCCCATGCGCTTTTTGAATGCTTCAATCTGCGCAACGGGCGCACGCGAAACCACTGCGAACGTCACATCGCGATTGGCGAGGTGGATGGTGGTGCCGTCGAAGTGATCGGCAAGGTATGAACAACTCGGACAACCCTCGCTCCAACCGGGAGCAAACATGAAGTGGTAAATCACAAGCTGGCTGCGCTTGCCAAAGAGATCGGCGAATGTCTCCTTGCCGCTGGGGCCTTCAAAGACATAATTCTTTTCCACCTTTTCCCAGGGAAGCTGGCGGCGCTGGCGGCTTAGTTCGTCGCGTAGATGAGTAAACTCCTTTTCCTTCGCCAAAAGATCTTTGCGTGCGATTAGCCAATCTTTGTGCGAAGCGACTTTCGGCTGCTCAATGGCTGTCATAGTGCTGGACATTTTGATCCTCCTTTGTTCCGGGTTCGATGGGAATTTTAGGCGCGATTGTCTTCGCGCGAGTTTTCATGATCGCAAGGGCCGCAAGCCCGCCGGTCGACGTGGCTTTGACGGCGACCAGCGCCGCGGCTGCGAGGCATACTGGACACATAGCTTCCTCCGCATTGCATCATCAGCGGGTGCGACGAACCGCCCGTGAAGGCTACTTGGCTGTGAGGACTACTTGGCTTCTGCGTGATTGCGAATGCGATCGAGTATCGAAGCCCACCCCTTACCCACGCCGCCTCTGTGATCGTCTTGAATGAAGCCGAGCGCGGTGTGCCGGAACTTGATCAACGTTCCGCCATCGGCTTCGGTCAGTCTGTATTGGACGTTGGAGACGAACGGGTAGGACGCAAACAACGGACCGGTGATCTCAAGTAAACTCGGCCGTTTGATGGCCTGCACATGGCCCCAAAGGTGGCCATTGTTATCGCCCAGGTCGCGGTACCAACGTCCGCCTGGCCAGGGCTCGATCTTCATCGGCATGGGGTCGCCTTCGCCGCGCTGATTCTCGGGTCCCAACTGTTCGAGCAGGGCGGTGAAGGTGACTTCAAGTGATGCGCGGACGTGAATTTCCTGCTTGATGTCGAGGGTCATACTCTCGATGCTTAGTGCTGTGGTGCTCATAAATCCTCCTCGGGGTCAGTTTATTTTCCGGGCTTCGGAATTGGGTGTACTTCGATCATTTTTTGCTCTGCGATCTGTTTTACGCGGCTTAACTGGTGCCGCCAGAATTGCTCGAACGTGCCCGCCCACTCGTGCAACGGGCGGATTGCCTCGGCGTTGGTTCGATAGAGCCTATGTCGGCCGTCGCGACGAACGTGAACCAGGCCTACGTTTCGCAGCACGCAGAGGTGCTTTGAAACCGAAGGCTGATCGAGATTCAAGGCGGCCACGATATCGCCCACCGGACGCTCGCGGGGCGCGAGATAGCTGAGAATCTGGCGGCGGCGGGGTTCGGCAACGGCATTAAAAGCGTCGGTAGTGGTGGCGGCACGTGCCATGAAAGAGACAATACATACCTATATGGGAATATGTCAAGAGGTTTTTACGACTTCGTAAGGGCACCGATTCCGCGCTCCGACGGGAGCATGGCGTTTGCGCGAACCAATGGAAAACGTTTACGATGCGCGCTTATGAGAAATCTTGTTCGCATTGTGCCTTGTGTTCTATTTCTGGCTGCGCCGTTGGCTTTTTCGCAGGCTCCAACTGCAGTTACTGACCCGCTGGCGCCGACGCAGGGCGTGAAGTCGGCTGCGGAGATTGACCGCGAGTGGCAGCAATCGGTGAGCAAATACGACGCGGAGCGGAACAGGCTGCTGGGGATCGAAGAGAAGCAGGAAAACGACGGTCCTTATCGCGCGGATTGGGCGACGCTGATGAAGTATCAGCAGCCGCAGTGGTACAAGGATGCAAAGTTTGGCATTTTCATTCACTGGGGCGTGTACTCCGTGCCGGCGGCGGTGAACGAGTGGTATCCGCGGAACATGTACCGGCCGAGCGACGGCGCATACAAGGATTTTCAAGAGCACTTTGCTTCAAAGGATCCGGCGGAAAAGGATGCGAAGGGGTACAAGGATTTGATTCCGCTGTTTCGTGCTGAGCATTTTGATGCCAACGAATGGGCGAAGCTGTTGAAGGAATCCGGTGCGCGGTATGTGGTGCCGGTGGCGGAGCATCACGATGGGTTCTCGATGTATGATTCAGGGCTGTCCGACTGGACTGTGGTCAAGATGGGGCCGAAGCGGGACACGCTGGCTGAGCTGGCCACGGCGGTTCGAGGCCAGGGATTGCATTTCGGGTTGAGTTCGCATCGCGCTGAACATAACTTCTTTTATGAAGGCGGGCGGGCGATCCGCTCAGACGTGAACGACCCCAAGTATGCATCGCTGTATGGTCCGGCGCATCAGTGGTTCGCTGCGCCGGGGGACGCGCACGGGCTTGATGACGACTGGACGTATGTGAGCGAGACGTGGACGCGCGATTGGCTGGCACGCGACACGGAACTGGTGGAGAAGTACAAGCCGGAGATTGTTTACTTTGACTGGTGGATTGGCGAGCCGCAATTTAGGCGGACGGTGAGCCAGTTTGCGGCGTTCTATTACAACTTTGCGGAGGCTCATGGTTACACGGGAGTGATCGATTTCAAGGACCTCTCGCTGAACTGGAAGGCGGGCACGCGCGATTTTGAACGTGGACAACTGGACCACATCCTTGCCGATCACTGGCAGACCGATACCTCGATCAGCAACGGAAGCTGGGGATATATCGAGCACGACACTTTCAAGTCGCCGGAGTTCCTGGTTCACCAGCTAGTGGACATTGTGAGCAAGAACGGCAACCTGTTGTTGAATTTTGGCCCGAAGTCGGACGGAACGATTCCGGACGAGATACGGAGCACGCTGCTGGAGATGGGCGGGTGGCTGAAGGTGAATGGCGAAGCGATCTACGACACAACGCCGTGGACAACATTCGGCGAGGGGCCGACACAGGTGAAGGGCGGGGCGTTCCACGATACGGATACGAAGCCTTATACGGCAGATGATTTCCGGTTCACGGCGAAGGGGACAATGGTGTACGCCATTGGCATGGCCTGCCCGGCGGATGGGAAGGCCATCATTCATTCGCTGGGCTGGGCGCATGAAGGGAAATCGATTCCGATTGGCTCGATTGAGTTGCTGGGGTCGTCTGAAAAGGTAACCTGGACGCAGGGAGCGGACGCGCTGAACGTGACACTGCCCGCGGGGGCGAACTGCAAGTATGCGTATGCGTTGAAGCTGACTCCGGCGGCGAAATAGACGCGGCGGTGAGGTAGCGCCGTCACTTCGCTGGATTCGGGTATAGTTTGCGAAAGGCATTCTTCTTCGCAAAGGAAAATCTGGTAATGACATTGGACCGTCGAGTATTTCTTTCTGCCTGCAGCCGCGCGGGGATCACTTCCGCGTTGCTGCCGGGAATCTTGTATACGCTGGCTGCGCAGGCGCAGGGTGCTGCGCACGGCGGGGCACCGAAAGAGTTAGCCAAGATCACGCCGGAGATGCTGGACCAGGCTTCCGCGCTGGCTGGCGTTGGGCCGTTTACTGCAGAGCAAAAGAAGATGATGCTGGATGGGCTGAACGATCAGCGGGATTCGTATGAGCCGATCAGAGCGCTGAAGATTCCCAACTCTGTGCCGCCGGCGTTTGTATTTCATCCACTGGTGGCGGCGAAGGCCACGCAGAGCCCGGAGTGCGAGACATTGCCTCTGCCAAATGGAACAACGAATATAGAAATCACTGATGACGGCGGGTATGGCCATAGGCCGATTCCAGGGCGAATCGAAGACATGGCGTTTTGGTCGGTTCTTGAACTAGGAAAGGCGGTGGGCTTTGGCAAGGTCAAGTCCGTCGATCTAACCAAAATGTACCTTGATCGGCTGAAGCGCTACGACTCAAAGCTGCACTTCGTCATTACCTTGACTGAAGAGCGCGCACTGGCGCAGGCCAGGAAGGCGGATGAGGAAATCGCCGCGGGGAAATATCGCGGGCCGCTGCATGGGATTCCGTGGGGCGCGAAGGACCTGTTCGCGGTGAAAGACTATGCGACCACCTGGGGCGCGGGCGGTTACGAGCATCAGTCCTTCGACGAAGACGCAACCGTGGTGCAGCGGCTGGATGCGGCAGGTGCGGTGCTGGTGGCGAAGTTTTCGCTGGGCGCGCTGGCTATGGGCGACAAGTGGTATGGAGGACGCACGCGTAACCCGTGGAATCCGGCGCAGGGGTCGAGCGGGTCTTCAGCGGGTTCGGCAAGTGCGGTGGCCGCGGGCTGCGTGGCCTTCGCGATTGGATCGGAGACACTGGGGTCGATCTCGTCGCCTTCGACGCGCTGCGGCTGCACTGGACTGCGGCCCACGTTTGGAATGGTGCCGCGGACAGGCGCGATGGCGTTGAGTTGGACAATGGACAAGCTTGGGCCTATATCCCGCTCGGTAGAAGATTGCGCGCTGGTTCTGGAGTCGATTCATGGACCGGACGGCATGGACACCTCAGTGGTGGCGGCCGACTTTCAGTGGAATCCGGGCATGGATTGGAAGAAGCTGCGCATCGGCTACCTGAAGAGCGAATTTGACATGCCGGAACCGCTGAAACTTGCGGAGCCAAAAGCGAACGAAACCGCCGAGGAAAAGAAAAAGCGCGAAGACTCAAACGCAGCGTCCAAGGTGGCTCGCGCGCGCCGCGATTATGATCGGCGCTACGAAATGACTGCGCTGGACAAGTTGCGCGCGATGGGTGTGAACCTCATTCCGGTAGAGCTGCCCAAACTGCCCTATGACGCTATGGTGCCGCTACTGACGGCAGAAGGCGCTGCGGCTTTTGACGACCTGACGATGTCCGGCCGTGACCGGCTTTTGACCGAGCAGGGCGTGGAGGACTGGCCGAATTTGTTCCGCGTTGCGCGGTATTATCCGGCAGTCGAATACATCCAGGCCAACCGCGCGCGTACTCTCGCTATCCGCCAGATCTCCGCGCTCTTTGATCAAGTGGACATCATTGTCACGCCGACTACCGGCACGCAACTTGTAGCCACGAATTTAACTGGACATCCGGCGCTGATTCTGCCCAATGGGCTGCGCGGCGCGGATGCTCCCGTGCCGCCCAATGTCGATGATGGAGACAGCGACGACATCGGCGGGCCGGGCACACCGGTGTCGCTCACCTTTCTGGCCGGACACTATCAGGAGGCGAAGCTGGCTGCGTTCGCATCGGCTTACCAGCAGGCGACAGGGTTCCACAAGCTGCACCCGCAACTAGACTGAAGGCCGTCACCGGTTTGTACTTCATAGAGCGCCAATGTCACCTCACCGCCAACCATGCGGCTTTGGCTCGCGAATAAGCATCCTGACCCACTTCGGCATAGAGTTTGCCGTTTACTCGCACGCCCTGGTTGCGGACCTTGTCCTGGAGCCAGAGGCTGGTGAGGTTTTCGATTTTCTCCACATCCTCCTGGGCGACAGCATCCATTGCCAGGTTGGCAATCGCATTGAATGCAGCTGCATCCATCCCGTCAGGCAGAGTCCAATTGTTGTTGGCATCCAGCACGGGTGAAACCAGCGGACTCATTCTGACGACGTGGCTATCGACGGGCGCAGGCAGACCGGGCGAACCTCCGGTTAAGACGTGGGCTACGAATGTGGCTGCATCGGGCGGATCGTCAATGATGGCGGAGGATATCTCCTTCACGTCATGAAGTAGCCCGGGAGTGTCAGGGTTTGCGAAGATGGGCGATTTTGGAGCGCCTGGGGTCAGAGAAGGCAGGCAGACGGTTCCGGTTCCAAGCGACAAGGCGACAATCGACTCCGGCTTCTGGCCCAGCACCACGGCCTCGACCACGCCCGCCAACACAGGGTTATTGCAGCCGCTGATTGCGCCGTCCCAGTAACGCTTGCCGGGCTCGCTGGGAAACTGGGCCGGCTTGTCAAAGAATTCGATGGGTGCGTTCGACGAGGCGTGAATTGCTTCCACGATTTTCACATTTGCTGCATCCCCATCACCCCACGCGGGACCGCCGGCAGGCGCGGAGCGAAAAAAGCGGGAGCAACGTTTGTCATGATCGAAACCGATGATCAACAGATGCACCGGCTTGCCGGTTGCCTTGCTCAGGATTCCCGATGCTGCGTCTGGCATCAGCCGGCATCCCCGCGTTGGCAGGGCAGCCGTGAGGCCGGTGAGCTTTTGTGCTGTGTCGTATTTGTCGATGCCCGGCAGGTGAAAGGCATTCTCCTTGAAGACGCTTTTTCGCGTCTGCTCGCTCTGGAAGAAGCCGAGAAGATTGTTGAGCGTCATGTTTTCCACGAGGCCGCCCAGGACGATGCTTCCGCCGGAGTTGCCCACGGCGAGGTCAAAATCGCTGAGCACTTCATGGCCTGTGGTGGTGCCACCGTACAGATCAATCAGGGCCCTCACCTCGATCAGGGCCCAGGAACCTCCACCGTCGAGAGAGAGTACACGAAACTTTGCCATGGTGCCTCCTTGCATTACTGGGGAAACGAATGTCTGCGAGTCAGAATGCTGCCAGCCTTTTTATCACTAAACCGCATTCCGCGACACAAATCATTTCCGGCCTGCAACGCGATCGCTGCAATGCGATAGCATCCGTTCATGGCGTTGGTGGAAGTAGACGCGGTTTGGAAAAGCTATCCCCGCAGGACGGGACTCCGGATGGAGTGGCAGCACGTTGTCGAGGAGGTCTCGCTGACGATTGAGTCCGGGGAGACGCTGGGGCTGGTGGGTGAATCGGGCTCGGGAAAGACCACCGTGGCGCGGATGATTCTGGGGCTGGTGACGCCGAGCCAGGGTGCTGTGCGGGTAGAAGGAATTGACGTGGCGCGAGCTTCAGCGGCGGAGATGCATCGGCTGCGGCGTCAGATGCAGCCGGTGTTTCAGGACCCATACGCCGCTTTGAATCCGCGTATGAATGTACTCGAGATTGTGAGCGAGCCGCTCGTGATCCATCGCCGCGAAATGGGAAACAGGACAGACCGGGCTGCGCTTCGAGCCAAGGCGGTGGAGCTGCTTGGTGAGGTCGGGCTGGATGAATCGGCGCTGGCACGGCATCCACACGAGTTTTCCGGCGGGCAGCGGCAGCGCATCAACATTGCGCGCGCGCTGGCGCTGCGGCCAAAGCTGCTGATTCTGGATGAACCGGTTTCCGCGCTGGATGTGAGCGTGGGCGCGCAGATTGTGAACCTGCTGCGTGGATTGCAGCGCGAATATGGGCTGACCTATTTGTTCATCTCGCACTCAATGCCGCTGGTGCGCTATTTGAGCACGCGGATTGCGGTAATGGAGCGAGGGAAGTTGGTGGAAATAGGCGAAGCTGTGGCGCTGTGCGACAACCCCCAGACCGCATATGCTCGCCAATTAATTCAGGCCACGCCGGAGTTACCTGCCGGCGTGGCCTGAATCTTGGAGCAAACCGAACCGTTATTTCGGTTGCGGTGGAGTTGAAGTTGCTGGCGCTGTGGGAGCCGTTGTGGTTGCCGGGGCGGAAGTCGCAGGGGCGGTGGATGCGGGAGCGGCGACCGGAGCCCCGGATGTGGACGGAGCAGATGCGGCACCAGGTGCTGCACTTGATGGATTCGCAGGGTTCTGTTGCGCCGGCACAGCGGGTGCTCCAGGAGTGGGAGGAGGAACTGGACGCGGCGGAACGCCACCGGGCATGCCGCCCATTCCGGGGCGCGTGGGAGGCGCAGGCATTTCGGCAACATCCACCAGTTCTACGTCGAAGATCAGATCTGATTTCGCCGGAATTCCCGGATGGTCCGGACCATGATCTGGAATCGTCCGCATTCCATAAGCCAGTTGCCAGGGGATGAATAGACGGCGCTTGCCGCCAATTTTCATACCGGCAAAACCCTGATCGAAGCCGGGAATCAGGCGTCCCATGCCCTGAGGAAAGGTCATGGGCTGCGGCGGTCCCATCTCGGGTTTGCCGTCGGCGCCCAACACCGGCTTGCCGTCCTTGTCCTTTACAGGCTGCCCTGGGTGATCGAACGAAGAATCGAACTTGACACCGTCGGCCGCGCGGTAGCCGGTGTAGTGGACCTTGTACATCTTGCCTGGCTCGGCATCAGCACCCGTGCCGATCTTGATCTCCTGATAGCGCAAGGTAAAGGCGGTCTTCAACATCCCTTTGACTGGAGGCACTCCGGGAGGGAGTTTGACAATGGATATAGCCGAGCTTTGCCCGTTGACCGCTGGTTTGGCGGTGGTGCTCGCCGGTTTGGCAGTGGCGACCGGGGGCTTGGCGGGAGTTTGTGCGCTTGCGGCCGCCGAGGCTGCCGCCATAAGAACAAGCAAAACATTGTGTTTCATTGTCAATTCAGACCCCAAAGTTTCTTGAGGGGAGTTTATCAGGCGCAGCAGAGTCAGAACGCCGTTCTCCGGGAAATCCATGGAGCGGCGACACGAGCAAAGATGGAGATGACCTCCGTCCCACTTTCGTAGACAATTCGCCAGCCCAAACATCACGATAAATGGCATGAACTTACATGCAAGATTGACATTCTAAATGACTTATTAGCGTAAATCAGCCTCCAATCGAGTTAGGCAATGTTGCCTGCGAGTTCCCCGCTTCCGGCTCCAACCGGCGTAAAATTCGCTTCAGACCGCCCTGATTGTGAAAGATGTTCAGAATTCGTCGCATTCTACGATAGGTTAATTCTCTGCAAAAAAGGAGGGCAGAGGCCAATAGCTTCATCGAGAATGTGCGCTCATGCAGATGGCCTGCGCTGCTGTGTCCGAATCCGCAAGCGCGTCCCTTATGTGTCTTTATGCGGAGGCGATTTACATTGAGGGGTGGCCCCTTACATCCTGCATCTTCTTCGCATTCTATGGCTCCCGACAGCCTCGTTCTTTGCCGGGGTGCTCAACACGGTTGCCGGCGGGGGTTCGTTTCTCTCGCTGCCGGCTCTGCTTGCCAGCACCTCGGCGGTGGGCGTTGGCGCGGTGACCGCACAGGCCACCAACACGGTGGCACTCTGGCCAGGACAATTGACCTCGCTGGTGGCTTTTCGTCAGCAACTGCGCACCTATGGGTGGAAGTTGTTGCCGCTGGGAATTGCCTCCGGGGTTGGCGGCTGGATGGGCGGCGAACTCCTGATGCATACCGGCAACAAGCGCTTCCGGGAGCTTTTGCCGTGGCTGTTGTTGTTTGCGGCAGTCCTGTTTGTGCTCAGCTTTCCATTGGGGAAATGGCTGGCGGGCATGTCAGGTGGGCGCCGCTATAACAAATCGCTCATCATCGGCATGGTGGTCGTGAGTGTGTACGTGGGCTACTTTGGCGCGGGTGGAGGCTTTCTGGCGATGGCGCTATTCGGTTTCTGCGGCGTCCACGACATTCACGAGATGAACGCGCTTAAAGTGCTGACCGCGGCCGTTTCCATTGGAATTCCGGCTATTGCCTTCATGCTGGCGGGGCGCGTGGCCTGGCAATTCTGCCTGATTATGGCGATTCTGGCCGGGTTGGGCGGCTACCTGGGCGCGCACTACAGCCGCAGAGTCAACCAGCGATTGATGCGATGGGCGGTGGCGATTGTCGGCTTTGCGACTGCCGGATATTTCTTCCTGCAGAACTACGTGAATCATCCGTAGAGGTCAGCGTTACTGGCCGCTGATCTTGGTTTCAAGACCCTTGGCCGTGATTGTCCAATTCACTTGATCCGACGAGAACTCCTGACGGTACCGGATGCGATCAGGGGCTTCAAAGACATTGACCACGCGAAAATAAGTGGTCTTGTCTCCGTCTTTCACTTGCCAGGGGAAGGTCCACGTATTGCCCTCGATCATGAGCTTTCCCTGACCGGAGGGTCCGCCGCCAAGTGGAATCGGATAACTGGTGTATGTGTTGTCTTTCGCGTTGTAGGTGAACACAATCAGCGCCTTCGACTCACCATCGACATATTGGTTGCAGGCCAGGTAGCCACCGTCTTTCCAGCACGCGTTGCGTAGGTTGGTCGTCTCGTGGCTGGCCTTGCTTTGCGCAGTATCGAGATGTTCTATCTCGACCTTCCAAACGCCTGCATACGCCCAGATCACGTCGATGCCGGTGGACGCGGCGGGCGGAGCTGCTGAAACTGACGAAATCAGGCCGAGTGCGGAAGAAAGCAGGACGGCAAACATACGCTTTGGGTTCTTCATCTGTACCGACCTCCATGTTGTGGTCGATGTTATCGGAAGAAGGTGTGGGAATCATCAGGTAAATCAGAATCGGGTGAGCATCCCCGCAAGAAGCGCGGTCCTCGGCGCCAGGTGCTCCACGACGATGGACTCATGACGTGCGTGCGCGCCCTCGCCTACGGCACCCATGCCATCAAGGGTGGGAATGCCCAGCGCGGAGGTGAAATTGCCGTCGGAAGCACCGCCGGTTGCGGCTTCATCCAGCGGAAAACCCAATTCCGCTGCGAGCGCTTGTGCCCGATGATAGAGCTGGACCGTTCCGCGGGTGCGCTCCATCGGCGGACGGTTGATGCCGCCGGTGACGGTGAGTGAGCATCGTTTATCCGCAGGCTTGAGTCCGTTAAACTTACGCTCCACGCGCGCGCCGTCAGCTTTGCGGGCGATCCGGACATCGACTTCAGCCCAGGCTTCGGCGGGAATTACATTGGTCTTCGAACCGCCGCCGGCCATGCCGACGCTCACCGTCAAACCGCGCTTGAGGTCGGTCCAACCGCTTACCGCTTCCACCACACGGGCCAACTCCCGAATCGCACTGGCCCCTTTTTCAAAGTCGACTCCGGCATGGGCCGCGACACCGGTTACATCGATTCGCCAATTTCCGGTACCTTTGCGTGCCGTCTTGTAGGCAAGCCCCTGCGCTGGCTCCAGGACGAAGACGGCTGCGCACTCGGCTGCCAGTTGCTCGGTGATGGGACGCGAGACGGGACTCCCTGTCTCCTCATCGCTATTGAGAAGCAGCAGGATTTCGTTCTGCAACAGGCCCGCTTCAATCAGCATTTCGATGGCGGTGAAGGCCATGGCAACGCCCGCTTTCATGTCGAGCGTGCCAGGCCCCCAGAGCCGGCCGTCGGCGATTCTGCAAGGCATGGTCTTGAGCGTACCGAGCGGCCACACCGTGTCCAAGTGACCGAGCAGGAGGATCGGCTTTGCGGAGTCGGCTTTGGTCCTGGGTCCGAAACGCGCTTCGAATACATCGCCAAAGCCACGCTGGCGATGTAACTTGATACGACCACCCAGAGCTTTAGCGTGCGCGGCTGCCAGTGCAACACAGGCATCCACGGAGGTCTTATTGTCGGAAGGCGACTCAAGCCGCACCAATTTCTGGGTCAAGTCAAGCAGTGCGGGCTGTTTGCGCCGAGCTCCGGCAAGCAGAGCGCGCATAGGAATTTTAGAGTCGGGATCAGGAAACATTGAGGGCCTTTTCGCGGCGAGCAAGACGGCGGATCGAGGGACTCCATGATTCTACGACGGTTAAGTTGATTTGAGAGGCCGGATTTGCTGTCGGCAGAATCGCCTGGAAGATGCACGGTGTGGCTAAAATGCCACAGTGTCCGGAAGCTGTTTCCCGTCTAATCTAGCAATTGCGCCCGGTTTTGCACCGTTGGAGAACGTAATTTGGTACATCCAGCACACCTGGAACAAACGATTGCAGAGCCCCTCGAATTTACGGGGGTTGGCCTTCATTCCGGGGCTCCGGTTACGATGCGGCTCTTGCCTGCACCGGCCGGATCGGGGATAGTCTTCCGCCGCACCGATCTCGATAATTTTGAGATTCCCGCTACCGGACGCAATATAGCCAAAGTCAGTTATGCCACCAGCTTGATGCGTCAGGGCGTGTTGATCTCGACCACAGAGCATCTGCTATCGGCGTTGATCGGCATGGGCGTTGACAACGTAATTGTGGAATTGGACAACCTGGAACTGCCCATCCTGGATGGCAGCTCGCAGCCATACGTGCAGGCCTTTCTCGGCGTCGGCATTCGCACACAGCGGCGGCGCCGCGAGACCATCCGCGTGCTTCGCCCCATTGAGGTGCGAGAAGGCGAGAAGTTTATCGGCGTCTATCCCGGCTCCGGTTACAAGATTGAGTATGCTATTGAATTCCCCGCGCCCATCGGTCATCAGAAAGCCTGCATCGACCTGGCCGCCGAGACATACGGGAGCCTTATCGCTCCTGCGCGCACTTTCGGCTACAAAGCCGACGAGCAACGACTGCGCGACATGGGTCTGATCCGCGGCGCCGGACCGGAAAATGCAATCATTCTGGGTGCGCGAGGACCTGAAAACGGCCCGCTTCGTTTTCACGATGAGTATGTGCGGCACAAGGTGCTGGACCTGATCGGCGATCTCGCGTTGGCCGGACGGCGCATGGAAGGCCACGTGGTGGCCGAGCGCGCCGGACACGCAATGCATACCGCCCTGGTCTCGCGATTGATGAAAGACCGCTCAGCTTGGGAGCTTGCTCACGTACCGGTGGTGACTTCACCTGTGGAAGAGAAAGAGTCAGCGACACTCGCACACAACACTCTCACGAGCCCTGCCCTTATGGGCGCGTAAAGGCCTGCCGGCGCGTATCAATCAGCGCCATAGCATTCAATTGGCTTTGAAATTGGCGCCGCTCGTACGAGCGTGTTCCGTGAATCCAACAGGATCTCCACCTCATATGTAATTACGCTCGGGTCGGTCGCAACTTCTTTGGAACCGTCCGGAAGCCTTTTCTCCTCGGCCTCGTACCAAGCGGAGCAATTGGGTGGTGCTGAATCCGAAAGACCCGTGATTTGCTTGATGCTGGTCCAGCAAT
The DNA here is from genome assembly GCA_049590315.1 of Occallatibacter sp. Taxonomy (GTDB): domain Bacteria; phylum Acidobacteriota; class Terriglobia; order Terriglobales; family Acidobacteriaceae; genus Telmatobacter. The sequence goes on along the minus strand of JBAWCO010000724.1, from coordinate 15,331 downwards.
TCCTCTCATCGGTGCGCAGGGAGCAAGGCGCTTGGTACACTCTTCTAAAACGTACCTTAATTGCGGCGTCCGAGTGGTTGTTTGGATCGCTTTGCGCGATTGGCGGTATGAGTTCGATTGAGCTCATACCCGATTTCGCCACGTCTTCAAATATCTTTGAGCCGTCCGAACCACTAAAGATGGCAAAGCCCACGCCACCGTTTACCCCGTCGGCTGCATTGAAAAAAACAAAACTGCCTTTTACACCTTCGAAATAGCCATCCCAAGCCTTGGAATCGATGACCATCTCATCCTTTGCATTGGTTCGACGGCATGGCGGTTGTTCCTCTCCCTTTGAGATATGGAGAATAGAAAGCTGTTCCGCGCCTTCTTCCCCAAGGTCAATTTGCTTGACCATGAAATGGGGATAGTAATAACAGGAAAGCAATGGTTTGGATTGCGGGTTGTCTGGATCTCGCGGAAGCGGGAGGTGTTTTTGAAGCAATGGCGTGTCGAAGTGTGTGGGAGGGCCGACAGCGGACGAGAGGAAATGAGCAGAGCCCAAGATTACCCCAATTAGCAAGATTAGACTGCGGACTTTCATTCTCAGACCTTCTCTCAACTAAATAGAATGCACATGGGCGTGGCCGCCGCGAAGCTCTTGCCTCGTTCGGCCAGCGCTCCGGTCTCCGGGTTGCGGGCGAAGACGCTGATGTTGCTTGAGCCTTGGTTGGCCACCAGCATCCAGCGCTCCGTGGGGTCTAGCGTAAAGTTGCGCGGAGTCTTTCCACCGCAGTTCGAGCGGCCCATCGGGGTCAGCGCGCCGGTTTGCGGATCGGCCTTGCAAGTGAAGAGAAAATCGGTGCCGCGATTGGCGAAGTACACCGCGCGGCCGTCTTTCGAGATGACGGTGTCGCATGCCGTATTCACGCTGCTATGGACGGCAGGGAGCAAATTGATGCGCGTCACCAACGTCAGGCTTCCATCTGTTTTGTGCCACTCCAGTACATCCACTGTCGAGTCCAGTTCATTGACGCAATAAGCTGTGTGGCCGTTGGGATGGAAATGCAGCGTGCGGCAACCCGCGCCCGGCTTTGCGTGATAGGCGCCTGCCGGTGTAAGCGTCGCGGTGGCAGCATTGAGACCACAGATGTGGATCATGTCGCCGCCCAGGTCGTTGATGTAGGCAAAGCGATTGTCAGGCGAGAAGGACGCAAAGTGCGCGTGGGCGCTCTCCTGCCGGTCGGCGTTGGGGCCGTGGACGGTGTAGTGTTCGGTCCACGATGCCTTGCTCAAGCTACCGTCTCTGATGAGAAACGCCGCTGCGCTGCCACCGCCGTAATCCGCGGAGAGCAGCACGTGGCCGGTGTGGTCCAACGCGACGTGACAGGTGCCTCTACTGGCCGAGTTCTGCGCGGAGAGTGGAGCGAGCCGTCCGTCCTCCACACGAAAACTGGCCACTTCACCGGTGGGCTTGCCATTGAACGAATCCACTTCAGAAGCGGCATAGAGAAAGTCGTGACCGGGAGAAAACGTAATCCAATCCACATTGGCAAGCTTGGCTGCAACTCCTGCGGGCGTCAGGTCCCCGCTAGCCGGATTCCAGTCGAAGGCAAGAATGCCGTCTGGCGTATTCGACCCGACGAAAACGCGTTGGCTGCGGGGTACGGCAAAGCTGGGAGCGGCGGCGGCGATTGAAGCAACGGAGGCGGTCTGGAGAAATTTACGGCGAGATAGTTTTGCCATGGCAGAACAAATTGTCGCCGATGGGACCTGGATGCCGCTACTTCCAGAATCTAGATGCCACGGTTATCCGCTCTTCTACACTGGAGCCAGAGCATCAATCGAGGAACGGCGTGTCGCACTTCATCAGCTTTGTTCGTATTCCAGCATTGGCCATTCGACAGCATCTCGCGCCGCTCCCTGCGATCCGCGTGCTCGATGAAGACAAGTTGCGCATGCACGTCTGGCCCAACGACATCGACCTCAATCTGCATCTGAACAATGCTCGCTACCTGAGCATCATGGACTACGCGCGCACCCACCTGCTGGCGCGCACACGGCTTCTTGGACACATCATCCGCTCACGATGGCAACCGCTGGTGGGCGCGGTGTGGATCACCTACCGGCGTTCACTGCCGCTTTTTTCCGCATTCGAACTGAGCTCGCGCCTGGTTTGCTGGGACGAGCGCTGGTTCTACCTGGAACAGACCTTTACCGGCCGCGAAGGGTTGGCCGCGGTGGGCTGGGTAAAGGGCGCGCTGCGCAACGCCCGCGGCATTGTGAATCCACAAGAAGTGATCGAAGCCGTAGCTCCCGGAGCGGTCAGCCCGCCCATGCCGGAGGCAATTGCGACATGGAACGAGCTGACACGCGAGAAGCTGGCGAGTAGTTAGTCCTCGCTATTGAAGCTAGGGGTTCGTCTTACCGGCCCAGATTGAAAATGACATTGACCGTGGTTTCCACAGCAACGGGTTCCCCGTTAAGGAGAAACGGGCGGTAGCGCCAGGCGCTCACGGCATTGAGAGCGGACTGCTGCAGCATGGCCGGACCGCTAACCACGCGCAGATTTTCAATCGTCCCCTGTTTGGAGATGACGGCCTCAAGAACGACGGTCCCCTCAACTCGTGCTTCTCTGGCAATGGGCGGATAGACCGGAACCACCTTGTAAAGGATGGTGGAGGAGGCCACACCGGAAGAAATACGTACCGGTCCGGAAGGCGCGGAATGAACGACTCGAGGCGCAGGCTGTTGCCGAAAGACATCGCCGCCAGGAGTCACGCCATTCCCAGGATCGGGAATACCGATGTTGTTGGAGGGTGCGGGTCCGGGGTCGCTGACGATTGCAATCTTTATCGGAATCGTCGTCGGCACTGCATACGGGTCCTCGACCGCAACGGCAGGTCCGGAAGTTGGGTGTGCTTGCTGGCGCGCCTCAGTCGGTGGAGCGGACGGCGGCGTAGGCGGCGCTGTCATCAGCCAGGGCATTTCCAGGCGCGGCAACGCCTCTGGGTAAATGAGCGGAATCAGGATCAACGCCAACAGAATGGTGCCGTTGAAGATGAATGCGGCGACCATCCACCTGCGGCTGCGGGTGCGGATTCTGCCTGTGGATTCGAATGTGGAGTCTTCAAACATGGCCTGCCTCCCGAAAAAGCGATTCAGCCGCGCCGGCCGGGAGTTAGAGGAGGTCCTTCTGCAAGGCGCAGGCGGGCTGGCCGCTCTGCGCGCTCCATCTACGTGCGATCTGGGGCGCGGGGAGCGGGGCTCAACAGAACTCCGTTCATCCCAATCGGAACCACTGTGCTTATGTAGACACCGGTTCCGGCGGAACTGTTCCCGAGTTGCGCCAACTGTCTACGTTGTGCGTTACACTCCAGAAGATTCACAACGGTACACGTTGGAGTTGGTATGAAACTGCGTTATTTGTTGTTCCTTGCAGCAGCCGCAATCGGAAATTCAAATGTTCAGGCGCAGGAAGCAAGTCCTGGTCCCACGCCGGGACCCAACCCGGAAGCTACACTCCAGTACATTCACGGTGCGTGGGATACGCTCACACGCTCCATGACTGACTGCCACTCGCTGGTCGACATCAAAGTCACCGCCAACCCAGTACTCTACATGCCAGCGGAGACACCACCTCCGGCCGAAGTAACCGCACTCGAACAGAAATGCAATGTGCGTGTGATTGCCTTGCCTCGGCGGATTGAGAAACTGGGAGACGTGCGCCCCGCGGAACTGACCGCGGCTGGGCTGCTCTATTTACCCAACCCGTACGTAGTTCCCGGCGGACGATTTAACGAGATGTATGGGTGGGACAGTTACTTCATTGTTCTTGGATTGGAGGCCGACCATCGGGAAGCCCTGGCCAAGGGCATGGTAGATAACTTCCTCTTTGAGATAGAGCATTACGGCGCTGTGCTGAACGCTAACCGGACTTACTATCTAACTCGCTCGCAGCCGCCGTTTCTAACATCGATGATACGGGCGGTGTATGAGAATCCTGCCAGCTTCCCCGCCACCCCTGCGGGCCGTATTCAAGCACGGGCCTGGCTGGAACGCGCCTATACGCTGGCGGAGAAAGACTACTCCACATGGACGCGCCCGGAGCATAAAGCGGGAACCACGGGGCTAACGCGCTACTTCGACTTTGCCAACGGGCCGGTGCCTGAGGAGTCGGACGACAGCACCTATTATCCTGATGTGATCCGCTGGCTACTGGCGCATCCCGAACCTGTGACCGCGGGCTTTCTGGTGAAAGGCTCCGAACATCCTGATGCGGCTGAAGGGACGCGGCTGAAACTAACCAGTTGCGACCTCTACGCGAGCGTGGTGTGCATGCGGGCGTGGGCTCAAGGCTACCGTCTGAGCCGCGACTTTTATGAGGGCGATCGCGCCATGCGTGAGTCTGGTTTCGATCCGAGCTTTCGCTTCGGCCCCTTCGACGGGGCTACGCATCACTATGCGCCGGTGTGCCTGAACAGCTTGCTCTATCGATACGAAAAGGACCTGGAGCACTTTGCGCACTTGCTCATCAGACCCCAAGACGCGACGCGCTGGGATCATCGTGCAAAGGCGCGGGACGCGGCGATGCAGCGCTATCTGTGGCGACCAAAGGACGGCGTGTTTGCGGACTACGACTTTTATCACGCCAAGACGTCGAGTTATGCCTACATCTCGTCGCTCTATCCTTTGTGGGCTGGCGTGGCTACGCGCGAAGAGGCCACCCAGATAGTGGCCAAGCTCAACTTGTTCGAGCGCCCCGGCGGGCTTTCAATGAGTAACTTCAACTCCGGAATGCAATGGGATGAGCCCTTCGGCTGGGCGCCCACTAACTGGGTTGCCGTGGCCGGGTTGGAGGCGATGGGTTTTCGCGAAGACGCACGGCGGATCGCACGCGACTTCGACGCCACTGTGGATGCTGGATTCGCGAGAGACGGGACGATCGTTGAGAAATTCAACGTCGTCGCAGGCAGTTCCAACGTACAGGTAAGTACAGGATACAAGACCAACCAGATCGGCTTTGGCTGGAGTAATGCTGTGTATCTCAAGATGAAAGAAGTAACGCAGACAACGACGGTTGCTGCTGCCAATTAGATCACTGTAACTGCCTATTGAAGGGGCGCTCTCTCGCTGAGGAAGCGCCCCTTGTATTTTAAGGACCACTCAAGCTATTCGGGAAGAGTGAGCGTACCCTTGATGTTGAAGGTTCCGCTTACTGCGGGCGCGCCGGAGTTCGGCTGGCCGCCGCCTACTGAAACGCCGTATTGACCCTCAGCTACAATCGGCTCGCCTGCTTCCGTTACCATGCTCAAATCGCGTGGTTGCAGCTCAAAGTGCACTTTCTGCGAGGCGCCAGGTTCCAGATGAACCCGCTGAAATGCCCGCAGGGCACGCAGCGGAGCACCTGGAACGTTGGGAAAAGTGAGATAGAGCTGAGCTACTTCATCGCCCGCTTTGCTGCCGGCGTTGGTCACGATAACTTCCGCATTCACCGGGCCGCCGGCAGTTATTGCATCTGTGGGAACAGTAAGTTCACTGTAAGTGAACTTGGTATAACTCAGGCCGTAGCCGAAAGGATAAAGCGGCGTTCCCTCGAAGTACCGGTAAGTGCGGCCTTTCATCGAGTAATCCTCGAAGGGTGGCAGTTGGCTCACATCTTTGTAGAACGTGACCGGCAACCGTCCGGCTGGATTGTTGCGGCCGGAGAGTGTTGCGGCCACGGCGGTGCCACCTTCTTCGCCCGCATACCATGAATCGAGAATCGCGTTGGCGTGCTCGTTGGCCCAATTCACTGCGAGGGCGCTGCCGTTGGTAAGCACCACCACGAGCGGCTTGCCGGTCGCGGCTACGGATTCCAGCAGATCCTGCTCGGGCTTGGGCAAGTCGATGCTGATGCGGTCGCCGCCCTTGAAGCCCACTTCATTCACCGGCATCTCTTCGCCCTCAAGCTCGCTGGTAATGCCCACCACGGCCACCACTACATCGGCGGATCGCGCCGCCTCCGTTGCCGCCGACGACGGGCGAAGATCTACTTTCGACCAGATCAGCCGCGAGACCGGTGCGCTGGCATCGCGCGTTTCAAATTCCACCTTGAGCGCATAAGCCTTGCCCTGCTCCAGGTGGATCTTGCCTAACTTGGCCTCTGACTCATTGGTCATGCGCGAAGTTGCGACTATCTTGTCGTCCACAAAGACGCGGGTAAATCCGTGACCCAGCATCCCCATCTTGTAGTCGCCAGTTTCTTTCGGCGTAAGAGTCGCAGTCCAGCGAACCGAGAGGGATGACTTACCCGCGGCTTCCTTCGGTAACGTGGAGGGAGAAAGATCGACCCCGTTTTCCACTCGTGTAGCGAGTGGCGTTGGCTTTGTTGCGAAAGCTCCAATGGCGTATTCAGCTTTGATGCCCGGCTTGCCGTCCGTGGTAAGCTGTTCCGGCGGAACCGGGGCGCCCTCGCTGCTGAGGAACTGCGTGCCCGGCACATAGTTAATTTGCGCGCCCTTGAACTCCGCGCGCAGGCCTTCCAGAATCGAAACCGTGTGGTTCGGAATGCCGGTGTAATTGCCCAGCAGGACGCGGGTCTGGTTGGCGAGCGGTCCAATCACAGCGATCTTGATGCCTGAAGTTTTCAGCGGTAGTGTGCCATCGTTCTTCAGCAGCACCATGGACTCGTTGGCGAGCTTGAGAGCCAGCGCACGGTGTGCAGCGCTATCCAACTCCTTCTCGTCGATCTTCGAGTACGGCACGATCTCCGGTGGATCGAACATGCCGAGCTTCATGCGCGCCGTGAAGAGCCTCGTGAGCGCAACATCGATTTCGCTCTCCTTGAGGAAGCCTAGCTTCACAGCATCGAGATAGGGTTTATAGTCGTGGTCGTCAGTAACCTTGGCGAAGTAATCGCCGCACTCGTTGTCCATGCCGCGTTTCAGACTGATTGCCGAAGCTTCCGGCTGTGTCTTCGTGAAATGGTGGCCGGTGAAGATGTCGATCACCGCGCCGCAATCGGAGACTACATAGCCCTGAAACCCCCACTTGCCGCGAAGTTGATCTTGCAGTAGGAATTCGCTGGCGCAGGCGGGCTGGCCGTTGATGCTGTTGTAGGCGCACATGACAGAATCAGCTTTGCCTTCAATCACCGCGGCGCGAAAGGCGGGCAGATACGTGTCCAACTCGTCGTGCTTGCTCACAGTCACATCGGCGCTATGGCGCGTAATCTCCGGGCCACTGTGCACGGCAAAGTGCTTGGGAGTGGAGATAGTTCGGTAATAGTGCGGATCGTCGCCCTGCATGCCGGTGACAAACGCCACGCCCATCCGCGCAGTCAGGAACGGATCTTCGCCGTAGGTCTCCTGGCCGCGCCCCCAGCGAGGATCGCGAAAGATGTTGATGTTGGGAGACCAGAAATCCAACCCCTCGAAGATATTGCTGTGTCCGGCGCGCACATCCTGGGCATGCTTGATGCGCCCCTCAGTGCTGATAGCGATCGCCATCTCGTGGATGGTTGCCGGATCAAAAGTGGCTCCCAATCCGATGGGTTCAGGAAACTCCGTGGTCCCATTGACCGCGACGCCGTGCAAAGCCTCGCTCCACCAGTCGTAGGCGGGCAGGTTGAGGCGGGGAATGGCGCGCGCCTGGTTGAGCAACTGTGTCGCTTTTTCATCGAGCGTCATCCGGCCCACCAGGTCCGCGGCGCGCTGCTCGGCCGGCAGACTAGGGTTCAGGTACGCGGGCTTCTGCGCTTGTTGAGCGGCGGCAAGGCTCGCGGCGCAGAGAATTGCGCATGCGGCCAGATGAGTGGCAAGCTTCTTCATTCCATCTCCCAATGGGCGGCAGAAACAGCTCCTTCGGGATTTGGCGACAGGAGTTTTCTTGCACCGCTCTTCGAGAGCCAAGCTATAGCCCCGGGGAGGCGTAAGTCAAGCGCGCGGGATGCGGGAATCCTCGCAAGTAAATCGCTTCATTTGGCCTTAGCGATAGCGCGGCGGATAAGGAGGATGCACGTAGACCAGGTAAGGCGCCGGGGCGGCAATGGCCCAGATGAGAGCGATGATCCAGCCGATGAACGTCCAGCCTAGAAAGAGATTCAGCAACGTGATGGGCACACGTTCGTCGAGGTGGCGGCTGCTTGCGATGAGAGCTGGAAGAAAGTAGAGCGCGAATAGGAAGAGAAGGTGGAACATCGGTGGATACCTCCTGTGAGGCGGTCTGGCTTGCCTCAGGGTGGGGCGCTCGACGGAAAGCAGCGCTACGCCGTTCAGGATTCCATACGGTGTAACCTTTTGGAAAGTTCCCCCGTAAAGCGAAATAGAGGCGCACGATGGCCGGGATCGCTGAAACAGTCGAGGACGAACGGGAAAGCCAGAAGCAGCTTCTCGCGTTTCGGCAGGGCAATCCTGAAAACTTCGAGGCGGCATTCGAGGCTCTCTTTCGCCGGCATCAGCGCGCTATCTACGGCTGGATACTGCGCATCGTGCGCAACCCGGCGACGGCAGAAGACCTGACCGTGGAGACATTCTGGCGGATTCACCGGGCCCACGCCCGCTTCGACCCATCGCGCGGATTTGAGGGCTGGGCGCGGCGGATCGCTACACATGCAGCTCTTGATTGGCTGCGGACACGGCGGACCGAGTGCGAGTTGCCGGCGGACCTTTCAGCTCCAGCAATTACCGATCCCGCCATTACCGAAGAGATTCGGCGCAAGACAACGTTGGCTTTTGATCGGCTGCCGCCGAAGTTACGGATCGCGGCTGTTCTAGCGGTGGTGGAAGAGCTGCCGCAGAAAGAAGTTGCCGAGGCATTGGGAATTTCTGTCGCGGCTGTAAAACTGCGCGTCTTTCGCGCGCTTCGATTACTGAGAAAGGACCTGGCATCCCAGGGAATCAGACCATGAATGAAAACGATCAGGACCGAATGAAGAAACTGTTGAGGAAAGCGCTGCCGCCAATAGGTCGCGAAGCGGAACCGGAACGCGATCTATGGCCGGGGATGCTAAGGCGACTCGATGCCGAGCCCGCAGTCGCAACCTGGTTCGATTGGGCGCTGTTGGCGGGCCTGGTGGGCTTTGCGGCCTTTTTCCCGGTGTCGGTCCCGGTGCTTTTTTACTACCTCTAGAAACAGCGGGCGTGCTCGTCCGCGGAAAGCGAGATTCCGATGAACACTCATCCGTATTTGCGTTCGTTCCTGGCCGGGGCGTTTGTGCCCACACTCATTCTTCCGTTGATGCTGGCCGGGTTCATTGTTCTCCGGCTGATGCTTCAGGTTCCGTTTCCAATCGAACGGGGCCTGGTATTTCCGATGGCCCTGGTGCCCACGCTTTGGGCGCTGTGGAACATGCTCTGGCTGGTATCGCACATGCAAACCCATCTCTCCATCGCCGTCCACGGAATGCTGCTACCTTTCGTGCTTTTGCCTGCCGGCACGCTGGTGGCGAGTTGCCTTGGTGTGCTCGCACTGGGTTCTCAGGGAGTCACTTGGTTCCACACACTCTTTGTGCCGTACGTGTGGATTGCACCGTGTTTTCTGGCCGCCCTTGCCGGCTACTACCTGGTGTGGAAGTATGTCGTCGGCTTTGTGAACCGGGTGCTGGGGATTGCATGATGAGGGTTGAAGAAAAACGCTACGCGCCGTGCGCGAAGAAATCTTCGAGCCCGGCGCGTACTGCATGGGCTTCCATCGCGGCCTGAATCTCGAGTGCCAGCGCCAACGCATTGCGGCCCTGGCGCGCGGTGACGCGCGGTTCGCGGCGGGTGCGAACCGAATCCAGAAACGACTCGATCTCCAGACGCAACGGTTCGCCGGGCGTAACTTCCGGCTTGGAAAAACTCAAGCCTGCCTTGGCTTCAGATGAATTAGTGAACTGCGCAATGATCGCCGGATCGATCTTGGCCATGGCGGCGAACTCCGCAATCATGGCCGGGTCAATCTTCTTGAGGTCGATAGCGCCAGATGCGATACCATCCGCAATACCGGGGGGCAGCATGGCCGCAACTTGCGGCGGCAGCGACCGAATCAGATCGGCTGGCGAAGCCGGGCCCGGTTCTACGCGAATGACCAGTAGATCGCGCCGCGCGTAATCGATGGAAACGTATTGGCGCGGTTCAAAGAAGCGCAGCTTGCGGACGCGCTCTGTTGAGACGCGAGACGCGGTGAAGTTGGCCACGCAACCAGATTCAAGCTCGACGCGCACATTGGCGATATCCACCTTGGGCGAGAGAATCGGCAAACCCACAGCCCGCACTTCGCGCACCGGAGAGTTGGCGAAGGTGAGCACAATGTCGAGGTCGTGGATCATCAGGTCGAGCACCACGTCCACGTCCAGCGAGCGGGGCGTGAAGACGGATAGCCGATGCGCCTCAAAGAACATGGGCCGGCGCAGTTTGGGCTCGACGGCCAGGATCGCGGGATTGAAACGCTCCAAGTGGCCGGGCTGCAGGATGCGACTGTGCCTGGCTGCGCGATCGATGAGGTCGTCGGCTTCGACCAGACTTGCAGCAAGCGGCTTTTCCACCAACAAATCGAGTCCGGCATCCAGCAGCGCCGAGGCGACGGCATGATGATGCACAGTTGGAACTGCCACCGTAGCCGCGTCGAGATGCTGATCGGCGGCGAGCAATTCCTCGACTGTCGAAAAGACAGGAATTGCATACTTGGCCCCAGTTTCAGCCGCGCGACTTGAGTCCGGCTCGACGGCTGCCACAAGGGCTACGCCTAGCCCAGCCGTTTCAAGCTCACGGTAGACCCGAAGATGATTGCGGCCAAATGCACCCGCTCCGGCGACGGCGACACGAAGGATAGGTTCGCCGGCTATTTTGCTGCTCCCGCTTCAGGCCCTTTGCCTTCGACAGCCTTCAGGCAGCGGCCGTAAAGCGCGAGCAGTTCAGCCACATGCTCTTCCGTCTTGGGCGCGGAGGAGCCGCTGAATCCTGTTGAGGGCACAGTAGTGCGACCCACACCTGCCGAGGCGGCGACAAACTTGAGCAGATCAAGGGCGATATCTTCATTGCGGCGGGCACCAAGGCCCGCGCCGTTCAGGGCTTCCATACTGAATAGTCTCCAATGGGGATGCTACCAGAAAGGGGACGCCCGGATCTGCTGAGAGACCTCACAAGGCCGATCCGAAGTGCTGAGTTGATGTTCATTCGCGAACACTGTTCTTTCGGTTTCGGACGAATTCGCCAGCCCGGCCAGCCTGCGAAATCCGGAAAGCTCCGCGAATAATGAGCTTGCCTACAGGAAGGGTATGGCGTACAAAATGCAGTAAGATTGCTACGCTATTGTGTGCCTGGAGGCTCCCATGCAGGCGGTTCTCAATGACTTACGCTATTCACTGCGCCAAATGGGCAAGACACCCGGACTGGCACTGCTGGCCGTTCTGACCCTTGCGCTCGGCGTGGGTGCCAACACGGCGATCTTTACCGTGATTGAGAGTGTGCTGTTGCGGCCCCTGCCCTACACGCATGCCGATCGCCTGCTCTCCATCGGGTCGGCAAACGGGACAGGGATGTCATCCACATCGTGGATGAACTATCGCGATATCCGCGCCCAATCGAAGCTGCTGAGCGATGTCGGGGGCTACTCGGAAGACGTCACAGTGGTGCAGAACCAGGATGAATCGCAGAGCGTGGTGGCTCCGCGGGTGACGACCAATCTGTTTTCAATGCTGGGGGCGAGGCCGCTGATGGGCCGCACTTTCACCGAGGCGGAAGGTCAGGCCGGCGGGCCGCAGGTGGTGCTCCTGTCGGAAGGTCTATGGCGGGAGAGCTTCCACGCCAATCCGAAGATCCTGGGGCAGGTTCTAAAAATTGGCGGGACATCTCGTACAGTAGTGGGCGTAATGCCCGACGCATTCCGCTTTCCGGATCAGATGGGGCCGGAAATGCATAAAGGCATGTGGCTCCCGATGCAACCGACGAGTGAGATGCTGAAGGACCGAGGCTATGACTTCTTCAACGGCATCGGTGAACTTCGTCCCGGCGTCACCACCGTGCAGGCGCAACGCGAACTGGACTCCATCGCCGCGCACATTCCGCGATCCAAGGACGAAAGCGCCCTTTCATTCCGCACCGAGCCTTACCAGGAAGTACTCACCGGGCCGGTGAGGCCTGTCCTCTACGGGCTCTTCGGCGCCCTGGCGCTGGTGCTGCTGATTGCCTGCGCCAATGTCTCGAACCTGTTGATTGCGCGCTGCCTGGGCCGGCAGCAGGAGTTTGCGGTACGGGCGGCCCTCGGTGCAAGCCGCGCGCGGCTAATTCGGCAAATGCTGTCGGAAGGACTGTTGCTCAGCTTGCTGGGCTGCGGAGTTGGCGCCGCATTGGCGCAACTGGCCATGCTGGCTCTGCGCAAATTACCGGATGGAACTATTCCGCGCGCCGACTCAATTTCTATCCATTGGACTGTGGTGCTGATTCTGGCCACGATCGCCATTGTGACAACCGTGTTGTCGTCCCTGCTGCCCGCGCTTCTGGTGGCGCGCGCCAATCCGCAAGCCGCGTTGCAGGCAGCCTCGCGCGGAATCGGGTCGCGCGTGGCGAGCAGAAAACTGAGCGGCGCTCTGGTCGCCGGCGAGGTTGCGCTTTCCACGCTTCTTCTGGTCGGGACCGGGCTGCTATTTCGCACACTCTGGAACCTCGAACAGTCTCGGTTGGGATTTGAGACAGCGCACATTACCACATTCACGGCAATGCCCGCGGATGCCGCTGGGTTTTCCGGGATGGCCGTTTCAGAAGACACGGGCAATGCTCCGGTCTCCGTTGCTACGCTGACATACGCGCCGCTGCTAGAAAGGATTCGCCAGGTTCCAGGCGTGGAAAGCGCGGCGCTGGCAACGTCGCCGCCGTTGTCGGGAATGGGCGTTGGTTCGAGTTTCGAGATCACCGGCAGAGCAAATGATCGGGCCAACATACCGCAAGCCAATGTCTCGGCTGTTAGTGGAGACTACGCACGGACAATGGGTACGCCCGTGATACGTGGGCGGATGATCGGCGATGGGGATACCGCGGCAACGCCCTTCTCCATCGCGATCAATGAAACCCTTGCCAAAAAGTACTTCGCAGGCGTGGAACCGCTGGGAAAGCAGATCAACCTGGGCGGCAAGGATACCGGCATGATCAAGCCCTACACCGTTGTGGGCATTCTCGGCGACATGGTGGACAAGAACGTTGGCCGTGATCCTCAGCCTCTGATCATGGTGCCGCAACAACAGATTCCTACCACTTCTCTGTTCTACCAGGCGCTTTTAAAGACGATGGTCACCTTTGTAGTGAAGACGCGGGGCAACATTCCTGTTGCGGCCGAGATGCGTTCGGTCTTTCACCAGGCTGCTCCGGATTTCGCGTTGGATGATTTCAAGACCATGCAGGAAACCGTGGATGCAAACACATTCAGTCAGAGGCTGGGATTGTACCTCGTGGGATCGTTCGCGGGACTTGCGATCGCCATGGTGTTTGCCGGGCTGTATGGAGTTCTGTCGCAACTGGTGAGTTATCGCCGGCGCGAGATCGGCGTGCGCATGGCTCTGGGCGCAACCCGTACCAGCGTGGCTCAACTGGTTCTGCGCCAGGGTTCGGTCCTGGTGGGTGCGGGGCTTGGCGTTGGATTGTTGCTGGCGCTTGCGGCCGGGCGACTGGTCAAGAGCTTTCTCTACCAGGTGCAGCCCGTAGATCTATGGACTTATTTCTCCGTAACGCTCGCACTCGCGTTGATCGGGCTGACGGCAGCTCTTCTTCCCGCGCGAAAGGCTGCATCGATTGAGCCCATGCAGGCTTTGCGGGAAGACTAGCAACTCCGCACCTCAGGCTACCGGGGAATGCGTTCCAGTTTCGGCGGGCTCTCGCGTTACTCTGGACTTCATGCGGACAGCGTACATCGGAATGGGTGGAAACCTCGCCAGCCCGGCGGGGCCGCCGGAAACTACGCTGGCCGCGGCGGCCTTGCGGCTAGAATCGCTGGGATGCGTCGTCAGCCGGTCTTCGCTGTATTCGACCGAACCTGTTGGATACACCGAACAACCCCGCTTCATCAACGCCGCGGTGGCGTTGGAGACGAATCTGGAGCCGCGAGCCCTGTTGGAGAGGCTGCTTGCCATTGAACAGGAGTTTGGACGCGACCGGACTACCGGATTCGCCAATGGTCCCAGAACGCTGGACCTGGACCTTCTCCTCTTCGGCAACGTCAGTATCAGCGAGCCGGGATTGGAGATACCTCATCCGCGTTTGGCAGAACGCACTTTCGTCCTAGTCCCTCTGTGCGAGATTGCACCACGGAATCTTGATGCCGGTCGCGGAAAAACCGTGAAACAATTGCTCCACAGTCTCTCAAAGAAACCGGGAAGCCCGATTGATGCGGTGGTCAAGATTCAAAACGATGCTTGGCATGCTGGCTCTGTACGGGGTGTTGTTTTACCCCGCGAAGATTAGTGGCCAAGCCTCAGTGACGGTCACGGTGACTGTGCTGGATAGCAGCAACGCTGCATTGCCGAGCGCGACCGTCACGAACTCGGGCGGAAAGCTGCTTGGGCGCACCGATGCGAATGGCAAGCTGGCGGTGGCATGTACCTTTCCCTGTCGTCTGCTCGTCTCCGCGCCGGGCTTTGCGGAGAACACCGCGCAGCTGTCCGCTCCCGTGCCAGCACAATCCCAGATCGCCATCGGGATGAGCATTCATCTGCAGCCGGCTACAAATCAAGAACAGGTGATGGTGACCGCGTATCGCGCCCCTCTTGGATCGCTTGAGAGCCCGGTGGCCACGCGGGTGATCTCTCAAAAAACTCTCAGCACCACAGCAGCGCCGACTCTGGATGATGAACTCCGCCAGCTTCCGGGACTTGAACTCTTTCGCCGATCGAGTTCGCTGGTGGCCAACCCCTCATCGCAGGGAATGAGCCTGCGCGCCCTTGGGTCCACGTCGGCCAGCCGCACTTTGCTCACCGAAGATGATGTGCCGTTGAACGACGCATTTGCCGGCACGATTCATTGGCTCGAACAACCGGAACTGGCTATCCAGAGAATTGAGCTGCTCCGTGGAGGCGCCAGCGACTTGTATGGGTCGAGCGCGATTGGCGGCGTGGTCAGCGTCGTCCCCGTGCGCCCAGCTATCAACCAGGTCGAGATGAGAAGCAGCTATGGCTCGGAGGGCACCTATGACGACAGCCTGTTGATTCAGGCCAGACGGGGAGCCTGGGGTGTGTTGGCGTCGGGTGGTGTTCTGGGTACGGATGGGTATATTCAGGAGTCGCCATTGCAGCGCGGCCCGGTAGATATCGCAAGCAACGTCCACAGCCAAAATGGTGTGTTATTGGGCGAGCACAATCAGGGTCCACTGCGGCTCTTCGCTCGCGGCAGCGGCTTCAATGAAG
>JBAWCO010000723.1:0-5390 GCA_049590315.1 Occallatibacter sp. | reverse complement strand
TGCCGTTGAGCACGCCTTGCACGATTGTTTTATCCGGGCGGAGGTGTTCGAGGAGCTGAATGCCGCGCTGGCGTTTGAAGGACCCAATGCGCCGGCTGTGAGAACGGCGACGTCGGACAGCAACGGGCGATTCAATTTTCCTGGCGTCATTCCGGGACCCTTCAAACTCGCAGTTTCCTCAAAGGGATTTGAGACCCAGATTGTCGAGGGTGTGCTTCACTCCGGCGAGAGTTTTGAGGCAAAGGCGATCGCGTTGACAGTGACCAGCACCAGCGAAGTGACGGTGACTGCGTCACAAGTGGAAATTGCGACGGAGCAGGTGAAGGAGGAAGAACAACAGCGGGTGCTGGGAGTGATTCCGAACTTCTATGTCAGTTACTCACCTAACGCGGCTCCGCTTACGGTGAAGCAAAAATTTGATCTGGGGTGGAAGACGTCGATTGATCCGATTTCATTTCTGGCGGTGGGCTTCTTTGCGGGCATTGAGCAGGCAGAAAATACGTTCAGCGGATATGGCCAAGGGGCGCAGGGATACGCGAAACGCTACGCGGCCGGCTATGCCAACAGCACCATCAGCACGATGCTCGGCGGCGCGATTCTACCTTCGTGGTGGAAACAGGATCCTCGATATTTTTATAAGGGAACGGGGACGATTCGGTCGAGGACTCTCTATGCGATTGCCACCGCGGTGATTTGCAAAGGCGACAACGGAAAGTGGCAGCCGAATTACTCGGGCATCGTCGGTGGACTTGCGGCGGGCGGAATCTCAAACCTCTACTATCCAGCGAGTGATCGCGACGGACTCACGTTGACCTTCGAGAATGCTGCTCTTGGGACGGCGGGGAGTGCGGTGCAGAACCTGATTCAGGAGTTCGTGATTCGAAAGTTGACGCCGAAGATTCCGAATTATGGGTCGGGGAAGCCTTAAGCCGGTGGGCCAGGAAGAAGAAACCGGCACGTCCTATACCCCGTGCCCAAGGTCATCGAAAGATGTAACGCAATCCAAAATTGGGAAAAGCCGGTGACTGATTAATGACGGTAAATGTACCTCCCGCTCGAGGCAACCAAGCGTAAGCGAGAAAGTTCGATCGATTAAGAATATTGTTTACCCCGGCATAAATCTCCAGATGCAAGCCGCGGACGGTGGCATCCTTGTTGAGTTGGGCGTCTAGCCGGGCGTAGTAGGGCACTCGCAATGCGTTCATCCTTGAGACGTCATAGATCGGCCGGTTCTGAGCTTCCGAATCAGGCAGATCGTATGGAGTATAGGGTCGGCCGGTTGCATATCCGTACCTGGATGAAACTTCGTATCCGTGGCCGAAGCGCTTGAGCGCTACCATGTTCAGGATCCAGGGAAAGTCAAAATTGCTTGGCCGCGAGATATGATCCAGGCCCGAGAACATAGCGCGCGCATAGGCGATCGATCCCCGCAGAGTCAGACTCGAGCCAATCCGGCTCAAATCTGAAAGCTCTATCCCGGATGCCTTACCTCGTGCGCCGCTGTTCATGGGAAGCCAGACAAACTGTTGGCCGAGCATGTCCACCATGTCGTGCAGGTTTACCGTTGGATACTCAGTGGACGCAGGAATATTTGTATATTGCTTGTTGTAGGCTTCAACGCGGATTTGCGACCCCCGTATAAACCCGAAATCCATCCCAACGATTTCGTGTGTTGATTGCATCGGGAGCATCGATCGATTCTGAGGATACGACAGCATGTACACAAACGGTGGCGTTTGTGCATAGCCTGTGTAGGCCACGTGGATTCCCACCTGCTCTCCGAAACTGTAGCGCGCGCTCACTCGTGGAGTGAGGGTGGTGTGGTTGCCGAATGCAAACGTCTGAAATCGTCCACCCAGACCCAGTTCCAGAGCTTTCATCGGATGCATGGAAACCTGCGCGTAAGAGCCGGTCTCTCCAGAGGAAAAGTTCGATGCGAAGGATGTGGAATCAGCTCGAAGGGGAGCGGCTGAGTATGGTGAGTAGGCTCCGTCTGGTTGTGCGATCTGGTAGTCGGGGCGCTGCAGCCACACGGCAGAGCCAGCGGAAAGTGCAAGTCGCGAGGTGGCCAATTCATAGCGATAACTCGCGTTGCTGAATGCGCTGTTTGAATCTTCCGCATAGACAGGCGTAGCCACCGCTTCTGCCGCGGGAATTGGACATGGTATGTGCACGGCGGTGACGTTTATGGGATTGGCGATTTGATCTTGCTGGTGGATGTGTTCGATCTGCTCTGAATCGCTGACGCTGGCTACGCCGAAAGAGTGGGGCGAATACACACGCTGCCATTCGGCGCCCGTTGTATCGCGTGAGCCGGCGTATTGCGAATCGATCGAACTGGTCTCAAAGTTATCGCTTGCGCAAGGGGTTACCTGGATCGAATCCCATCCACCGACCTGCAACACGGTAAACCGATCTCCTGAAGCATCGTTGCGCCGGAATCGGGCCAGTTCATTGGTATACGACGGCAAGCCACCCAAACCCATCTGAAAACTATTGCCCATCAGATTCATGATGCCGTGGTGCGCGGAGACCAGCAGATCTCCGACGCCCAGAGATTTTTCCGCAAGGCCGCCAAATCCCTCGATCCCGACATCGCCTTCCGCATGCCCGGCTGCATTTGCTGAATCCAACGTTCGGATCTCGGTTACGGATGAAAGGCGTTCCGGATAGCGGGCATCGTAGCCGCCTGTGTAGAGCTTGATTCCCTGGATAATTCCAGCATCGATCATTGGACCAAAGCCGCCGGTAGTTCCCAGCATTGCCATATGGTTGATATTCGGTATTTCAATGCCGTCCACCAGGAAGAGGTTTTCCATCGGGTGGCCACCGCGCACAAGTATTTCATTGCTCAGGTCGCTGGTGGCTACGACACCTGGGAGCACCTGCAGGAATCTTGAGATGTCTCCCCAGGCACCGGCGGTGGAGAGCACTTCCTGGCTGCCTGCCCCATATGCTTCCGGTTCACTGGTCTCCAGTTCGCGTTCCACATCATGCACCTCGACCGTGGTGTTGAGTGGTGTGAAATGGTTCGCCAGCGCATCGAACAGCGACACAGGCTGAGCGGGATTTCCAGTTGCAGAGCGCCCGGATGCAGAGGTTCCGATTGCTGGTGCTGGATGGGGAGTAATACCGAACATTGCGGTGGAAGACGTCATTGGAATTGAGGCGCCTATCAGGTTCTCGCTTGCGAGCAACTTATCGATGATTGCTGCGCGCGTGGGAATCGCAATTGTCTTTGGCGCCCCCCCTATTCGAATTTCTGCGGAGTGGTCATTCGTCGAGAGTTTGTTTGGGTCCGGCGTCGGGTGCCGTTCCTGGCACTGCGATGAGGGGCACGCAAGCGGAACCGCAAGCCAGGCGGTCAGCAGAAGCTTCGACAAAAGAAGTTGCGGCGTGCGAGTTCGACAGGCGCGATTTTTGATGTGCGGGTCGAATGGCCGAGCTGGCGCTAGCGAACTCGTTGTGAACTCGACTGCGGATGACGCGCCGTGGCGAGCGTCGATCACCGCAGTCAGTGACCCATTCGGAAAGTAGCGAAAATACGACCCTCGAACGACGAGCGTGGTCTCCAAGGCTGCCATAATTCCCCAATCATGAAATGAACAAAAATGGTTATGAAAGTGATCTTTGGGGTTTAACACAGCACTTCAAAAACCGCATTGAACGAGGGTCGGTAAAAAAGCTCTCATCCAAAAAATCCGTGGTCGTAGAAACCCATCCGCCTTGCGCTGGGTCGCACACTTCCGCGGTCATCCCCCACACAACAAGGAGGACTGAGCCGATAGTAGCTAGGTTTTTGAACGATTCAGTGACTAACGTCACCTACTGAAGTTGACCGATAGTACCACGGTTCCAGATTACGACGGTCTATTTTTGAGGAATATTCATACAGCCCCCATGCTGTTCCGCTGCGTAGACGAGGGTCCGAGCTGATTCTCCGGTGACATCGAATGATATCGGGAGCGAAGCTTCTCTGTAACCCGCACATTCTGTTGAGAAGCAGGAAGAGGAGCCAGACTCGCGCAGCAGGAGCAACCCGTCAGCAGGCTATTCCCGCAAGACTAGCGCACCCTGAGGACGATAATGGTCTCGTCGTCGAAGCGGTCGTGGTCGCCCTGAAACATGGTCACGTCGGCCAGAATGGCATCGGCGATTTCCTGTGCGGGAAGGTCCCGATTGGCGCACAGCAGGCCCGACAGCCGCTCCTCCCCGTAGTCCTCGCCCTGCGCGTTGTCCGCATCCAGAATGCCATCCGAGACAAAAACAATAGCGTCGCCCGGCTGTGTCGCCACGTTGAATTCCTCATAAGTGACGTCAGGAAACATCCCCAGCGGAAAGCCCTCTGCTTTCACGGTGACGGAGCGACCGTTGCGGCAGAAGATCGGCTGGATGGCGCCGGAATTTGCCACCTGCAGGGTCTGATTCTCGTCATTCCACAAGGCGTACAGCAGTGTGACGTATTGCGAGTCGAGCTTGCGCTCCTGGAGTGCGTCATTCAAGGCAGCCAGCATCTGAGCCGGCTCAGGCTGCTGCACGGCGGCCGAGCGCATGATACCGCTGACCAGCGCGGCGAACAGCGCAGCCGGCGCTGCTTTCCCACTCACGTCGCCCAGCACGATCGCAGTGCGGTTCGGTCCGTAGTCGATGAAGTCGTAAAGGTCGCCGCCGATAGTCCGCGCAGGCAGAAAGCGGACAGCCATTTCAGCATGAGGATGCGAGGGCGCCTCAGTCGGAAGCAGCCGGAGCTGCACTTCGCGCGCCATGGCAATGTCCTTCTCCAACTGCGCTTCCTGGCGGCGCACTCGCTGATAGAGCCGCGCGTTCTCAATCGAGATGGCAACCTGCGCGGCCAGAGTCGAGAGCATGCGCTCATGCTCTTCATTGAAGAAGCCCGTACGCGTGTGTTCCAGGTCGAGCACGCCGATGATGCGGCCCTTATAAAAGAGCGGCACGATCAGCTCCGAGCGCGTCTCCGGATTCATAGCAAGGTAGCGCGGATCTTTGCGCACATCGCGCACGTTGATCACGCGCCACTCGCGAACCGCCGCGCCCACCAGGCCATTGTTCACCGAGATGCGCCGCGACGGAGCATGCGTATACCCGAAGCGCCACGCGTAGCGCGTAATCAGGGTCTCGCCCTTTTCGTCCAGCAGCATCACGGTGAACATCTGAAAGTCGATCAGCCGGCGCAGAAGCTGACCCACCCGCACCAGCAGCGGATCGAGATCCAGGATCGACGTAAGCTCCGTGGCAATTTCGTTCAGCACTTCCAGCGTCTGCGCCTGGCGGGAGACGCGGGCATAGAGCCGCGCGTTCTCAATTGCCTGCGCAATGCGCGAGGCCGTCAGGGTCAGTACGTGCAGGTGCTCGGGACGGAAGTAGTCGGC
>JBAWCO010000722.1:0-4897 GCA_049590315.1 Occallatibacter sp. | reverse complement strand
AAACTGCTGACGGGCATACGGAGAGTTATTCAGTGCGTAGGTTCCATCGCCATTGGCCGTCTTCTGGTCGGTGTTGAGAGCCTGGTCGCGGAAGAACGAGAACAGCGAGCCGTGGAGCTTGTTGCCGCCGCTCTTGGTAATCAGGTTGATCACGGCGCCTTCTGAACGGCCATTGGCTGCTGAGAAGCGCTGGGTGCTGATGTTGAACTCTTCGACGGCCTCCAGCGGAACCTGCATCACAGTGCCGCCCACTGTATTGTCCTTGTTGTCCACGCCGTTGACTGTGACGTTTACGTTGCGCCCGCTGGCGCCGTTCACCGACAGTGCGGCGGACCGGTTCTTGGTCGGATCGAAGGAGTCGGCGGCTTTTACGCCCGGAACCAGATACGCCAGGTTGGCTGAGTCGCGACCCAGCATCGGCAGTTGGTCCACTTCTTCGGGCGAAATCTGTTGCGCCACCTCGGTTTTCGCCACATCCACTAGAACTTCGGTAGCTTTGACCTCGACCACTTCACTGGTCTGGCCGACTTTCAGAGGGGCGGCCACCGTGACGGTTTGCCCGATCAACAGCTCGAAGCTCTGCACATACGTGGCGTAGCCAGTTTTGCTGACCTTGACTGTGTACGAGCTGGGCACAACCTGGTCGAAGCGGAAGTCTCCTGTGTTGCCGGTGATCGCGGTGCGAGTCGCTCCGGTGGCCTTGTTTGTGGCTGTCACATTAGCTCCCATCACCACCGCTCCCGTCGAATCCGTGACGGTCCCAACAATGGTGGCGGTCGCTGTGGCCTGCGCGATCAGATTTCCTGGTCGTGCAATCACAATAAGAGCCGAGAGCAGTGCTACGTAAATGCACTTCTTCATGGTGCTTTTCTCCTTCGAAGTGGAACTAGGAAAGCGATAGCCAGCGGGTTGACGCTGGGACTAGGTTGTATTTCGTTGGCAGCGCCGTGAATGAAATCAGGCTTGGTGGAGTGGGTACAGAATTCCCGGTGGCTGAAATGGCCTCGAAGCGTGAATTCTGTAGGAGTTTGGCGAATGTAGATGCAATTCGAATACCAAATAACGAAAGATACGTAAACATCTCATTATGAACAGATTAAGAGATCGCAAATCGTCCAGCTTCTGAAATCATCCCAGAAGACGGAAGCCATCTGTAGCAAAAATACGTCATCTCATAGATTCGCCGGAATTTCTCATTGGCCCGGTCACATTCCAAACTTGGAGCGGATCTCGGATTTGAATCTGTTCGGCGGTAGTACGGGGTACGGGTTTTTCCTCTTTATTGTGTGCGTCACGCCGCATCCGATCCCGCCCATTTCGCGTTAGGATTCTTGCATTCTTTTGAAATGAGTTCCGTATGCTGCTGCGTCCCTCGCTTTGGCTCGTCCTATCGTTGATTGCGCTGTCCCATAGTGCCCTCGCGGCCAAACCAAAACCCTGTCTCACCGCCGAGCAGGCCTCTCAATTGCTAAACAAAGACATTTGCATCAGCGCGCATGTCTATGAAGTAGTTCAGCTACCCGACGGCATTCGATTTCTGGATATATGCACTCCTCAGACCTCCGACGACGACTGCCGCTTCACTATCGTCAGCCTGCCGGAAGATAGCGACGAGGTCGGCGAACTCCGCAAATATCGCGATGCCAACGTCCAGATTCGCGGTATTGTTCAGCCCATGCACGGACGCGCCGGCATGGTGCTGAGCCACGCTCGCCAGTTCTACGGTGGTCCGCCTAAATTCAAGCCCAACCCGAAGCTCGCGCGCGGCTTCTCGGCAGAGCAGTCTCGCCCGCCCATCCGTGACCCCAATCTCCGTTCTCAAGGGGCAGGCCGCGCTTTCATGAATACCCGCGAACAGGAAACCAGACCCACAAAGTAAACCGCTCTTAACGCCATCGCACAGCATTCCGCCGCAACTCGCCCAACGGATAATGCGTCCCGCGCCAAATCACGCCATTTCGCCGGAGCGTCAGTATCACGGACCGCAAAAACCCATACCCGATGATGGCCGCGGTCGGCGCGAATAAAACCGCAGCCATCGCTGGAACCTGGTTCAACCGCCGATTGGCGTGAAACGTCAGCGCAATTCCCGCATAGGTCATCAATCCAGCTACGGTTGTCCAGCCACCGGTCGCAATCGCAACCAGCGGCAGAGTCGCTTGTATCGCCAGACCCACACAGGCCGCAAGAGCCAGGCCCAAGCGATAGCGGAAGATCGCGAGCCCATTTTTCTCCATGTTGTCCACGATCCCAAACGCTCCGCGAATCCACCGGATCTTTGCCAACCCCGGTCCGAGCGCCACAATCGATCGGCCTCCCGCCTGCTTGACGATCGATGCGAGGCTCAAGTCCTCAACCACCTCCATCCGCAATGCTGCCATTCCACCCAGGCGTTGGAACACCTCCGTGCGCACCATGTTGAAGCCGCCTGCGCCGAAGGAATCCGGGGCTCCTGGATCGGACACCTTCCACAGTCGAAGCGACCACTGCGCCAGGGCCTGAGCTGTCGCCTGCATCGCGGCCTCACTCACGCTGTGGCGAATTAGCGTCAGCACCAGCGCGAACTGGTCAGCCTTTTCCTCCGTCGCCTTCCGCAATGCCAACTCCAGGGCGCGCGGAGCAAAGGTCACGTCGGCGTCGGTGAACAGCAGCCAGGGTGCAGTAGCGTGTTCAGCAGCACGCGCCAGTGCATTCGGCTTGCCTAGCCATCCGGTAGGCAGTTCAGTCAGATGCAGCACCCGCAGGCAGTGTGGGCCGTTCTCTGATTTCACCTCGGCGGCGATTTCGTCCATTAAAATGCCAGTCGTGTCAGTCGAGCGATCATCGACCGCGATGATCTCCAATCGCACTCCGATCGAAGCCAGCAGCGAGCGCAGCGTCTCCTGGATCGAATCCTCTTCATCGCAAGCCGGAACCATCACGGTGATGTGCGGGCCTTCGCACTGGGGCAATGCCGGGAGTGAGGTCTCGTCCAGTTGAGTCAAATCGGGCAAGGTCGGCATTCCGCGCAACGCCGTCACCGCCTGCCAGAGCCAGGCGACTGCAAGGGTCCAACTGGAAACGATGAAGACCCATTCCACAACGTGCGCCGCAACCATGCTGCCAGTATCGTCGATAGGGCCGTTGCAGGGGTCTAAGGGAACCGATTTCCTTCCACCACGTCAACTCGCAGTGCGCGGAATTTCGTCGAGGGCAGGCGCAAACTTCGCACCTGCTCGAAGAATCACGCAGGAGATGACTAGGAAAATCAACGTGGAGCCCAACGCAAGGCGCAGGTTGGAGTGATCGGAGATGGTGCCGATGATGGTCGGCGAAAACGTATCGCCGAAGCAATGAATCACGAACAAATTCAACGAAATTGCCGTCGCCCGCACTGGCGCCGAAACCGAGTTCACAATGGCCGCATTCAACGGCCCGGTGTTCAGGAAGAGAAAGAACTCCGTCACCAGCAGGACCGGCACAGACCATGCCGGCGGCCCGAAGAACAACAAGGCTCCACACGGCAATGTCAGCGCTACACTCCAGAACGAAAGTAGGTAGAGCGCACGATCGTTCGTTCGCAGCCAACGCTGCGCCAGCCAGCCACCGACCAGCGTCCCCGCAATCCCATCCACCACCGTAATCGCGCCCATCATCAGGCTCGCATTCCCCACTGAGAGCCCCGCGGACCGATGCAGAAACGTCGGCATCCACGCAGAAATCCCGCCCATCGCAAATGTCAACATCGCCAACCCGAACGTCGCCGTCAGAAACGCCGGATTCCTGAACAGTCCCCAAAATGTTGTCCGGTCAGCCGTCGCCTTCACGTGGTCACTCGCGCCGCGTTCCGGTTCACGTCCAATCCATCCATAGAGCGCCGCAATCACCAGGCCTGGAATAGCGCAAACAAAAAACGGCGCGCGCCAACCCCAGAGGCTGCCCAATTGTCCGCCGGCCACATAGCCAAGCGCCGCGCCTACCGGAATGGCCACATAGAAAATCGAGAGGATTCGATTTCGATCACGCTCCGGATAGAAATCCGCCAGCACTGCCGGTGCAAATATCCCGAAGGTAGCCTCGCCCACCCCGACCGCCGCATGACGAATAAAGAGTGTCGGGTAGTCGTGGACCCAGGCAGTCGCCAGCGTCGCCAGGCTCCACAGCACCGCGCCTGCGATAATCAGCGGTTTCCGCCGGAAGTGATCGCCCAGCCAGCCGGTCAATGGTGCTGCAATCATGTAAGCCAGAAACAGCGCGGTAGTCAGCGCCCCAATCTGCTGGTCGGTCGAGTGAAACTCACGCTGGATCAGTGTTACTTCGCCGGGTAGAATATAGCGGTCAATGTAATTCAGCAGGTTCAGTCCGATGAGCAGCACCAGCGTCCCGAGAGCCGGGTTCATACGGGCGCGAAAGTGTGATGGGACTGGCAGCAAAGGGTCGTCTCGCCCAGAAACTTGGCGAGAGATACCAGAAATATCACACCCGGGGCTAGAAGTCCGAAGCAGTACGGGAATTTAAGGAAAGTCAGTTCTGGTTTGTGTATTGGGCTGTCACCGTCAATCTAGGAGCTCATTTCAGGTTGACGGTCGCAGCGTAACTACCGGGGTCGGCTCGAAGCCAAAGTGATCACCCCTCATCCTTCCGCGAATTGTGCCGATGAGAAGTAAGAACATGTGCGCGGGCATTCTGCGAGCCAGAGTGAATTGCCTGCATATGCAAACCGTGCCTGTTCACAAACCGGAGACGCCCCATGGCCGTTGGAACCCAGGTGACCACCCAAGAAACACTCGTTCCCGAGAATGTATTTATCTACTCTCAAACCGACACCAAAGGCCGAATCTTGGTAGCCAATCAGGCCTTTGCGGATCTAAGCGGCTATACCGTAGAAGAAATGATCGGCAAACCGCATAACATGGTC
>JBAWCO010000721.1:0-4061 GCA_049590315.1 Occallatibacter sp. | reverse complement strand
GGTTAGGACCAAAGCCGTCGCGCAGCAGGTCAGCCTCGGTGGCAATCACCGCCTCCGGCGCGCGCTCATAGAGCGCCAGCGCGCGAATGAAGTCAAGGATCAAGGGTGCATCCGCCGGGATTGCGGCGCGAATGGTTGTAGCCATAGCTTCATTCTAGAGTGTGATACAGACCACAAACGCATTCTTTGAAGCACACTTACGATGAAGAGTCGATGGTAGGCATGTCATCGAGCCCAGGGTGCATGCGCCGGGTCAATGCAGCCTGCGATCTGACTCAATCGTCCCTGCTACTAGGCGTGAATTTGCAAGGCGGCAAGCCGGGTAGGTCATCTGGTGGCACGCGCTCTTGTGTTGAACGGTCGATTGGATTTAACTTTGGTCCTGCAAATGGGAATGGTTGGCGCATTGCGCTGCACGCGCCAACTACCCCTTCACGGCGATCTGTTTTCCGCCGCAAGATTTTTTTCAGAGCCCGCGGGCTGCATCGTTCGCGCCGCTCCCAAGGAGAAGAACATGAAACGCACCTTTTCACTTTGGCTGGGCTTGCTGGCATTCTCCCTCTTGCCCGCACTTGCACAGACTCCGGCCGCGCCTACAGCGAACACTGGCAAAATCCACGGCCATGTGACCAACCCTGTTGGAACGCCCACCACCAACGGCACGGTGAGCCTCTCGAACGACGACGGTCACACCTCCAAGTACAGCTTTCCGGTCGACGCAAATGGCGACTACAAGGGCGAGGCAAATCAGGGCACGTACATGGTCATCTTTCGCGCCCCCGACACACCGCCCGACAAGATGGTGGATTCTTTTCCCAACGTCAAAATCGTGGCCGGCCAGGATATATTGCAGGACTTCGATATGTCCCGCAAGGAATACATCGACAAGCTGGATCCTGAACAGAAGAAGCAGTTGGAGGAATTGAAGGCGAAGAACGGGGAGGCTTTGAAGGCCAACGCAGTCATCAAGATACTTAATGCCGATATCAAGACCGCGGCACAAGACTTCAAAGACGCCGACACAGCGCCAGCGACCGCAGCCCAGGCGTTGGGTGCTGCAGCGACCAAGCCCGATGTCGATGCCAAAGTAGCGGAGATCAGGACTGCGAAGTATACCGAGGTTGAGTCCCTGATGCTGAAAGACACCGCGATGCGGCCCGCTGAATCGGTCCTGTGGGCACAGCTCGGACAGGCGCAAAAAGGCCTGAAGAAGTATGACGAAGCGTCCGCGACATTCAAGAAGGTACTTGATCTTGAAGCCGCCTCGAAGAAGCCCAATCCGCAGGTTCAGGGAGCGGCCAACGAAGGCCTGGGCGAGATCGCTGCGCGTCAGGGAAAGGTTGCCGATGCCAACGCGGCCTATGATGCGGCCGTCAAAGCGAATCCACCGCAGGGGCCTCTCTACCTGAAAAATGAAGCGGTGATCTTCTTTCAGTCGAACAACGCTGATGCCCAGGTGGCCGCGGCGGATGAGGCGATCAAAGCTAGCGCCAACCCGAACGACCCCAGCCTCGCCCTTCTCTACTACCTCAAGGGCCAGGGGATGATTCAGAAGGCCACTTTCGACACCAAAACCAACCACATCGTTCTGCCTCCGGGCTGCGCGGAAGCGTATCAGAAGTACCTCGATCTCGCCCCGACAGGTCAATATGCCGTGGACGTGAAGGGCATCCTGGACCAGGCCGGGCAAAAGGTAACCACCACGTACAAGGCCGGCAAGAAGTAAATTGTCCAGCTAAAGCGAGAAGGGCGCTCCCGGCTTCCGGAAGCGCCCTTCGTCATTTCAGTCTTCCCGCGCCTTTCTCTCATCCTCGTTCTTCTACAATCCATTCCATGAGCAAAGCCGCTTCCAACCCCGCCCTACCCAGTTATGAGCAGGCCGCGGCGCTGGTCGCCACATACGCCGCGCAACTGAGAAAGGCACGGCTCTCTTCCGAGCGGGTCGAACTTGACATGGCATCTGGCCGGGTCCTCGCCCAGCCGCTCACTGCCGACCGCGACCAGCCTCCATTTCCTCGCTCCACCCGCGATGGCTTTGCCTGCCGGGCAGCGGAAGCCTCGAAGCACAAATTCCTCAACCTCGCCGGCTCCTCTCGCGCGGGCCAGGCGCCGGCCGGTCCGCTGCCGAAAGGGGCCGCCTGGGAAATCATGACCGGTGCATCGGTTCCCGCAGGTGCCGACGCTGTGATGATGGTCGAACATGTGGCGGTGCTCGGCCAACAAGTTCGATTGCTTCCACCCCGCGCGGTCAAGCCAGGCGAAAACGTCGTCTTGCAAGGTGCGCAAGCCCGCGAGGGAGACGAATTGCTACCCGCAGGGACCGCCATCCATGCTGCGCAAATTGCCCTGGCTGCCACCTGCGGTCATTCCGCGCTCCAGGTCTTTTCCAGGCCACGTGTGGCCATCCTCACCACCGGCGACGAGCTTGTCCCCATCGAGTCTTCACCGGGCCCCAGCCAGATCCGCAACTCCAATGCGCCCATGCTCGCCGCGCTGGTTTCCGCCGCAGGCGCTGAGCCCTGGGTTCTGCCTACCGCCGCCGACACTGCCGATGCGCTTGACGCCGCGCTGGCCGAAGCGGTGAAGGCCGATTTGCTCCTGATCTCCGGTGGTGTTTCCGCAGGAAAGTTCGACCTGGTCGAGCCGGCACTGGCCCGCATCGGCGCTCGCTTTCACTTCACGGGTGTGCGCATTCAGCCGGGCAAGCCGCTGGTTTTCGGAGACCTGCCCGCAGAACTTTCCAGGTCACACGCAGGCCCCAACCAAAACCAGAACGGCGCGAAGTGCTGCTTCTTCGGACTCCCCGGCAACCCTGTCTCCTCGGCAGTCACTTTCTTGCTGTTCGCAGCCCCGGTGCTGTCTGCATTAGCCGGCAGTCTTGGCTCCGGCCCGCGCTTCGTTCTCGCGCGCTTGGCCGCCGACACTGACAAGCACGGCAAGCCCGGCCTGACGCGTTTTCTGCCCGCGTCCTGCACCTTCGGCGCGGCGGTCGGCAGGCTCCCTGAAGTCGAGCTGGTTCCCTGGCAGGGCTCGGGCGACCTGGCCGCCCTGGCGCGCTCCAACTGCTTCCTGGTCGTTCCGGAGGAAGCGCACAGCCTTGAAACGGGCTCAATTGTCCGCATACTTCTTCCCTGAGGAACCGCATGTCAGAGCCGTCTCAGCTTTCGCATCCCCGTCTTTCGCATTTTGACGCATCCGGACAGGCCGGTATGGTCGACGTCAGCGCCAAGCAAGCCACCCGGCGCACGGCTATGGCGTCAGCCTTTGTCGAGCTTTCTGACGCGGTGCTGGTGGCGCTACCCGCCAACCCCAAAGGAAACCCACTTGAGGTGGCCCGCATTGCCGGCATCCAGGCGGCCAAGCGCACCGCCGACCTGATTCCCATGTGCCATCCGTTGCCGCTCACGCACATCGATGTCCAGGCAGAAATCGTCGCAGGCGGCGTGCACATCACCGCAACGGCTGCCACCGTAGGCCCCACCGGCGTCGAGATGGAAGCCCTCACCGCCGCCGCCGTGGCCGCCCTCACCGTCTACGACATGACCAAGGCCCTGGACAAGGCCATCGTCATTCGCAGCATTCAGCTAGAAACCAAATCCGGCGGCAAGAGCGGTGATTTCTCGCGGGCGGAAAGCAGCAAATAGCGCGCCGCCGACCCCTATCGCGGAGCTACAGTTAACCCGCTGGGTGGATTGGGCGGATTGGGCGTATGCGGAGCCTCGTGGTCATGGTCTTCAGCAGGAATCTGAAACGGCTCAGGTCCCAGGTGGCCGCGATGGCAGGTCCCGCAGGTGACCGGCACTTCTGAATTCGGCACCTTGGAGACGTAATTCATATTGATGTCTTCGGTCATCTTGTACATCAAACGCGCGGTCGCCTTCTCAGGCTTGGAGTCATCGGCATAGTTGAGCCGCGGACGCCCGTTGGGCCCAATGTTCTTGGGGTCCGCAGCGTGGCAGGTGCTGCAATGCACGCCCAGCGAACCCTCCCACTTTTCCATCAGCTCGTGGACCTCCTCCCCGGTCATGGTCTTCGGTAGAACCTGCAGGTTGGTGGGAGCC
>JBAWCO010000720.1:0-17361 GCA_049590315.1 Occallatibacter sp. | reverse complement strand
CAGCAACAGCCGTTGGTTGCAAGCTGCGGGAGAAAAGCGACTGGGAATTCCTGCGCGAAGACGAGGCGAACACACTGGCGGCAATCTGCGACCAGATTGTGCCCGCGGACGAATTCCCGAGCGCCTCACAGGCCGGTGTACTCACTTACATCGATCGTCAGCTTGCGCGTCACTACCGACGTCATCGCGACGCGTATCGAGCCGGATTAGAGCGCGCAAACGAAATCAGCAGACAGTGTTTCAGCAAGGGATTGGCGGCGTTGACTGCAGCCCAACAGCTTGAAGTCGTGACCGTAATTGAGAAACAGGACCCGACGTTTTTCAATCTCGTGCGCAACCACACGTTCGAAGGCTACTATGGCTCTCCGCGTCATGGAGGCAATCGTGATGCCGTCAGTTGGCGCATGTTAGGGCTTGCTGAGTCGCCACTACGTGGACGGGCGCAATACGACCTGACCAAAGGTGCGGCATCATGAAGCGCGTAAATGCCGTGATTGTGGGAGCCGGTGCCGCCGGGGGCATTGTCGCCAAGGAACTTTCGACCGCAGGCCTGAGCGTGGTACTGCTCGAGCGCGGCCAATGGTATACCGCGAACGATTGCCGGAAAGACGACTTACGCAATCAGCGCACGACCTTGCTGGGCAATGCGTTTGGGCCGGAGGATGACGGCAATCCGCGCGTGGTGGTCGATTCCAGCGGTGTGCCCCGCACGGTTTTGCCCAGCGATGGCAGCTACTCCAACAACGCCGCTTGCGTGGGAGGCGGCACTCTGAGCTATGGAGCCCAGGCCTGGCGCTATTTGCCGCAGGACTTCAAAATGCGTTCAACCTACGGATCGCCACGGGGCAGCTCTCTCGAAGATTGGCCCATCTCCTACGACGACCTCGAGCCATTTTACGAGAAAGCCGAGTACGAGATTGGCATCTCCGGAGACTACTCTGGCACTCCATTCCATGGTCCGCGCCGGCGTCCTCTGCCAATGCCGCCGCTGCCCCCGAATCGCGAATTCGGGATTCTGGAGCCAGCTGCAAAACGACTTGGCTTGCATCCGTTTCATCTTCCCATGGCGCGGAACAGCGTCCCGTACAACGGGCGCGGCCCATGCATGCGCTGCCGATGGTGTTGCGGATTTGCCTGCGAGGTGGATGCGAAGAATGGTTCGCAGAACACCGTGATTCCTAAAGCGCTGGCGACAGGAAACTGCGAGCTTCGCACTCAATCGACTGTGAAAGAAATCCTCACCGACGATCGAGGGCGCGCGCGTGGCATTTCCTACTTCGACGCCGATGGCCACTTGCAGGAGCAGCTTGCCGACATTGTGGTGGTTTCAGCATGTGCTACTGAATCGGCTCGCCTGCTGCTCAATTCCAAGAGCCGTCTATTTCCGAACGGGCTTGGAAATCGGGGCGACCAGGTTGGCCGCCATCTGCAGGGTCATCACTACACCGGCGCTATCGGATACTTCGACTTCGAAACGTATGACGATGTGGGACCGGGCGCGAGCATTGCAATTACCGACTACAACCATGGCACAAAGGGCTTGTGCGGCGGAGGGATGCTGGCCAATGAATTCATCCGCCTGCCAATTCACATGGTTGACAAGCTTCCGGCGAACACCGCTCGCTGGGGTCTTGGGCACAAGCAGGCGATGCGGAATTTTCATAAGCGCAGCATTGTCATCATGGGTCCGACACAGCAAATCCCCACGGCGGACGGCAGGGTGACGCTCGATCCAACGGTGAGAGACAAGTGGGGCATGCCGGTGGTTCGGCTCTCAGGCAACGTACATCCGCATACTTTCGATATAGGCGTTGTGCAAGCGGAACGCGCTGAAGCCTGGCTGAAGGAGGCTGGCGCAGTGAGCACGTCTCAAATGGCGGGCAGGCCCACGATGGTCTCGGCGGGTCAACATCAGGCGGGCACTTGCCGCATGGGCATTGATCCAAAAGGCTCGGTCGTCAACCGCAACTGCCAGGTTCACGATGTCGACAATGTCTTTGTCATCGACTCAAGCGTGCACGTCACGAATGGCGGATTCAATCCGGCGTTGACGATCATGGCGGTTGCCTATTTCGCTTCCAATGAGCTGGTGCGCAACTGGAAGGGCACGGGATTCCGCTCATGAAGTTCTATCTCAAACTTGCTTCCATCGTGATTGGGTCGATGGCCGTGTTAGCCGTCACCGGCAGTTTTGGCGCGTCTTACTACTACACGACAGAGCATGGCCGGGGATGCGCGAGTTGTCACGAGATGGCTGAATATGTGAGCGCAGTTCACAGCTCACTACACCGGAACCAGAACTGCATGGATTGCCATGAAGCGAGCTTGGCGACCAAGCTTCGCCACATCCGCGTTCATCTCATGGGCAACTGGCCAGAGGAAATCCGCCTGCGCGATGTGGACGTGGTGCAGATGACCACGAAGTGTCAGAATTGCCACCAGCATGAATACGCGTCTTGGCAAGCGGGACCCCACAGTGCGACTTATGGGGAAATATTCACCAATGCCGCGCACAACGGAAAGCGCGCCTTAATGAACGATTGCTTTCGCTGCCATGGCATGCACTACAACGGTTCCGTACGCGATCTGGTTCAGCCGCAGAGCACACAGGGTCCATGGCGCATCGTTCGTGCCGGATTTGCAGATCAGCCCACCATGCCGTGCCAAACTTGCCACTGGGTTCATCGCACAAGCGCAATTCAGGCCAAACCGAATGCGCGCATCTCCGTTGCGGCCGCGCCCATTCAAGATTCACTGGCCTTTTTCGACCGTCGTGAAAGCATGCACTTCGCAGCGGCGTCACTGTCTTTGCCTCAACTGCATGATGGCGCACGGCTGGTGAAGGTGAGCCAGGATCCGCGGCAGGGAATCTGTTACCAATGTCATGCGCCGCGAATACCAGAGACGGGCACCAGTGCTGCATTGAATGCCTGGGGAACACAGGTGGGATCGGGCGACGATCGCACACCGATGGGCGTGCATGAAGGGATCAGTTGCTTCTCCTGCCACAACGGGCACAATGAGAACGCCCGCGCATCCTGCAAGACATGTCACCCGCAGATGTCGCACTGTGGCCTGGATGTGGAGAAGATGGATACGACGTTTGTCTGTGCATCCAGCGCCCACAACATTCATTGGGTCAAATGCGTCGATTGCCATCAGCACGGCGTGCCGCAGTTGAAACCGCTGCACCAGTGAATGCGCTCGATTTCTGCCTCATGCCGACCGCCACGCTTTATAGCTGTTCTTAGTCGCGACAAGGCCTGCGTCTTCTCCGCAACAAGCCGCTGACTGTTGGCTATTGCACTTGATACACAGTCATCGATTCGGCCGGTTCTTCGATGTGCAGCTTCCCGTTGCTTAGGACTGGGGCGGCCCCGGCTGATGGGGACTTGACACTGAATTGAACACAATTTGCCAGCGCGGACTCGGCTACGGGCAGCTCTACAGTGTTGCTGTGCTGAGCCTTGTTCACAACGATCAGCATGCGCGTACTCCAGTGATCGGGCGAGCAGCCTGTAGCTGTCGAGGCGCGGACAAAGGCGAAGAGGTCCACATCGGCAAGGAGGTTCTGCTCAATTCCGGTTTGCAGTTCAGGATGCGCGGATCGCAAGGCGAGCAATCCCGCGGTCCACGCAAAGATGTCCTGTTCTTCCGCGGTGCGGCCGGCCTTGGTGAATGCGTTGTGCGTATCCCCCGCAAAGCCGCCGGGAAAGTCATGACGATTATCCGGGTCGTCGCCGCCGCCCATGCCGATCTCGTCTCCGGAGTAGATTTGCGGCATGCCACGCAGTGTTGTCAGCAGCCCCATCGCCAGCTTGAGTTTTGGCACGGAGCCGCCGGCCTCGGTGAGGAAGCGCGTCGTATCGTGGTTGCCAATAAAGGGAACCAGCCGCTCAGGGTGCGGATACAGCGCGTCCTGGCGCAGAACTTTATCGAGCTCTGTCATCGGCTCTCCATGAGCCAGAACGCCGCGCAAAGTAAAGTACGCCGGAAAATCGAAAGGAGTATCGAGCCCCGTGTCGATGCCCCGATGCTCAATCCCTCCGGCGAAAAACGAAGTTACCTCCGGATCTCCATTGAAGACTTCGCCCACGGTTGTCAGATGGGGATAGACGCTGTGCAACGTGGCGTGAAAATCATGCCAGAAGGCGCGGCCTACATAAGGAAACGTATCCAGACGAATGCCGTCGAGGTTGGCTGTCTCAACCCACCACAATGCGTTTTGGATCAGGTAGCGCGAGACGAGCGGATTCTCCTGATTCAGATCGGGCATGGCGTCGGTGAACCAGCCGTTAGTAATGGCGCTCCACGCCTGCGCCGGGGCATGTGGATCAACGAGTTGATAAAAATCATGCTGCGCACCGAGATGCTGCTGCAGTGTGCCGTGAAACCAATCGGGAGCGGGCGGATCGGCGATCCACGGATGCTTTACGCCAAGATGATTGGGTACCAGGTCGATGACGAGCTTCATCCCCTTGGCGTGCAGCGAGTCAGAAAGATGGCGGTAATCGGCGAGAGTTCCAAAGTGCGAATCCACAGCATAGAGATCGATCGCAGCATAGCCGTGATAGGACTGGGTCATTGCTGCATTGGATGCGACCGGCGTCGTCCACAATGTAGTGACGCCGAGCTCATGCAGATAGTCCAGGTGCTGCTCGATGCCGGCGAAGTCGCCGCCATGCCATCCACGCGGCGCGGCGCGGTTGAAGTCAGGCTGATTGTTGGCTGGGTTTCCATCGGCAAAGCGGTCGATCATGATGAGGTAAAGAACGTCCGCGGAAGAGAATCCGCGGTGCGCATCCGGATCGTGAGAACGCTCGGCAAGATCGAAACTGTGGCGCGCTTGCCCCTGGCTGTTGCTGGCTGTCACCCATAGGGTTTGCGGTGCGGCGGTTGCTGTAGTGATCCATAGAAACGCCCAGTGGCCATTCTCCGATATCTGCGTGCGGCTGAGAGTTACATCTTTACCTCGCACGGCGAACTCAGCGCCCTTCAGCCCTTCGCCATGGACTAACAGCATGGGATCGGGCAGGCCGGACCACCAGCCCGGCGGGTCGATTTTTTCGATCTGGGGCTTCTCAACCTTGGTCTTGTCTATTTGTGAAATGGATTGACCCGCGGCCTGTGACCGGTGCGTCGAGCAGGCACAGCACAGGAAACCAGCCAGAATCAAAGACCGCAAAAATCGCATGAAGTTCTCCAAGTGTGCGCGTCAACGCGGAGGTAGAAAGAATCCCTCATCCACCGGCACTTTGTCATCAAGGCGCTTGTATTTAGAAGCTGAACCTGCAACAAGACTCAAGCGGATCGCGGCAGAAAGCATCTGCAGCGGCCATCAGAGTGGCTTGAGGAAAGGTTGCCCCACGACGGCGGAGAGCCGCCGTGGAGCAGGTTGAAATTGCACTTAGAACGTCAAGCGCAGCGAGAGTTGCAGTTGGCGTTCTGAGTTGGCGCGGACACTTGTGATCTTTCCAAAGTTGCCGTCGGTCATCGAAGTGTCGGGATTGGTGAAGGCCGGCGTGTTGGACAGATTGAAGGCATCCGCAGTGAAATGGGCGGCCACTCCTTCCGCGAACGGGAAGTCTTTGCCGATGGATGCATCCAGGTCCCGGAAGCCGGGGCCGTACATGCTGTTGCGGCCTAGTGTTCCCGGAGCGGCGAAGGTGCTGTTCTGCCCGTTCGGGTTGATGACTGTGGGATAAGAGAAGGCCGAGGTGTTAAACCACTCGCTCAGCTTCTTGGGATAGCTGATCGGGCCGGTAAGGTTGGCGCGGTTGGTCAAGCCACCGCCGGGGTGCGAGACAACTCCGGTGGGGGAGGTGTATTGGTAGTTGCCGGTTGTAACGGTGATCGGCGTTCCTGTTTCCAAGGTGGTGATGACGTTCACGTGCCATCCGCCAAGCACTTCGTTAACGGCCCAGGGGGCATTGGAAAGGAACATCTTGCCTTTGCCGAAGGGAAGCTCGCTCAGCGCGCTGAAGGTGAATACCTGGCGCTGATCCTGGTCAGAGCCACCGTAATTGGCTTTGAAATCCGGACCGGTGGGCAGAATGAAGATGCCCGCGCCTCCGCCATTTTGTCCGCCTGATCCAGTGTTGAATGCGCCGGCGGAATCATCCAGCGAGTGCGACCAGGTGTAGGCCGCGTTGTACTGAATTCCGTTGTGCATCCTGCTGTTCAAATACACTTGTAGCCCGTTGTAATTGGATGAACCGTTGTTGAGGCCGCGATCGATGGAGCCGAAGTTCACTCCATTCGCGTCTTTGTACAGCACGGTGTTCGGAGCAGCGCCCAGCACCTGGCTGTTCAAGTTGAACCAGCTGGAAAGATGCTGAGATGACGTAGCGACGTAGGCAATGTTCAGTGATGTATGCGATGTCAACTGGCGTTGCACCTGGAGGTTCCATTCCTGGATCATCGAGGTTGGCCGGTTGGTATCGACAGAGATCAAGTTTGCATTGACGGGATCGGCGCGATTTACTGTGGAGCCGAAGACCGGCAACGGAAGATTGCCTTGTGTTGCTGGAAGAGCCTCGTTACACGAGCCGGGCAGAGTGTTGCCCTTGCCGTCGACAGTGGTGCAAGCTGGCGCCGACCCGGTGAAGTCGAGTCGCCAACCGCCTTGCGCAGGCGAATCAGAGAAGCTTGCTGAACCGTTAAAATCCGCATTCTCGCTCAACTGGTTTCCCACGCCGCCGCGGTCAAGGAAGTAGTAGATGCCGTAGCCGCCGCGGAGTGAGGTCTTGCCGTCGCCGAACACGTCGTAAGCAAAGCCGATGCGCGGAGCAAAGTTGTTTTTGTTGGTCTTGACGATGTTGGCCGAGAGACCGTTGGTCCCGGCTTGCTGCAGGGTGAGCGTGGACAGGTTGAAGTTTGATTGGTAGTTGTGCGTCTCGAGCGGGAAGGTGTAGAGGTCATACCGCAGGCCAAGGTTCAGAGTAAGGCGGCGGTTCACCTTCCAGTCGTCCTGCGCGTAGTAGCCCGTCTCCCAGTTCTGGGTCACAAAGTAGTTGCTGGCCACGCCGATGGCATAGTCGTCTACGAAGGCGGCCAACATATCGGACGTTGCATTGCCGGTGAAGTTGTTGCCGCTGAAGTCAAAATAACCCTTCGCGTTGTTGCCCTGGAAGAAGGAGACCTGGCGTTTTTCAATGCTGGCGCCAAACTTGAACGTGTGCGGTCCCTTGGTCCATGAAATGGAATCTACAAATTGATTGCTCGATTGCGGAACGGTGTAAGGGCCTCCGTCTCCAGTGTATGTGCCTTCAGGCCAGCCACCATTGATGGCAGCGCCGCCGCCCAGCAGCGAATTGCGATTCGCGTTCTGGATGCCCAGGTTGGCTGAAACCGGAATGTTATCCAAGGGAGGCACATAGCCGAAGAAGTCATACAGGTGGCCGTAACGGAATTCGTTCACCATGTTGGAGCTGAACACATGCGTTTCGCCCACCGCCTCACCGCGTGGATGAACAGGGTTTACTCCGGTTCCGTAGCCCGCAGGAAGGTTGGGATACTGGCTGCCCTTGGTCAAGACATCCTGCCCGTAGCTGTAGCGCACAAAGACGTTGTCCTTTGAAGTCGCTGCCCAGTCCATGCGCACGTCAAAGTCGTTAAAGTTCTGGCTGCCGCTCGGGAACGAATCGTAATTCTCACTCAACCCGACGTTGCCGCCTGTACCGGTCATATTGTTCGGCAGCGGGAAGGCGTTCAGGTAGTTCAGCGCCGCCTTGTTCAACCTGCCGGCCGGGATCTTGTTTCCAGGGAACGGCAGGCAGGTAGTCGGATCGTAGATGGTTCCATTCGGTCCAGCCGTGGTGTTGCAACCGGTAACCTGCTGGTTGGGAACGCTGGTCGACCAGCCCAGGTTGGGCGAGCCATTGGTGAACCCCGCATATTGCGGCAGCAGCAGCTCAGAGAAATCGCCGGTCCGCATCAGCGCCGTGGCCACGGTGTTTTGCGCCTCGCCGTCCGGAGTCTTCAGGCGCAGGCCCTGATAGCCGCCAAAGATGAAGAGCTTGTCGTGCATGAATGGGATGGGACCGCCAGCCGAACCGCCGAACTGCGCGCGATGGAACGAACTGGCCGGAGTGGTGGGACTGAAGTAATTCGGACTGGCGTCGAAGATTCCGTCGCGGTCAAAAAAGAAGGCTGATCCGTGATACTTGGTGGTGCCTGATTTGATGGAGTTCTGCAGGATGGCGCCGCCCGCTCTGCCGAATTCGGCGGGGGCAACCGAGTTGGTCACGCGGAACTCCTGCATGTCGTCTACGGGGGTAATCAGGACGGTGGAGTTGACCAGGGACTCATTGTTGTCCAAGCCGTCCAGCTCAAAATTGTTCGACTGCTGGCGAAGGCCGTTGGCTGAAATAGCCGTGCCGCCGGTTTCCATGTCACGCCAGGTTTCGGAATTGCCGCTGGCGCCCGACGCGTCGCTTCCATAGGCGCCGCGCGTGATTCCCGGCACCAGCAGCGCGAGTTGCGTGTAGTTGCGTCCGTTCAGGGGAAGCGCGGCGATCTGCTCTGCCTCCACCACGTTGCCGGTCGAAGAGGTCGTCGTGTCCACGATCGGAGCGGCATCCGTAACCACAACCGTCGATGAGGTTGAGCCCGGCTTCAGTTCGAATTTAAGCGCCTGGATCTGCGAGACGTCCAACGTCAGGCTTTGCGTCGTGGTCTGAAATCCATTTGCGGTGACCGTGGCCCGGTAGTTGCCGCGAACCAGGGCTTCAAAATGGAAGCTGCCGGTCTCGTCGCTTGCGGCAGTCTTCGTCAGGCCTGTGTCCAGGCTGACCAGTTGGATTGAAGCGGCTGGAATCGCCGCACCGGTTTGGTCCTGAACGGTACCTCGAATGCTCGCCAGATCGCTCTGGGCGAGCAGACTGGTGGCAATCAGGAACGGCAGGAAGGCCGCGAATGCCATCCATATTATGGTCATGCGAATACGGCCCTGCCCCAGGGGCAAAGAAGTGTAACGATTATGCTTCACAAGGTCCTCCAAGGAATCAACAACTCTGGTTCGAGAATGCGGCTGGTCGGGCTTCTCCTCGTAACCAGGCAACACATGACGCCTTCAGAGATACGGTGGTCAATTCACCCGACGCCTCTTCGCCATCATTTCGTCATCTCCGGATAACTGGCTTATTTATGAGGATGTTGGAAAATCATCTCTCCTCAAAATTGATGGTTCGCGGGAGGATAAATACGGTCCGGGGGCGATTCCGATTCCATCTTCGATACACTGAGGAGTTGGAGTCGCCAGGGGCGTTGAGCGTTGCGGGGCAGTGATGGATGGGTCTGAGCAGAAGAACGGCAATGGGCGAATGCAGTTTGGTCTTTTTGACGTTGATTTGAATAGTGGAGAACTGCGCCGTTCCGGAGTTCGGGTTCATCTGCAGAGCCAGCCTTTCAAATTGCTGGTGGCCCTTCTGGAACATCCGGGAGAAGTGGTTTCCAGAGAGTCGCTGCAGCAGCGGCTCTGGGGTTCGGACACCACAGTCGACTTCGACCACAGCCTGGGTATCGCCGTAAACAAGCTCCGTGAGGCTCTGGGTGACCGCGCCGAGAATCCGCATTTTGTTGAAACGCTGGCCAAGCGGGGATACCGGTTCATTGCGCCGGTCCGCACAACGGAGCCGCAGCCTGCGACTCTGACTGCGCCGCCAGTCTCGTCCGTCGGGGTCCCGAAAAACTCGGTGCTCTTATCTTGGCTTGGCTCCATTTCCCGGCCTTGGACTACGGTTTCGCTGGTGTGTGTTTGCCTCGGGCTGGCGCTCGTTTTGCTGCTGCGCCCTCCCGCTCGCAAGCCCTTCCGCGTAGCCCAGATCACCTATTCCGGCCATGTTCTTGCCAATGATCCGGAGGTGGAAAGTTTCTCCAGCTCGGCCAGCGACGGCGCCCGGCTTTACTTTTCGCATGTGGAAGTGGGCGACCCCGTGTTGGCCGTAGCGCTGGCCGACAATGGCGAAGTAAGCCATTTCTACCTGCCTTCTGAAATTCCCGCTCCGCTCATAGCATCGCTCTCGCCAGACGGATCGAAGCTGATCCTTCATAGCCACCTGCAGGCAGAGCCCGAGCAGCCCTTGTGGATTGTCCCCACGCTCGGCGGAGATGCCAGGCGCGTTCCCAACGTTCTGGCTCACGATGCAACCTGGATGCCCGACGGCCGCCGCCTACTCGTAGCCAGTGGAAACGACCTCACCATCATCGGAGCCGATGGAAGCGATCCTACTAAGTTGGTGACTTCGCCGGGAATGGCATTCTGGTTGCGCTGGTCGCCGAATGGAAAGCTACTGCGCTTCACCCTGAATGATCCCAAGCGCCAAACAACGGAACTATGGGAAGTGGCCGCAGATGGCAGCAACCTGCATGCTCTGCTGTCGGGTTGGAGCAAGCCGGCATCGGAGTGCTGTGGAAGCTGGACGTCGGACGGAAAGGATTTTGTTTTCCAGTCCACACACAACGGCCACCGGGACATTTGGGCGCAGCGCCAACGACTCTGGCCGCTGACAGACCGCGAGCCACGGCAGATCACCAACGGCCCTCTTGACTACGAGGCTCCCAGCACTTCGCCCATAGGCCGCCGTATCTACTTTATCGGCGTCAACGAGCAGATTGAGTTGTTGCACGCGCAGGCCGACTCCACCATATTTACCGCCCTCGATCAGAACCTGAGTGCGGCGGCGCTCGCCCAATACTCCCCTGACGGCCACTGGGTGGCGTGGCTCAATGCAGCGGACAGTTCCCTGTGGCGCAGCCGGGCTGATGGAAGCGAACGGATCGAATTGACCACGCCGCCGCTGCGCATCTTCAGCATGAAATGGTCGCCTGACAACCGCACGCTGGCTCTGATGGCAGCCGAGCCCGGAATGCCCTGGAAGATTTATTTGCTGGACGCGGAAGGTGGAAAGCCAACCCCTCTTCTCACCGAAGACCGCAACGAAGCAGACCCAGGCTGGTCCGCGGACGGTCAGTCGCTGGTCTTCGGCCGTCTGCCTGACAGGATGGATAGCCGTCAGCCCAAGGCAATCTACCTTCTGGATTTGAAAACGAACAAAGCCACTGAGATTCCAGGCTCGACCGGCCTCTTCAGCCCTCGACTTTCCCCCGACGGTCGTTACATCGCTGCCATTCGCCTGGATCAGAAGGCGCTGCTGCTGTTCGATCGCAGAGAGCAACAATGGACAACCCTGACCACTCATGGCGTCGGCGATCCTACCTGGTCTCACGACAGCCAATTTCTCTATTTCCAGGATTTTCTTGAGGTCGGCAAGCCGATCTATCGCATTGCCGTTCCGGTAGGAAAAGCGCAACAAGTAGCCATCATCGGCGACCTGCAACCCATTGCCGCAACGGACTACCGATTGATCGGTCTGGCGCCCGGCGACCTGCCCATGGTGAGTGCCCGCACCTCCAGCGTGAATCTCTACAGCGTTGATCTGAACGAGCATTAATGCTGAAGATTTCTCATCGGAACGGTCGCCCTTTCACTTGCCCCGCTCCTTCTCGCAATGTGAGCAATTGATCTGCAGCGGCGGACTTGATGGTCTCAACCAGCCCCGATGGCCAGTGTACTTCAATGTCCGCAGTGGCGACTGTGCCAAGACCGAAGTGCAGACGCGGATCGTTCGAAGATAGAAAGCTCGACTGGCTCAATAATTCCTGAACCTGCACCTTGCCTCCGTAACGCACCAGCACGCGCGCGCCGATCGCGCTGCGATTGCTCTTGGTACCCTCGAGGCGAATCTTGATCCAATGATTGCCGGCTGGTGAGTCGTTGCGAAGAAGTGTCGGCGGCTCATTCACATTCATGATCAGCACGTCGATGTCGCCATCGTTATCGAAATCGCCAAACGCTGCGCCACGACTGCAGTGGCGCGCACCGATGCCTGCGCCGGCCTCCGCACCCATCTCAATAAATGTGCCGTCGCCCTGGTTGCGAAACAGAACGCGCGGCGTGCGTGCAGGATACGCCGGCAGCACGCGGCCAACCTCCGGATAGACAGTGCCGGTGGCGAGCAGAATGTCAGGGTGACCATCATTGTCAAAGTCGGCAATCCCCGCGCCAAAACACACAAAGCGGTTCTCCCCATTGAGACCGGCCTGGATAGTCACGTCGTCAAAATTGCCTTTGCCGTCGTTGCGGTAAAGGCCGGTAGCTTGGTTGTAGTAGTGAGACTTCACCAGGTCGATGTGCCCGTAGAGGTTGTAATCACCCACTGCGCCGCCCATGCCGCCCATCTGTCGGCCATCGCCGCTCAGCGCAACACCGCGAAACAAGGCCTCTTCACGAAACGTGCCGTCGTGGTTGTTCATCAACAGCAGCGAGGGAGTTGAATCGCAGACCACGAAGATATCTGGCCAACCATCCTCATCCGCATCCATGGAAAGAGCCGTCAGCCCATACGATCCGCGGAACCCCGCAATGCCAGACTCTTTCGAAACATCGGTAAAGGTGCCGTCGCCATTGTTGCGGTAGAGATAGTTCTGCGCCTTGGGTAGACCCAGCGGCCCGCAAAGAGTGGGCACGCCCTGGAAGTTACAGTTAGGCACCGCCAACGATGGTTTGGGTGCGGTGGCCTCATCGATCTCAAGGTAGTTCGAGACAAAAAGATCGAGCAGGCCGTCGCGGTTGTAATCCAGAAAAGTACAGCCAGTACTGTAACGGGTGGTGGAATAGAGCAACCCAGCCTTGGCCGTCACATCAGTAAAAGTCCCATCGCCGTTGTTGCGATAGAGGCGATTCTGCCCGTAGTAAGTGAGGAACAGATCTTCAAATCCGTCGTTGTTATAGTCGCCCACGCACACGCCCTGCGCCCAGCCCGTGTCTAGCAACCCGGCCTTGGCGGTTACGTCGGTGAACGTGCCGTCGCGATTGTTTTTGTAAAGCCGGTTGCTCGCATTCGGCGGAGTATCTTTCAGCCTTCGTCCGCCGAGAATGAAGATGTCCATCCAACCGTCATTGTCGTAGTCGACGAACGCGCAGCCGCTGGCCATGGACTCGAAGATGTACGTGAAGCTGTCCGGCTCGCCGTAGACCATCGTCTCCGTCAAGCCAGCCGCGTGGGCTACATCCACGAAGCGGGAGAACGGCGCTGCTGTCTTACTGGCTGCACGCAGTCCGCCCGGCATGAGCACGGGAGCAAGAGCCGCAGGAATGGTACGTAACAAACGACGACGCGTCCACCGGGCAGTCTCTTTCTCGT
The DNA here is from genome assembly GCA_049590315.1 of Occallatibacter sp. GTDB lineage: Bacteria > Acidobacteriota > Terriglobia > Terriglobales > Acidobacteriaceae > Telmatobacter. Next base: position 4,156 of record JBAWCO010000720.1, on the reverse strand, counting down.
CCATCACAACCCACATCCCTCCACGCCATCAGTTCGCTCTAGTGCTGGCTCTGCGCGTCAGCCAACTTCCGGCTGAGTTCGAGAGCGGCTTTGTTGTCCGGCTCAATCTTCAGCGCGTCGTTGACGGTATCCTGCGCGTCCTTGAACCGCGACTCCATTCCCAGCGTCGCAGCCAACGCAACCAACGCCTGTGTATAGTTTGGCGCAGCCTTCAACGCCAACCTGAATTGCTGTTCAGCCGCGGCGTTGTCGCCCTCGCGCGTTTCCAGATAGCCAAGCTGGTAGTGTGCAGGCGCAAACTCCGCATCGGCCGTGATAGCCTGCTGCAACGCCCCGCGCTCCCCCTTCGTATCGCCCAGCTCGCCCAGCACCACGCCAAGCCGATACGCCAGCGCAGGATTCTCAGGCAACGCTGCGCTGGCTTCGCGAAATAGATCGGCAGCCTTCCTGTTGTCTCCGGCCTTCACCGCCTCTTCAGCCTGCGTCGATTTCAATATCGCCAATGATTTATCCGATTCTTCCTTCAACCGCTGCTGATAAATCTTGAGCTGTTCCTGCGCTTCTGCTGTTTCTCCCAGCGTGCGCAAAACCTTGGCCAGTTCAAAGCGCGCTTCCGGTTCGTTCGCCCCCAGCTCGATGGCCTTCTTGAACTGTTCCCTGGCGCCTGCGGCGTCCTGAAGCTGCTCCAGCACCACGCCAAGATTGTAGTGCGAGTTATAGAAGTTAGGATTCAGCGCCACCGATTCCTCAAGATGTTTGCGCGCCGCCGCAAAGTCTCCCGCACCGCGTTCCAGCATGCCATTCAGAAAAAGTAATTCAGCATCGTGCGGCGCGAGCACCAGCAGTTTGCGCCCCAGCGGCGCCGCCGCCTTGTTGTCTCCGTTAATGATCAGGGTCCGCAAATAGATGCGCTGCGCCTCCAGATCGGCGGACTTCAGTCGCGCTTGTTTTTCCGCAATTATCTGCGCGGCGGCGTTATGTCCCACATGAATGTCGAGAGATACCAGCGCTCCTGCAAGCCCGTCCGAGTTCGGATAAGTCTTCAGTCCTTCGACCAGCACCTTCTCGGCGTCATCGAACATATCCGCCGTTCTCAATGCAGCGGCCAGATCCAGAGTCAGGTTCTCATCCAGCGGCACGGTGCGAAGACGACGGATCACCGTGCCATAATCTCCGGCGGCAAGAAGGCTCTTAGCCCACCCGTCAAGTGCCTTCTTCGAGTTCGGATCGATCTTCAGCGCGCTCTGAAAGGCTTCCGCCGCACAATTTGTCTCATGATTTTCGCTGAACCAATTCCCCAACGCGGCATAGCCATCGACAGCGGGATGGGCGTGAACCCGCGCCTCCAACGAGGAAGGACCGGAGCAAGTCTGGGGCGACGAGGTGAGAGAAGCTCCCAGGCAGGTCGCACCCAGGCATGCTGAAAAGACGAGCATGCTCTTCACGGTTTTCCTTCTATGGTCGTGGTCGGTGCGGTCCGCTTTGATTTCCGATATACGTTCGCCACCGCCAACGTCCAGAAGGGAACCAGGTCAACCCCGGGCACCAGCTTGCCCAGAAACGACGGCAAGAATTCCCAATGCCAACCAAGAAGGTAAGCCAGCACGGCTCCAACGGCGAAATCGAGGACATCGGCAGCCGGCGATTCAGCGCCTTCGACGAATAGCGGAAAGACGATGACCTGTAGTGCATCCGCGAGGATCGCCAGGACCATGGCGACGCGAAAGCGCGTAGTGTGCGAGATTGTAATTCTGTCAGGAGTCACATCAGCCTGCTGCTCCCATCTTCAATGAGAGACGGTCAAGCGATCAACCGGTCGGCAGACGCCGTCGCCTCCAGCCTGGGCGATGAAGTCAGGGTCGAGGCGGTCGCTCGCCCGACCGGGATACGGTGCGACCGAGATGCAGCGGCAGCCGGCATCGGAGAGCGAGACATTCTTCAGAACGTATTCCGACGAGACCGACTTCACCAGGATCTGTTGCGAAGTCATGGGCTGGCTGCTCAGCGAATAAGAATCCTTGACCGAGTAACCGATCCCGCTAAAGGCGGGGTAGATTCCATAGTTATCCTGCAGCCATTTGGCAAGCGCCGCGTGGTCGCCATCATAGAGAGTCCCTGCATAACTGAAAGTGTGTGCCAGTGAAGTAGGAACCGCTGATGCCGGAGGATCACTGAAATCCCGGGCAAAGCACGCGACCTGCGTTGGGGTGTCGACGGGTTTTGCATTGCAAGCGCCCGGATCCAACGGAACGTCGCGCTCTATGGCCGTGAAGATATTCGGCCATGTGGCAAGCACAGCATCCACTTTTTCCGGGTGTTGCGGACGGCATCGCATCGCCACCAGCACGCTCTTGTCGTCGTTCACCAGGCCTGAGTAATAGGGAAAGGCCTCCAGCTTGAGTGGGGGCGCATAGAGCGCCGTAGCCGTCGCAAAGGCACGCACAGCACCCGGCCGGGAAAGGCTCGTGACCTTTGTTCCTGCGGAAAGAAAGCTGACGCGCAGAAAATCATCGGGCGGAGCCTCGCGCACGGATTCAGCGACAACAACCGGCGCTGAAGCGGCCTTCACTACGGCGGCGCGATGGGCAGCGCAACCAGAGACAAGCAGCACCACACTGACCCAGGCAAGAGGGAGCGTAATTCGCATCGTGATCCTCACTTGGGAAAAGATCGCCAGTTAATCCGGCGCCTCTATCTCAATTCTTGAATCCCGGCAGGTCAACTCGCTTCGCAACGTGGTCTTGAATCCAGTGACTGTCCCACCACTCCTTGGGATCGATTTGCACGCCGTCGAGCTGCATGGCGAAGTGGATATGATCGCCCCCCGCCATACCCGTCATGCCGCTCTGGCCCATCACCTGGCCTCGCTTCACCATATCGCCTTCGTGCACATCGATATGGCTGAGGTGGCCGTAGATGGTCTGCAATCCATAGCCATGATCGACAACAATGCAATTGCCATAGATGCCCAGCGACGCCGCATAAACCACGCGGCCATCGTTGGACGCTTCAACGCCTACATGCTGCGTGACGGCGAGATCGTATCCCAGGTGGACCTGCTGATCGATCTTCTTCCCCTGGTAGATATAGTTGCGCACGTCGGCAAACGTTGCTTCAGCCTGCGAATGAGACTGCCGAGCGAAGGGTTGCGAAAACAGAAATTTGTCCGCGGTCTTGAGGCGCAGGTCGGACAGAGTCTTGTTATTGGCGCGGCGCATTTCGTTATTGATCCTGACGAAGCGCGTGACTTGATCGCCGGGGCCGTTCGGATCAAGCTCGCCGATGACCTTCTGCATGAATGTATCGCTTACCTGCAAGTCGTGAGTGGTGTACTTCGGCTGCTCTTTTTTAGGAAACACGACCGTGATCGGGCTGGTCACGTCGTTCCCTGCACCATTGGCAGCGAAGACCTGCGGAATCGTCCCCGCGGGCATATTCCACGCGAAAGCGAAAAGCGAAAAGACTCCAGGCTTGCCACCCGGCATGGGCCAGGCCCGATAGGATTGATCGCCGACGTGCACGCCCGCGGCAGTCCAACTGCCCGAGACGTTAAAGGTGACCAGATCGGCCATGCCGAGGTAGAGGTAGTGCTGCTCTGAATCAACACTTACCGTTGGAGGTTGTGTGACGACGGTGACGTCGCGCTCCAGATGCGCTGTTTTTCCAAGGAGATCGTTCGAAGTAGCTTCAACTATCAATTTCGCCTTGCCATCTTTCAGTTGCGGAGTGGTCTTGACACCAACCGTAAAGTTCCACGTGCTCTCGGCTGCACGGGAAGGTTGGGCCAGTTCCCATACTTGAAATTGAGCGCCATTCTGCTCAATAAAAGCATTGGCTTTGCGAATGCCACGCGGGTCGCGCACGTGCACGATAATGGGCGTCGCCTGTCCGATGGAAGCAACTGGAGAGGGCAAGTCCAATGCTGGCGTTTCCGACCGAACGAAAAGAACGGCAACCGGCACCAGCACTGCGATCACAACGACGACAAGGATGACTTTTCGCACAGCTCATTGTATCTCCGGCGGTGAAGAGGTGGCCGAAGCGAAGTAGATTCTCAACTTTGAGAAGCTGGACCGTAATCGCGGGGGAAAATCACTGAATAGGAAATGCCTAAATGGTGGGCCCGGAGGGATTCGAACCCCCAACCAAGGGATTA
>JBAWCO010000719.1:0-7761 GCA_049590315.1 Occallatibacter sp. | reverse complement strand
CCGCAGGTGCCCATCCATCGAGCAGCTTTACCGCGCGATGAGTGGGAAGCATGAAGCCAGCGCGAGCCTCCCGCGAGCGTCTGCCGCACCGCAGGTGCCCATCCATCGAGCAGCTTTACCGCGCGATGAGTGGGAAACAGTCAAAGCTCCGAAGCATGCGCAACTAAACGCACGCAAACAGGATTCAACCACTGTTTTTGAGCCTTATTTCGCGTCAAAAACATGCGATTTTGCCTGTTTTTGGCCTGTTTTAGAACATATATTTCACTTTTGCCTGCGTTTATTTGCACACACTACGCACCCTCCGATGGGCCTTCTTTTGAACACAGGCGCGCATTGAACCACACGTTGTAAATCGGGGATCACGGAGGGAGCAGGGGGTTTCAACCCCCTGAATAGGGCCGAATTCGCGTGGCCTTTAGGCCCGGGCCTCTGCTCGTTCTCTCTCAATTGAGCGAAATACAACTGTCGTATTAGGAACCCCAGCCATCACCCCATCGAGAACCCTTCGCCCAGGTAAAGCCGCCGTACCTCCGGATTGTTACCCAGCTCATGCGGCGTGCCCGCAAAGATGATCCTTCCCTCGGCAATGATGTAAGCCCGGTCAGTCACGCTCAGCGTCTCCCGCACGTTGTGGTCGGTAATCAGTATCCCGATGCCGCTCGCCTTCAAGTCGAAGATGATCTTCTGCAGCTCCAGCACCGCAATCGGATCGATGCCGCTGAATGGCTCGTCCAGGAGAATAAAATTGGGCTGGATGCACAGGCAGCGCGCAATCTCCACGCGGCGTCGCTCGCCTCCCGAAAGCGCAAAGCCCCTGGTGGTGCGAACGTGGCCCAGGTTCAGTTGATGAATCAGCTTTTCAGTCCTGGTCCGCCGCTCCCGGTTGCCCAGCGGCTGCGCCTCCAGCACAGCCATAATGTTTTCCTCCACCGTAAGCTTGCGAAACACCGAAGGCTCCTGGGGCAGATAGCTGATGCCGTAATTGCGCGCCCGCAGATACATCGGCACTCGCGTAATGTCGTTGGCATCCACCAGGACGCGCCCGGTCTCCGGCTCCACCAATCCCACAATCATGTAAAAGCTGGTAGTTTTCCCGGCGCCATTCGGTCCCAGCAGCCCCACAACCTCGCCGCGGGAGATGCGCAGGTCGACTCCGCGAACCACCTGGCGCCCCTTGTAACTCTTGCCGATTCCTTCGGCGATCAGCGTTTCCATTTACCTTCAGCTCGTTCCCGCCGCTATTTCGGCGCCGTGGTCTCTGTCGTGGTCTTGCGTCCGCCGCCTTCGACGCTGACGCTGTCGTCGTCGCCATGGAAGACCAGTGCTTCGCCGGTCACAGTTCCGCGCGCCGGATCGTTCATCCGCGGCGGCGCGGCTGCTGTCCCTGTAAGCACATACTCCCCTGTCTCGCTTGTATACACCAACCGCTCGCCCGTCCCCCGCCTGCCCCCCGAGGTCACCGTCACATGGCCGCTGGCAATCAGCGTATCCACCTGTCCCTGCCCGCCATCCCTGCCTGCGTGATTACCCGCAGGCAGCAGCGTCACAACCGCTTCGTTTGAATTGACCGTCGCGGTTGCAGTCTCCGCCGTCACTGTCCCCAGCGCGCCGCCTCTCATCAAAGCCTTGCGTTCCGCCCCGGAGTATTTCAGGTCCCCTCCGCGCACCCGGATCACCGAAGGCGTTGCCGGTTTCGAGGCAGAATCGCGCCCCGAATCCCTGCTTCCAGCCCTCTTCGAACTGGGGCCTGCCGCACTCACCAGCACCACGCGCACCGGCTCCGCCGCATCTGCGCTTATAGCCACAAGCGTCTGCTTCTGTCTGTCGAGCACAATCACCGGCGCAGTCACTGAATTCCCCTGCTGCCATAACCGCGGATGCCCCTTGAAAGTAACCTCGCCTGTCGCGTGGCTAAGCTGCGCCTCCGCAGAAACGACGTGCGCCGGTCCGTTCGCTCCCAGAGCCACCGTACCCTGACCGGCAGCGCTGTTCGCCCCCTTTGCCTGCGTTGCCGAGCCAGTCTGCCCCGCACCGAAATCCACCCAGGACGCCTTCACATTCCCGTGCGCAAATGCATCACCCGACTCGTGGGAGACGTCTATCTTTTCCGAGGTTAACTGCAAGCCGCCATCTTCCACCCGCGGTTCCTGCGTCAGATGCATCCACTGGCCCGCGCCTTCGTAAACGGCCCGCCCCGCTGTGGCCCGCATCGGCGCACCGGCCTGCGCGCCTGGCTTCGCCGCTGGCTGTTGAGTCAGAATCACATGACCATCCAGCACCGCCGACTGAATCTGCGACGCACTACTCTGGCCGCTCTTCGTCCCGGCTCTTCCGCCCGTCGCGCCTGCCTCTTCCGCAGGAATAAAATGCACCTCCAACCGATCCCCGGTCGACGACTGCCTGGTTCCCGTCGCAGTGGTTTCTTCCAGGCTGGCGTGGCCAACGCCGATCAAAGCGGACAACTGCGAGCTTGCCGTTCCTGCTAGCGGGCTTTGGTTCAAGGTGCGATGAGACGACGGGCCAAATTCCCCAGTCACATCATCGGCCGCCAGCTTTGAAGGCTCAATCGGCCCATTTCCTCGCTGGCTCTCGTCATTGATGACCACACCGCCCGTTCCGTGCATGATCGCCGGCTCAACCTGTCCGTGCCCGGCATCGCGAAACTCGATGTCAGCCACAGGCGAGCGCCAAGTCCGGCTCACACGCAGCGCGCCTCCTTTGGAGTTCGCTGCTGGCGCGGTGATCTCATCGCTGTGCATCTCCACGCCCCTCTCCAGGTGCGCGCGATGAAGCTCGCCATCAGCCGTAAATTCAAGCTCCGCCGTTGGTGAGGTTCCATGCACCTTGCGGCTCACGGCTCCTCTCGCGCTAGTGGAGTCCATGGTCACGCCGCCTTCAAGATGCCCATGGCGCGGCTGATTGTGGTCGTTGAAGTCCATTGATCCCGTGGGCGCTGCCAGATGGCCACCTGTCTCTGTCGCCACAGTAAATCCATTGGTCGCGTCCAGCCGCACAGCCGACCCATCCTCGCGAAACAGAATCTGCGCCGTGCCGGCCGTCGCTTCCCCGCCGCGGTAGTCAGCAGTGGCCGTCTGCAGGTGGCACAGATCGGCCTGGCGCCCGAACTCCGCGTGGTGTGCATGGATCTGCACAGCCTCTCCATTGCGTTCGGTATTCAACACCACGGCCTGATCGAGCACCAGGTGGCCTTGCTGCGATTCAAAGGTTGCGCCCATCGAACTTCCCGATCCCTGCACCATGGAGAAGTCCACATGCTGGCTGGTGGTCGCCACTCCGCTCTTCTGGTCGAAGGTCAGCCCGCTGGTCTTCACATGAATCTCGCCAGAAGCGGCAGTCCCGGCGGCCGCGGCCAACGATCCTTTGGCTTTGTCGCCTACCGCCTGTGCTGCTGTCGCTTTAGGCGCAACTGCCGGCGCAACCCCCGGCTTCATCAGCGTAATCTCCACAACTCCAGCGGCCTTTACCGTGCCGTTCTTCTTGTCGTATTCAAATTCGCTGCCTGAAATGCGGTCTACGCGGCTGCCGTCCTCGCCGTACAGCTCAATCATCACGTCATGCAGCACCGCGCGCTCGTCCTTCAACTCCACCACTTTTGAGGCGTGGATCTTGTATTGCGAGTGCGCACCGAGCGCATGCGAAAATGTGAAGCCGTTGGCTTCCTTCTGAATATCTGCTCCCAGCGGTTTCAGCACTTCGCGCAGATTGAAATGGCGCTTCCACTTGCCCACGGCCAGAACCACAATCAGCGAAACCACCAGAAGCACACCTGCTGCCAGCACCAGTGTCCGCAATCGTTCAATGGTGAAGCGCACGCTCAGTTTGCTCCCCCAAGTCGAGCTGCCAGGCGCTGCGCCAGGCTCTCGCCCAACTCGCTCCACAACAGCCGCGCGGTGGCCCCTGAACTCTTCTCCACGGCTGCGGTCAAATCGATCAACTGGCGCACATTCTGCTCAACATGACGCGCCGCAATTGCATTCAACTCGGCAACGTCTTCCCACTCATCCAGAAATGGCGCATCCGAGCCAAAGTCCAACCGAATATGCCCGTCGGACTCATAGGTTCCTTCATCGAAGAGCGGCCCGTAGCCCGTCACGCGAACCAATCGCGGCTGCTGCACCCAGCGCCCCGGCGCATTGTTACCCTGAGCGATCAGTGAAAGGCCGTCATCCTGAGCGGAGCGCAGCGAAGTCGAAGGACCTGCCTCTTCCCTTTCCAGTTCCCAAAGGTTCCACCCAATCTGGAACTCGTAAGCGTAATCGTCGTGCATCAATTCCAGCGCCGCTTCCACGGCCAGTCGAGGCTCAATGCCCCCTTCGGACGAGTGCACCCCCCGTCCCCACACGCGCTGGAAGACCGGCGACTCTTTCCAGCTCACAGGCCATACCGTGGCGGCATACACTTTGGCCTCGCCGCCGTGAGCGGCAAACTCGCTCAATACTGCCGTCAGCTTATCGGGAAGCGTCTCAAGACGCAGATTCGGGTACCACAAACTCAAATAAAGTGTGTCGGACATCTCTATAGATTGTAGACGTCCGAGCAGCGGGGAAGATGCTATGGAATCGGCCACCCAGCCCGGAAACCCGACCGCGGCTCAGCCTGCACAACACAAAAAGCACCGTGCCCCATTCATCGCAGCCTTATCGCGATGAGTGGGAACCCAGGACGCTCGACCAGCGAGCAGGAAAACCCCTACCCCGTCACAATCTCGCTGAAGTCCGCAATTCCCGAGAAGCCGCGCAGAACGCCGTCGATCAACCCAAGATGCGCACCGCGGATCGCAGGGTCTGGATCGAGCACCATTACCTTGTCGAAGAAAGCGTCCACGACTGGGCGCAGCGTCGCGATCGCGGCCAGCGCCTCGCCGTATGCGCGTTCCTGGCGCAGCAAGGCAACCTCCGGCGCAAGAGCAGCAGCAGCATCCGCGAGTTGTTGCGCCTCTGCGGAAAGAACTACTCCATAGGCTGCCTGGATGGCAAATCCCTTCTCCTCGGCCTGGCGCAGAATGTTCTTGATCCGCTTGAACGCCGCCGAGATCGCCGCAAAGTCCTCTGAGCCGCGAACCTCCGTCAGCGCCTCAGCACGTGCGATCGCATCCCGCACGTCGTCCCATCCAGCTCCGATCCTGTCGTACAAGATATTCCCCATCACCGCATTTACCACGTCGTATGCAAAGCCACGCACATCTTTGAGGTAGAAGTGCAGGCGCTCTCGGAGAAAGCCAATCAACTTCGCGTCAGTTCCCGTATTCTGGAGCCGATTCAAAACCTCAGTTTGCCGCGCAAGCAGATCAATGATGGTTATCGGCATCTCAGATTCCGCGAGAATTTTCACGATACCGTTGGCCGCGCGACGCAGCGCATAGGGGTCCTTCGATCCAGTAGGCTCCAGCCCGGCACTAAACATCGCACCGAGCGTCTGAATTCGGTCGGCGAGGCCAAGCAGCTGGCCCTCAGGAGTTTGCGGGATTCCATCTTCAGTAGATGCCGGCTTGTATTGATCGTTTATGGCTTGAGCGACAACTCCGCCATGTCCCTGCACAAGGGCGTATTGACCGCCAATGATTCCTTGCAACTCCGTAAACTCTTTGACAAGCTCCGTAGTCAGGTCGGTCTTGGCCAGCCTTGTAGCCAACAGCAGCGAATGCTCATCCACAATCCCGCCTGCGGCGGTTCTTGGCAGGCCCATCTCGGTTCTCGGGAGGATTGCGATTAGCGCTCTCACCGCTGCCAAATTCTGCTCTGTTTTCCAGTGATAGCTGCCTAACTCCTTCTGGAATGTGACTGCCTTCAGGTTCTCGACGCGATCTTCAAGCGACGTCTTCTGGTCGAAGTCCCAGAAGAACCGCGCATCCTTGAAGCGGGCTCTCAGCACTCGTTCATTGCCGTGGCGGATGATGGCTGCGCCTTCTTCATCGACCTTCGTATTGAGCACGGCGAGGAAATGCGGCATCAGTTTGCGATAGTAGGGGGCTGGTCCCATTTGGAGTTCAGTACCGTCCGCGCCTTCCACCGCAAAATACTTCTGGTGGTCGCGCATCACGGTCACCAGCACCTCTTCCGGCAGTTCCAGATACTCCGGCTCAAAGTTGCCCAGCACCACGCTCGGCCACTCCGTGAGATGTACTACAGTCTCAATCAGCGCCTCATCCTCACGCCAGCGAGCGCCGGCCACCGTGCGTGTCGCCGCATCCAGCGCCTTGCGAATGATATGCCTGCGCTCCGCAACATCCACCACCACGCTTGCAGCGCGTAATTTCTCGGCGTAGTTCTTGGCAACATCCACAATCACCGGCGCTGCGCCGTGCAGGATGCGATGCCCGCGGCTCACATTTCCTGCCGCAATCCCCGCAATCTCCAGCGGCACAACGGCGGAATCAAGCAGCGCGACAACCCAGCGCACCGGCCGCACAAACCGCTCCGGCTTCCCTGCGCGCCAGTACATGTTCTTGGCCCAATAGAGACCCAGCACTTCCTTCGGCAATTCAGCCGCAAGCAACTCGGCCGCTGCGCGACCCAGCCGCTTCACGGTCGCGCCCACATACTCGCCCTTGGCATTCGTAATCTTTTCAAGAGCCGCAACAGCCACGCCGGCCTTCTTCGCAAAGGCCTCCGCCGCAGCGGTCGGCGCGCCTTCCTTGAAAGCCACTTTCCACGACGGGCCAGTCAGCTTTTCTTCCGTATCCGCCTGGGCTCCAAGCACATCCTCCACCAGCACAGCCAGCCGCCGCGGAGTCGAGTAAGTGGTCACCTTGCCGCCAGCACCCAACAACCGTTCACGCGTGAGTAACTCGCTCACGCGCCGGCCTAACTCGGCCTCGGCACCGGCAATCATCCGGGCCGGAACTTCTTCGAGGCCAATCTCCAACAAAAAATCCGCCATGACTTATTGCTTTCTCGCTAACTCGTTAGAAACTCTTCTGCACCGCGTACGCCTTGGCCACGCCCACCGCCAGCGCGCGTATGCGTCCAATCACGCCCACCCGCTCGGTCACGCTGATAGCCCCGCGCGCATCGAGCAGATTGAATAAATTGGAGCACTTGAGCGCCAGTTCATAGGTGGCCAGCAGTGGAAATCGCTTCTTCTCCACCGGATCGGCGTCTTCGTTTGCCAGCAGCGCACTGGCCTGCGCAAGGAGCGTCTGCGCCTCGGCCTCATAGAGGTTGAAGTGCGTCCAGAGTTTGTCTATCTCCGCAAACTCGAAGTTATAAACACTGAACTGCAGCTCCTCGGCCAGCCGGACATCGCCATAAGTCACCTTGGCGCCCGTCTCAGGATCGACAGCCCACACAATCTCGTAGATCGAATCCACATCCTGCAGAAACGCTGCAATCCGCTCCAGCCCGTACGTCAGCTCAGCGCAGATGGGGTCCAGGTCCATGCCTCCGCACTGCTGAAAATAGGTGAACTGTGTTATCTCAAGGCCGTCCAGCATCACCTGCCAGCCCACGCCCCAAGCGCCGCCCGCCGGCCACTCCCAGTTATCCTCTTCAAACTTCAGATCGTGCTGAGAGAGGTCAATGCCAATCGCTTCCAGCGATTCCAGGTAAAGCTCCTGCACGTTTACCGGTGGAGGCTTCAGAATGAGCTGAAATTGCGTGTGCTTGAACAGTCGGTTGGGGTTTTCGCCGTAGCGCCCGTCCGCCGGCCGCCGCGACGGCTGCGCGTAACCCACACGATAAGGTGTCGTTCCAAGCACACGCAAAAACGTCTCCGGCGCCATGGTGCCCGCCCCCACCT
>JBAWCO010000718.1:0-3338 GCA_049590315.1 Occallatibacter sp. | reverse complement strand
ATACAGCCTCAAACTGCCTGATCAGAAGGTTGTTTCTTATTAGGGCCTGACTTCAGTCGGGCCGATAAAGCCAATAGAATAGGTCGGGCCTTGCCTCTGCGGAATGCCTTCCAAGCTCTTCTCTGGGAATGAGGGCTTTTTCCGCAGCCTCTTTAGCCCCGGGCTTTCACATACGTGATGTACACGCACGAGGCCACAGCGTGGGTAGCAGACCCTGCCCCCGGAATGGGCAGCAAGGAATGCCACCAACCGGCGCGGATTCCAAAATAGCGAATGGTGAGAAATCCAACTGCGGCCACCACAATCAGCAGCAGAATTGCACCCACCCATCGAAGGCGAATCTCAACGGCTTCGCGCCGCAGGATGCGCGCTTTCCCCACATTAGAAGCGAAAGCCATCCAACTGCGGTCGTCATCGATCACCTGTCCGGAGGCGACATATGCCTTCATGAACCGCTCTGTCCAGTCGTGCTGGTCCAGGCCCAGAGCCCCGGTGTAGCCGCGCACAATTCCCTTGCTGAGAATGCCGCCGGGAAGTTGGCGAAAATGATCCTGCTCCAGCGCAACCAGATGGTGTTGGCTGATCTTGGTAACTGCGGTAATGTCTTCCAGCGCTATGCCGCGAGACAGCCGCTCCATGCGCAGGTCTTCTCCAAAGCTTCCCATCGTCGACCAGAAAACAGGGATAGAACCCGAAGAGTTTTCAAGTTTCACAATAAACCGGGTTCCCAATCCCGTCAAAGCCATTTATCGGGTTTCCCTTTATTTTCATCAGTCTGCACCATCCGAGATACGGGCAGATATTGACGAAGTATTTAACACCCGGGTTGCAGCATCTTAGGTTGGCGCGAAGGCGAGTGCAGCCGCGACTGTTACCCTGAATGCGAAGGTTATTGCGGCGTTTGCCAGTCGGAGCCATGCTCACGAATGAATAAGCTTATCTTTGCCAATTTGGTGCACAGGCCGGTGCGTTCAGTGATCAGTGTGTTCGCGGTGGCTATCGAAGTCATCATGATTCTGTCCATTGTGGGCGTCTTCATGGGGATGCTGAACGACCAGAAGCAGCGCACCAACGGAATCGGCGCCGACCTGATGCTTTGGCCTTCCAACGCCAGCTATATGAACGGAGTCGGCGGCGCGCCCATGCCTGCCAAATTTGCTGAGGCCATTCGCGGTCTGCCTCACGTGAGTGTCGTATCCCCAGTCATTCAGCATTTGAATACCGTGGGCAAGATCGAAGTCCTCTTCGGAATCGATTACCCCACCTACAACGCATTGAAACCTTTCGTCTTCGTCTCAGGCGAACCGTTCCAAGGCCCCAATGACGTGATCATCGACGATATCGCCGCCAGCTCCGATGGAGGTTATAAGGTGGGCAGCACCATCACCATCATGAATCAACCTTTCCGCGTCTCTGGCATCGTCGAGCACGGCAAGGGCAGCCGCAAACTTTTGCCCCTCGACACCATGGGAGCTCTGATGGGAGCGGTAGGCAAGGCATCGGTCTTCTATATCAAGTGTGACAGTCCCGACAACATGGAAGCCGTGATCCAGGAGATCCACTCGACTCGCGGCCTGGAAGACTACAAGACGTTGACCATGGAAGAGTGGAACACCACGATGACCCCCGACAAATTACCCGGCTTCAACGTCGCTCTCCGGGTGGTCACGTTCATCGCGGTCCTGGTCGGCTTCCTGGTCATCTTTCAATCCATGTACACGGCGGTGCTGGAACGCACCCGCGAGATCGGAATACTCAAGTCGATGGGTGCTTCCAAGGCGACCATCGTGGGTGTAGTGCTACGCGAAACCGCGGTAATGGCGGTTGCGGGAGTGCTGCTGGGTATTGCGGGCACCTTCGGCGTAAAAGTTCTGATCGGCCACTTATTTCCCACTCAGCATTTTGAAATCACGGCTCAATGGGTCGCACAAGGAGCCGCAATCGCCTTCGGCGGAGCCTTGTGTGGGGCTCTCTACCCGGCTTGGATCGCGGCGCGGAAAGACCCCATCGAAGCCCTCGCGTACGAGTAACATCGGGGAGAACGATGATGAGGACGGCATTGCTGTTCCTGTTGATGACCATCGCGCCGATTTGCACAGCATGCGCGGTCGAAACGGTTTCAGTATTGCCTGGCTCAGCTTCGCAGCAGGCCAGAAATAAGGCGATCGCTGGGCGAGTCTTCGACGAGATTTTCAACCAGGGAAAATTTGAGGTTGCGGACGAGATCTACGCCAAAGATTTCGTCAACCACGGCCTGCACAGAAATGCCTCTCTCGATGAAGATCAAGCTGCAGTCCATGCAGAAAAGAAGGCGTTTCCAGATCTCAAGATATCCGTGAATCTGATGGCTGCTCAGGGGGACCTGGTCACCGTGGTATGGACCTTCAGGGGAACTCACACCGGCGGCGGATACTATGGATTGCCTGCAACGGGAACAAGGGTTGAACTGCGCGGCATCACCGTTTGGCGTATTGTCGATGGAAAAATTCGCGAGGAGTGGACCTCGTTCGATCAACTGACAGTTGCTCGCGAGATCCTGACCCACCTGAAATGGCTGCTCTTGGGCTTACTTCTCGCAGTGCTGATTCTTGCATGGCTGCTTTGCCGCGTTGTCTCGCGACCGACGCGACCTCGTCTTGCAAAGGCGACTTCATAGGTCTGGCAAAGCTACCAGCCGATATCTCTCCTATTTCTTCTCCAGCGCGTACTCCATCGACCAGATGGCTCCAGGCCGCATGTACATGCTCGCCCGGAAGAGTCCGTGGATGTCATAGGCTTCCGGCGTGCGGAAGAAGTATCCACGGTCGCGCCACACTACGTTGTAGACACCTTTTGCAGTGGCGAAGCCCTCGTCGTTGAGACCTTCCGCGATCATGTGACTCGCGATCCCAAATGTAGTCCCAGTCCACACTTCTTCGATCTGGTCGTTACTGTGCAACAGCGTTCCATCTGAACCGATGCCGTTGACAGCGCCCATTTCTCCCTTTGCAAATCTGCGCACATTAGTGTCGTAGACCTTGTGTAGCGCAGAGACTCGCATTGTCTTCGGGACCAGCTCGCCCAGCCCCGTCAGATCGGCATACCACTGGCCCGCCAACTGATCAGCCATGACAGCCTCAGTGTCCTGCCCTTTCACGGCGTAGCGAAAATAGCTTCCCGTCCACAGCTTCTTGACGTAGGCAGCGGAAGCTTTATCAGCCAGAGCGTCATACTCCCTGGCAGTGTCCGGCTCGCCCAATTTGTCCGCCATCCGCGCTGAGGCTTTGAGCGCAGCAAGGTAGAGCCCGCCCGAGTAAGCGCTCTCACCGTCGGCGATCCAGTCGTCATAAGTCTGGTCG
>JBAWCO010000717.1:0-6833 GCA_049590315.1 Occallatibacter sp. | reverse complement strand
GATTGTGACAGTGCAAATTGGCAGCGACACTGGGAATTAGCAGGAGTGCATAACATGGCAAAGAGCGTTAACAAAGTCATCCTTCTAGGCAATGTAGGCAAGGACCCCGAGATTCGTTCCACTCCCGGCGGCACCATGGTAGCCACCTTCGGTTTGGCCACAACTGACCGCCAGAAGGACGCGCAGGGCAACTGGCAGGACCGTACCGAGTGGCATAATTTGGTAGCCTTTGGCCGCACCGCTGAAATCATTCGCGATTACGTAAAGAAGGGCAACAAGCTCTACATCGAGGGAGCCCTGCGGACCAGCAGTTGGGACGACAAGCAATCTGGCCAGAAGCGCTACAAGACCGAGATCATCGTCAACGATCTTTCGCTGCTCTCAGGCCGCGAAGATGGATCTGGCGCAGGCGGGTACAGCCGTTCAGCCAGCTCATCCAGTTCGTCCACTTCGTCCGCCGGTTTCGACCAGCGCGCGCCCGCAGGCCCTGACGACTTCACCCAGCAAACCGAAATCTCCGACGACGACATTCCTTTTTGATTTAGAGCTCAAACCGTCGCAATGCGTTCAGAGGACAACTTTCCCGAATCAGGGAGTTGTCCTCTTTTCAATTCAAACCTACTTCAGCAGCGCAAAGCAATCCACCGGCTTTCGTTCCGGCGCATCCGGCTGATCCTGGCGAATCTTCAGGTATTCGATGATGTCCGTGCGATCCTGGTCTGACAGCGCCGGGCCAATGATGCCCGGAGGACTTTTCGGCGCCTTCGGATCCGGGTTGTACTGCACATAGCCATCGGCAAATTCGTGACCGGTGTTATGGTTGCCGGCTATCGTGGTATCCATCCAGAACCCGCCTGAGGAACCCTTCGCCGGCTCGGTAGCGTACCCCACATGCACCGGATCAAATCCCCGCCGCCCCACAAAAAACTTCGGCGACCGTTTCGAAACGGGCCCTAGCAACTCCCACAGATTCGGTACCGACCCGTTATGCAGAAACGGCGGCGTAGCCCACACACCTTGCAGTGGCCGCGGCTTATACCCCTCGGCAACCTGTGGCATGTCCAGAGTGTCGAAGCCCGAGAAGCACGCCTGCGCCTCCGGGGAGAACAGCCGATCGGTGTAGTACTTCTTGCGAATGATCATGCCCAGTATGCTGAGCCCTTCACCCGAACTCAGCTTGCTCATGTCGATCGAACCAATCTGCTGCGCAATGTACGCATCGTCCACAGGTTCTGTCGTCGCATCAGATAGCTCTTGGTTATATTCATCCAATATCAGCTGTGCGCCTTCGTATTTTTCCAGCGCCTCTCTCGCATGCATTTCCGCGGAATCCACTTGCATCTTGGCATCCTTTTGCAAAGTTGGAGTCATCGCGGTGAAGCGGGTCTTCTGGGCCTCGAATTCTGCCTTTGCCTTGTCCGATTCCTCCTTCGCACTCTGCACCATCTTCTCCTGCAACGGAATTTCCTTCGGTAGATCGGTAGCCAGATTAGCGTTCCGCACCTTCAGCTTCTGATACTCCTCCACCAGCAGCGGCTTCACATCATCGAAGGTGATTCCGCTGCGCGTCAGGTCGACGCGGTTCTTGTAAAAATTGTCCGCAGCGGTCGAATCGGTGCCCACATCCTCCACGTCTATATACCGAATCACCCACAGCGGATCGCCCTTCTGCCGTCCCTGTTGACCGGGCGATGTCGCATCCTTGAACGCCTGGGAGGCGACATGCGGTCCGTGGCAATGCGCGCAGTGCTGCATGAACAATGCCTCGCCGCGATCAGACGATTTCTTGTCGATCTTGCCCAGCAGGTCCTCAGGCCATTGCGGCGGCTTCAGCTTCTGCAGTGTCGTCTCAATGTGCTGCAGGTTGTCGAACTGCACTGTGGTGTCATACCGCTCACTTGCCGGAATCGGACGACCGTAGTCGTCCAACAGTCTGAAGTCCGCTCCAACACCCATGGCCTCGCTGACGTTGCGCGCCATCGGCTGGCTCACGGATGCGTTGTACTGCACCCAGTTGAACTTCCAGATGTTCCACAAGTAGGGATAACTGACCGGCGCGTCCCCTTTCATGTAGTTCTTCGAAGAAACATGATCGCCGAAGACCACGTTGCCGATCCGCGTCAGCGCATCTGTCCTGCCGTAGCCCTCCTGCACCGGATAATGCCAGAATCCGGACGAGCCCATGAAGACCTTTCCCAGTCCTGCTTCAACGCTTGCCAGGTTGCTCCACAGTTGAAGCTTGCCTCTGATGGTGTTCGCGTCCGGCCCCAGCACCTTCGCCGCAAATCGATTGAACTTGAATGGATTGGTGAGCGTTTCGCCAATCGACAATCCAAGGTCCAACTGGAAGCTGCCCGGGTTCACGTCAGTGAATGCACTCATTGACTGCCCGCCGTCGATCCGGATCGCCGTCGGCGTGCCGTCCGTCGCACTCTTCACGTTCAGCTGCCCAGTGTGACAAGCCGCGCACGTGATGTCGACAACGTGATCGTGGATGGTGTCGTCGTAGCGCCTCGCGAACCCGATCGGAAGCTGGTCAGGATTCTTCGGCGTAGCAGCCGGATCCACAATGAAGTCCAACGCCCGCATGTGTTCGGGATCGGTGATACGGGTCTTGCTGAAAGGCTGCTCGAGATTGACGAACCAACTATAGCGCACCCCATGCATCCCGGAGCCCTGCGCAGTGTAGTAGTAAAGCTCGCGCTCCGGCGATTCGCGGTCCAGACCCCAGCCCTGATCCAGATACCGCACCGCATCCACATGCTCCGCTGCCGGAACATTCCTGCCCGCGAGAAAGTGGTAGACGAACCCCGCCAAAAAGTAGCCTGCGAAAATCACAACCAAAGCCACTGCGGCAAAACGCAGCAGGCCTCGGACCAGAGACCGCGGAACAGGCGGCGCAGTCGGCAGCGTTTCCAGGACCTCTTCAACCGTTGCTTCGCCCAGGCGCACCTTGCGGCTCGCTATCTCTGCGGCCTTCCGTGCGCGATTGATACTGCCAAGCGGTTGAGTGTCAGCCGTCGCATGATCCGTCACGTCAATATATCGCGGCTCGCACGCAGTAACTTCCATCGCCGACTTGGGCACCAGCGTCAGCCGCCCAACAACGTGGAAGGGTGCCTGCGATTCCTTCCACTCGACCGTCGCGTTCTCCACCCAGAAGCTCGCTTCGCGATGCATGCCCCACTGCGTCATGTGCTGCGTATCCAGCAACTGCAAGCCGATATCGAACGAGCTCATCTTCGCGTCTTCATTCAGATGCCGGATCAGTTCGTCCCGCAGGGCATTCGGTTCGTCTCGCAACTCTCGTGCCGAGTTGTCCGCGCTCGGAGTCGCCGAATACTTCACCGCCTCATACGGCCCATTGCGGAACGGCACCGTGCTCCAGAAGCGAATCTTCTGATAAGGCAGATATTCGCCGTGGACCTGAATCTTTCCCAGCACAGCGGCCTTTAAGAACTGGAAAAAATCCGGGAAAGAAAGCGAAAACATTGCTTTGAGCTGGTTCGCATTGCTGCCCGCGCTCAACACCTGCATCAGCACCGCGAAGGAGTGCGAATCATTAATCGGAAATACCGGGTTGCTCTGCAGTGAATAATCTTGAAACTTCGATGTCGCCGCCAACTCCGGTGGAAGCTCCACCGAAAACGACATCGCGCGCAGGTCAGGATTGTGATCCGGATAAATCGTCGACGCGGCATTCGCAAAGCGCACGGTCGCGGGATAAACGCCGGGCTTCGCATAGATTCCATGCGCCAGCCTCGCGGCCACCGTGTGATCGTGAATCTTGTGCGAGAGATCGAACACCTCAAACGTAGCCCGTGCGCAAACACCCTTGGTGTGCGTCCCTCTTCCCAGCGGCCTGTCTTGCGCTGCGGCATATGCCGCCTGCACCTTGAGAATGCCACGCACAATGTTTGCAGCATCCAGTTCTTCGTTGGGAAGATTCCGCTCGAAATTCACCATGGCAACTTCATCCGATCTCGGACAGCAGCGTCCGTGCGCCGACCAAGTCGGCTGTACTATGACCTTCAGTGAACCAGTCGTAAACAGGGGCCAAAACGGCGCGCGCTTCGTCTCGCCGTCCCGCTGCCACCAGCATTCTCGCCAGCGCCGTAGCCGCGCGCAGTTCGAACGATTTTGCTTGCTGCCCGCTCGCATACCTCATCGCCTCGCGCAAGCTGGTTTCGGCCTCTCCAGTCTTCCCCGTCAGCAGCAATAGTTCACCACGAACTCTATGCAACTCGGCAATGTACCCACCTTCAAAGCTCTGCTCGGCGTGCGCGAACCCTTCGTCAATCGCCTGCATCCCTTCGTCCACGCGGCCCGCGGCCCGCAATGCGTCGGCCAGCAGAGCCAGAAATGCTGAGCGCACAAGCCCGGCGGAGATCGCCTTCTGCCCGGCCAGGCTGTCTTTCATCACTTCAATTCCCTCGTCGGTACGACCCAGAAGATGCAATGCAGATCCTTGAAAGCCCTTGCTCCACTCCGCTTCCTGCGGCAGCCCGAACTCTCGGCTCAGCGCGACAATCTCATCGCCCACCGCCAGCGCCTCGGCGGCTTCACCACGGTAAAGGTGGACGCCTTGGATCACCACCAGCGCGAAGGCCACCATCGGCAGATGCTCCTGTGATCGAGCAATGGCAAGCGTCTCTCGCGCCCGCTCAACTGCACGATCCGGATAGCCAAGCGCCCACAACGGTCTGCTCGACATCGCGCGTCCTATTGTGCCGGGGTCCTGCCCATACATGGCCGAGTAAGCCAGGTGTTCTGATGGAAGGTGCAGCTCGCGGCAGCGTTCCAGCAAACGGCTCGACTCCACCATGTCGCCGATGAACTCCCGCACCACCCCGCCAATGTGATGTGCTGCCATGATGTATGCCTGATCTCCAGAGCGGAGGGCTTGCCGCATCATTTCATCGGCGTTGTCGCGGCACTCGCGCAGGTTTCCCCTGATCAAATGGAATAGCGTGGTCGCCCACAGCACCGGAATCAGCTCCGGCGGATCGTCGAGGCTCTGGACCAACTGGCGCGCTCTCGCATACACCTGCTCGATCTCCGGCGTCGACCATCCACTCGTCGACCGCAACGCAATGCCCTTCATCATCTGAAGCACAAGTTCCTGCTGCTTGCGCGGCGGCCCATCCGGAACCGGCTTCAGGGCATTCAGTCCGCGTTCGGCCAACGCCAATGCTTCTCGAAACGCAAACAGCTCTGCCGAGCGCGCAGCCGCCATGTAGAAGTACTGCGCAGCCGCTGAGAAATCCCGCGCCGTCTCGAACAGCACGGCCACGTTGCCGGACACCGCCGACACCTCGTCGTCATAGCGCTTCACAAGCGCACGCGCAACACGTCCGCACAATGTTGCGCGCCGCGTAGGCTGCAGCGACTCGTACAACGCATTCTGGTAAAGCACATGAACAAACTGATACTTCAGCGTCAATGAGTGATCGGGAAACTCATGCTCCTCGCCGCGCCGGACAAAGACATTCACCCGCTCAAGAATATCCAGACGCTCTTCCACGTCAGCGGCATCCATTTCCACCACTTCGGCAAGTACAGCCGTGTCAAATTCGTGGCCTTCAACGCTGGCTGCCACCAGCAGCTTTCTGTCTTGCTCATCCACCTGCTCAATCTTCCTCTGAATCATTCCACGGACAGACTCAGGCAATTCGCGCGGCTCTTCCGGCAGCGAGCGAGCCAGCCCCCATCTCCCGTTCTCTTCCACAATCCCGCCCGTATCATGCAGGTACCGCACCAGATCTGCCATGAACAGCGGACTGCCTTCCGTCTTTGCGTGAATCACCGATGCAAAATCGCTCGGAAACTGGTGCCCGGGAAATTCCAGTTCGAGATAACTCTCCACATCCTTCGTCGCCAAAAACGGCAGCATCATCTCTTCAAACAATCCACGCGACTGCAGATCGTTGCGGATGTGCAGAAATGGATGCCCCCTCAACGCCATATCCGACGGCCTGTAACTTAGGAGAATCAGCACGCGCATGTCGGAGAATCGCCCGGCCAGGTAGTTAAGGATATCGATCGTTGAGATGTCCGCCCAATGGATATCGTCGACAAATAGGATGAGAGGCTGCGCACGCGTGAGCTCCTGCGCGAGCGCAGCAAATTCGCGTTTCATCCTTTCCTGCGACGCCGCGGGCGCCGCCTCGCGAGTCTCGCCGCCAAATGAAGACTCGCCCGAGTCCGTGTTCACCAGCGCATACCAGGTAGGCGCAACGGCTTTCATCAAGCTTGAGAACGAAACTCCCGGCTGTGGATGCAACAAGCTTTCGAGCACTTCAAGAATCGGAAGGTAAGGCTCGTCACCGGCCAGTCGTTGCGAACACCGTCCGCGTCCAACCACAGGACGCTCGCCGCGTTCTGCCAAATCGGCAATGAAATCTTCCAGCACGCTTGTCTTCCCAATGCCCGCCTCTCCAGTCACTGCGAGAATTAGCCCGCGACCCTCCTTCGCCCGCATATAGGCGCGCCACAGTTTTCCTCGCTGTACGTCGCGCCCCACAGTAGTCCGCACCGCCGGAGATACATGCGTCACAGCAATCGACGTGTTGTGCGAGTTGGTGTGGTTTGCAATCTCTTCCAGCGCAGCTCTCAGCTCAGCCATGCTTTGAAAGCGGTCCCGCGGTTTCTTTGCCAGGCACTTCGCCACCACGTGCCGCAGTTCCGCCGGCGCTTCAAGCGGCGCTGGATCGTCGCGCAACAAAGCCTTCAGCACGCTCCCGGTCGAATTCCCACGAAAAGCGCGGTCGCCCGAAATCATCTCGTAGAGAACCACGCCAAAGCTGAATATGTCCGAGCGCTCATCCACAGGC
>JBAWCO010000716.1:0-1837 GCA_049590315.1 Occallatibacter sp. | reverse complement strand
TCAGGATTTATAGGGGTATTGCCGGTTTTTCAGGATCGACTAGTTACCGCGATACTCCTGGCTAGAGTTGGGTAAGTTCATAGACTGTCTCACGGCGGTTCAGTAAAGACCCAAAGAGAGTCAATTGGTTGGAGTCAGTTCGCTTGGACTTTGCGTAGCCCCTTTGCGGAGGCGACTGTGAAACGGTTAGTCTCTCATGTCGCATCCTCATGAAATGTTGGCCAAGCACAACCGCACGGGGTTTGCCGGGCATTCCAATTGTTTAATTCGTGAGCGTGATGATAACGCTGCTTGACCCGGAAGCGAAGTTGGTCCCCCCGGCATACGTAGCAGTGATGGTGTGGATCCCGGCTGACAGGCCTGTCGTCGAGTAACTCGCCTGCCCGCTGGCGTTAACCTTTATGGTGGACATCAGTTTCGCGCCATCGTAAAACGATACCGCACCGTTCGCATTTGGCGCGCCTGCGCTCCAGGAGAAGACTGCAGCCTGGAATGTGAGATTTGTACCAGCTCTTGCAAACCAGGTTGATGGGGTCAGGGATACGATGACCTGCGCCGGTGTTACTGTGAACGTCTCAGCCTGAGATTTCGCGGCGGCGTAGTTCGTCTGTTGTGCATAGGCAATCGTGACCGAATGCGAGCCGACATTCGGTGTGTTGAGGGTGAACTGCGCGTTGCCACCGCTCAACGGGATGGCTACGGCCGAACCGCCGTCGAAAGTATAAGTGACTGATCCCAGCGGCACACCAGCGTTGGAACTTAGGTTAATCGTGCATTGATAATTGGCGCCGTAGGCAAAGGAAGCGTTCCAGCAAGAAGCAGACAGAGTCACCGGAACAGGGCTGACGGTAACTGCGATCGGAACCGAAGTACCCGATGGGTTGTTCTTGTCTCCGGAGTATACAGCCGTTAGCGAATGCGTTCCGGCGCTCAACCCCGGCGAGATGTACCAGTAAGCGCAGCCTCCCAGCACATACTGTGTCGTGAGTGGGGTCGTTCCATCATAAATCTGCACCGTGCCTGTGGCGGATGCCGGTGTTATGCAGGCGGTCACCAAGGTCGAGCCGGGATAAACCAACTGAGTGCTCGATACCTGCAACTTGATTGCCGAATCATAGACAAACAGCGTCAGAGATGCCGCACTGGTCAAGTGATTCGTGTCGCCCTGATACAGCCCCGTAACCGCTAAGTTACCGTCCTTCGATGGAATAAATGAACAGGAGCCGACGCCAGAGGCATTGAGTGTGGCTGTACAGAGCGTCGTTGCGCCGGAACTGAACACGACTGTGCCGCCGGGTTGACCGGCGCCGCTCGCGGCAACTGTAAGCACGTCGGGCTGCCCCTGAGTGGCACTGGTGGGATTGGCAGAGAGAGTTATGCTTGTTGCCGCCTTGTTTACGACCAGCGTGACGGCCGCCGCAGCGGTGGTGTAATGGGTAGTGTCAGTCGGCGTGAAGGTTACCGAGAGCATATGCGAACCTGCGGCCAGGACTGTGCCTGAGGTCGGGCTGTAAGCAAACGTGCCGGAGACCGTCGAACTAGCACTTAGCTGGATTGCGCTGAGCGCAGTTCCGTAGGCAATGGCCGCTGGCGTGGACCAACTGATCGCGGGCGTGATTCGGCTTAGGCCCGTGCCACTGACTGCGATAGACTGCATGGCTCCGGTCGCGTTCAGCGCGTTGTCCGTGAGGGTCACGCTCTCGCTGAGGTTGGCCACCGACAGAGGGGTGAAATCGACCGGCAGATCGCACTTCTGCGCAGGGCTCAGAACGATGGAGCGGGTGCAGGCGGTCATGTCACCGCTGGCTCCCGGAAAATCGGTGGGATAGCTGAGCCC
>JBAWCO010000715.1:0-4111 GCA_049590315.1 Occallatibacter sp. | reverse complement strand
TCCCGGACGTTATCCGGCACACTGCCCTGCGGAGTTCGGACTTTCCTCCCCCGGTTGGATCAAGGTTGCCCCCAATTCTTCCGGCAGCGACCGCCCGGTCCTCCTGCCAGTCGTTAGTTTACCGCAGATCAGGCTTCACGGTTGCGGGGACTGCCAGAAACAGATAGCGGTTTGTGCTATCATTTTCTAGATGCGCTGGGCTGGAAAGGCCAGGTTTCCCTTGCCATGAACAAGGCGCAACAGAGTACGTTGAGCGCCGTCTTTGCCCGTCCAACCAAAGCGGACATACGCTGGTCCGCGATCGAATCACTGATTCGAGCATTGGGAGGCGAGGTCACGGAGCGAGCTGGCAGCCGGGTGGCGGCAAGGTTGAACGGAGTGACCGCCGTTTTTCATCGTCCGCATCCACGGCCCGAAACCAAGAAGGGCGCGGTTGACGCCGTTCGCCAATTTCTCATCAACGCGGGGGTGAAGCCATGATGGAGTACAAAGGTTATGCCGCCGGGCCAATCGACTTCGATCCGGAGGAGAAGGCCTTTTCCGGCACTGTCGCCGGACTCCGGGATGTGATTCATTTTGAGGGAAGAACGGCTGCGGAACTGGAGCGCTCATTCCGCGGGAGCATTGACAGCTATCTGGAGCTTTGCGCCGAGACCGGCGAGCAGCCGGACCGGCCCTTCAACGGCAAGATTCTCGTTCGCACCGATCCAGAGCTGCATCGCAAGGCCGCTCTGCGGGCTGCGGTCGAGGGCGTGAGCTTAAGCCGGTGGATCTCACGCCAGATCGAAAGCGCACCGTAAGCAGCAGGGGCCTGAAGTCAAGACCAACCTGATCCGTCAGCGACCGCCCGGTCCTTCTGCCACCTCGTAATCTATAGCGAAAGCAGATTCGCTGTCCTATTCGCAGCCCGGCTGGTTCGACGGATCCGCAACCACCGAACCAAGCTGATTTGGTGCGTCCCCGAAGCGGGCACGGATCCACCGATTCAATGGTTCAGAATAGACGCGCGCCACCACCGCGCCAAGTAGACATGAAACCAGAATTACTGCGGCGAAAAGGGCGGGTACAAGCCAGACAGGTTTGCCGGCAGAGACGAAGAGTCCAAATAGTCCAGAGACAACGAACATGTGGGTCAGGTAGATCTCGTAGCTGCGCTGCCCAAGGATGCACAGCGGCATCAGGAAGCGTGGGCTCCGCCAGTGGCTCTGGGAAGCAGCGGCGATCACCATGCACGTACCAAGGCCCACCAGCGTCATGTCCAGCCCGCAGCGCTCCAGTCCCCAATGATCCGCAAGCGTCGTAAAGCACAAAATGAAAGCCAAAACGCCGCCGCCGATGCCGCCGACCATTCGAAAGGTGCGCTTCTTGAGCGTGCGGCGCGCCAGGAAGAGAGCAGTCAGGCAGCCGAGAGCGATGGCGTCCATACCGCCGAGGTAGGAATACTCCCGCCAAACCGAATTACCCTGAGTGAACACCGTACGTGCAAACGGGCCGAGCGCCACGAACGTGAGAAGAAACAGCGTAAGCAGCTTACCTTTGCCCAGCAACTTACAGGCTAGAGGAAAGAAGAGATAAAACATCTCTTCGACAGAGAGCGACCAGAGGATGTCCCAACTGGCAGGCAGGTAGCCGCGCCTGGCCTCGAGAACATTCACATGAAAGGTGAGGGCGGCTAGCAGCGCCCGCCCGAGGCCGCCGGTCTTTGACGGGACGATGAAGTTGTCGAGCTGCGCGGCATGGAGGATGCTCAGGACGGCCAGAAGCGAGAGGAGCAGCGGCGCAATGCGGGCGAATCGGAGCACATAAAAGTCGCGTAAGCTGACGCGGGCCGGAGATCCCCAGCGGCGCATCGCAGTGGATGTGATGAGAAAGCCGGATACGGCAAAGAAAATCTGCACACCAAACTGGCCATTCCACACCAGCGAAGACACAAGTTGCCTGGGAAGGCCTTTGGTGTAGAGAACATGCGCGAAAAGCAGCCGCATGTGGACGTGATTCATCAGCACAAAGAAAATTGCAAGGCCGCGCAACAGATCGACGCCGTCGATCCGCGTCCAGCTACGTGCCGGAGTCGCGGTTTGCGCTGAAGTCATAACTCATTATGACGTTGCAGGGGAGGCGTCTCGGGCTTGGCCTGCTCTTCCATCTTCACCCCTCCGATTCCAATTCCCCAAGCACCTTCACGATTTGCAGACGTAGATCGGGGACATCCACTTGCACGGAATCCCATATCATCGCCGTGCTTACGGCAAAATATCCGTGTGACACACGGTTTCTCATTCCGTATATTTGCGCAAACGGGATCGAAGGGTACTTGGCGGCGAACTCCGGGCCGACTTCGAGCAGGTTGTTGGCGGCTTCACCGATGATCTCAATGTTGCGGACAACGGCGTCCTGCAACATTTGATTGGCTACGAACTGTTCCTCGGTCACACCGGCAGTGTACCCAAGAACCCGATCCGCAGCCTCCAGCATGTGGAGGTGATAGTCCCTGGCGCGGAACTCGTGCTTGTTCACAAGGAAGCGGCCTCGGCGAGGACCTTCTCACGAAAGCGGGGATGAAGTTCGCCCGGCGTGCGCACGTCGACCTTGACCCCGAGCGCCTTTTCCAACTCGATCTGTAGGCCGGCCATATCAAGCAGGCTGGCACGAGGCGCGGGGTCCACCAGCAGGTCGAGGTCGCTGCCGTCCTGATCGTCGCCATGCAGAACCGAGCCGAAGACACGCGGATTCGCCATGCCGGCGTCGAGCACAAGCTTGCGGATGGTGTCCCGGTACTGCGGCAATACTTCGGAGGGTCGCATGACGAATTATCTTCCTGAATCGGAATTCAATTCAGTTTAACGCCAATGATGGGACGCATTTCAAAAACCTTGTCTCCCGGAAATGCTCTAGTCGCAACGTCGGACAACCAGCATGGTCATATCATCGAAGCTCCGGACGCCGTTCGTGAAAGCCCGCACGTCGCCAAGGCAGGCAGCGATGAGCTCCGCAGGCTGCCGCGCGGATTGCTGGTGCACCAAGGCCATGACGCGGTCGACGCCGTATTCATCGCTCTCGCTGGCGGCTTCAGAAAGACCGTCTGTGTACAGGAAGAGTGTGTCGCCGGTTTCGAGTTGCAAGATCGTCGGGGAGAACTCCGTTTCCCGGAACATTCCCAGCGGCATGCCGGTCGAATCAATACGAGACGCGCCGTTGCGACCAACGACGATTGCGGGGCAGTGACCGGCGTTATGAATTTCCACCTCGCCGGTTGACTTGGCCAATCCGCAGACCAGGGTGGCGTACTGTCCCGCGAGGGCGCTTTCGCAGAAGAAGCGGTTGACGTGAGCGACAATCTCGCCGAGCGGCAGGGACATCTGAGCCAGGCTGCGGAACAACGCGTGAAGCTGCGCCATCAACATAGAGGCGGCCACGCCCTTGCCGGAGACATCGCCCAAGAGGAAAAGAAGCTGCCCGTCGAACTGGATCAGGTCGCAGTAGTCGCCGCTGACCGGCCCGAGAGGTTCGAAATGATAGCTCGTCTCCCAGCCGGCTACGCGCAGATCCTTTTGCGGCAACAAGTTACGCTGCACCTGCGAGGCCAGGTCCAGGTCTCGCTGAAGCGCGGCCCGCTCCCGATGGGTCAGATGATCCAGGCAGTAGCGCACCAGCGGATCAGCGAGCAAACGGTCGCTCTCCACGGAGTCGTGGCACTCCAGGCACAGACCGTAGGTGCCGTCGCCCATGCGGTCGAGAGCCGAATCCACCTCGCGCAGAAGGTCCGCCAGGCCGGAATTGTCCGGCGCGGAAGCAACCGCCGTTTCCAGCCTGCGCTTGCGCTCTTCCAGTTGACCCTGCAGGAAACCGAACTCAACGGCGACCATAGGAATCTCCCCCGGTCATCTACCCCGGTCAAGGCTATCCGTGTTGGATTAGACGGGCCCAGATTTCGATGCGGTTTTCTCCATCGCACTTTGCAGAAGATTAGCACCGCAAGATTATGGCATCCCTAGTCATCCTGATCGCGGCCGGGACGAGGGGACTTCCGAGCGGTGCTGCCCTTGGACTTGGTCTCGCGTGCCTGCCTTGGGTCGGTTTTGCGGTCGAGCTGGGCTAACTCGCGCTGCAT
>JBAWCO010000714.1:0-10891 GCA_049590315.1 Occallatibacter sp. | reverse complement strand
AAAAAGGACTGCTCCTCTTAAGGATATGATTGCGCTCCTACCATTTATCGCATTTGTTTTCAACGGGAGGAATCCTTGGGAGACTGGAATGTTTCATTAGGATTGGAGCGATTGAGCGATGCCACTGCAGGCCATGCAACGAAGAGTGATCTGACCGAAGAATGGAGTCAGGCATTACATCAAAAAGGATTTACAACGATACCTGCCTGACGGCTACGTAAATGTTCTGCGGCAGGTGCAACACAACCAGCCTCCGAAATGCGTAGGCAACAGAGCACCGGCTCATTGGGCTGGTGCTCTGGCTTCCGCGTTGGGTACCTTCCCAGCCGCTCGCCGCAGTGAGTGCAGCTACCTTCGAGCTCCAAAAGGAGCCATGCGTTGCGTCTCGTTTCAATAGGTCACTACCCCCTCTGTCCTTTCACGGCAGTGGTGAAGATTCCAAGTGGATGTAACGTCGGCTTCGCGTCCACACGATTTCCAATGCGTGTTCAGCTTCGGAAGTCACTTCTCTCGGTAGCCGGTTATACGGCCAAGTGGACCGGATTTGTAAACACCTTCCAAAGAGAATCAATTGCTGCGCTACACGAACTCTTCGCTGGCGCAAAACACCGGGCAGACCATTGCTCAAATCGTGGCCTGAATGACTGGTTGAACCCATTCTAATGTCCGGGTGAAAGCAATCAAATTGCCCTCTGGTACTTCTTAACCGGCCTTGAGCGATCCTGCTTTCGTCATTTCACCAACCGGAACGCCTTTAAATGGCGGAGGAGTTCGGCCGTGTCAATTGGTTTGCATAGATATGCATCACAAAGCTCTTGAAATGACCGAATTACTTCCTTCATGTCGTCCAGCCCAGTTGTCATAATGATCTTTACGCCGTAGGTTGAAAGGACACCATTTGCTACCTCCACACCGCGAATTTGCTTGACAGCCTCTTTTCCGTCCATCTCGGGCATCAGGATATCCATGCAGATCAAGCCATAGGGTGATCCGCTGTCTGTGGCGCCCCTGAATGCTTCCACGGCTTCCTTACCGTTGACGGCGATGTGACATTCTCCGTAGCGGGAAAGAAATGTCTGTAACAGGAGCCTGCTGGTAAAGTCGTCTTCAACGATAAGAGTTTTCATCATGCACCGTCCTTCTTGATTTCATAGCCACCCTTCGCGCTTCAATGTGTTTTTGAACCTCTCAAATTCTTCGACTAATCGGGGTGGAAGTTCCCCCAAATGATCCATGTCTCCCGCCGCCGCGGCGCGTTCCATCTCACACGCTACAGTGCGCAGAATACCTGCTGAGACTGTTGCCGCCGACCCCTTGAGTGCATGCGCCTGAATGCGTGCGCCGGTGCTATTCCCCTCGACGAGAAGTCTCTTCAGTTTGCTCAATTGCGACGGGAAGTCCTCCATGAAGCCTTTCAGAATTGCGACCGCAAGCTGGTGGTCTCCCATGAGCCTCTTCAGCAAATCGAACGAATCAAAAACAGCTATCGCCGGCTCCGAAGCATACGATTCGGGGATGTGGACCGCGTTCGCAAGATCCGAGTGGGAACACCACTTTGTTAACACTTCCTTGAGTTGATACAAATCAACTGGTTTGGCGATGAAGTCGTTCATTCCAGCATGAAGACACCTATCCCGATCGCCCGATATTGCGTGCGCAGTAACGGCAACAATCGGAAGGCGCGGACTAATCGATTCTCGAATAAGGCGGGTCGCCTCGTAACCATCCATTACCGGCATTTCGCAGTCCATCAGGATCAGATCGTATTTGCCGTGCGCTAGTGCGTCCACGGCTTGCATGCCGTCAGCCACTGCGTCGGCCACGTACCCAAGTTTTTCCAACTGCGCCAAGGCTACAGCGCGGTTGGTCGCATTATCTTCTGCGACCAAAATCCGAGCCTCGTGTTTCGCTACTGTCGGTTTGACTAACAGGCTGTTGCCCCGTTCGTTCGCTAACTTCTGCTCGCCGACTAATGCTTGAACCGGCGTGGATTCCACAGGCACCCCGACCGCGATTCCAAAGACCGCGGTGAACCAGAACATCGAACCCTCTGTTTCACGACTTTCAACTCCAATCGACCCGCCCATCATTTCGGCAAGTTGTTTGCAAATCGCCAATCCAAGGCCGGTACCGCCGTATTTGCGGGTTGTCGACGCGTCTGCCTGGGTAAACGGAGAGAACAACTGAGCGACGTTGTCCTGGTGTATCCCGACTCCTGTATCCGCTACGGCGAAGCGGGCAGTTATCTTGTCTCCATCGGACTCCACGAGATTCACGCTGAGCGTTATTGCTCCGTGTTCGGTGAATTTGATTGCGTTAGCCATTAAGTTATTCAATATCTGGCAAAGCCGGCCGGGATCGCCTTGAAGGTACGCCGGAACTGCAGGTGCCAGTCGGGAAGTGAATTGGATACCTTTCGCGTTTGCCTGGAGACGCCAACCCGCTATTAACCGCTCTATCGTAAGACCGAGATCGAAGTCGGCGCTTTCGATTTCCATCCTCTCTGCTTCGATCTTAGATAGATCAAGAATGTTATCGATGAGGGACAATAGCGTTCGCCCGCTAGTCTGAGCCACGTCGAGGTACCGCAATTGTTCCGGGCTGAGATCCGTTTGCAAAAGCACCTGGATCATCCCGATGACGCCGTTCATTGGCGTGCGGATTTCGTGACTCATGTTTGCCAAGAAACGGCTCTTGGCCTGATTTGCCGCATTTGCATCCTCACGAGCGCGAATCAATTCTGCTTCGTAGCGCTTGCGTTCAGTAATCTCTTCCGCGATTCCTACAATTCGAATCAGATCTCCGGCCTTATCGCGAATGGGAAACGCCCGATCGCGGATCCATTTCTTCTGCCCGTCAGGAGTCTGAATGCGGTATTCCACATCGACGGGCTCTCCCTCCAGTTGATGCGCCGCCATGTAATCAGACTGTTCCCTGTCATCGGGATGCACAGCTTCTCGCCACGATTCGGGATTCCCGTAGATACTCTCCATACTGCGGCCCCAAATTTGTTCATATGCGGGACTAACATAAAGAGACTCGTCAACTGCGATTGGCACGATCCGGAAGACCTCCCGTATGTTTTCCGCAAGTTGCCGAAATTTCTCTTCGCTGCTCTGCAAAGCCTGCAAAGATTGTTTGCGCTCAGTGATGTCGGCACTGAGGCCCACGTGTCCCAGGAACTCCCCATCCTGCGAAAGGCGGGGCTCGGAACACATGAAAAGCCATCGCCATTCGCCGTCTGCCCGCCTGACACGCGCCTCAGCTTTGAAGGGCGTTTGCTCGCGTACCGCACGGTTGGTTTCGCTGACAATCTCCTGCAGATCGTCCGAATGAATCAACAACTGCCATTTTCTTCCATCCACCTCTTCGTGGCTGTTCCCGCAAAACTCTCGAAACTTCCGGTTAGTAAATTGAATTCCGCCCTCGGTATCGGAAACCCACATCGGCGTAGGGCAACCATCCGCCATGACGCGAAAGCGATTCTCGCTCTCTATCAATGCCTGCTCCGCCCGTCTCCGCTCAGTAATATCTCGCGCAAACCACGCTCGCGCCAGATACCGGCCATCTTCGTTCCGTAGGCTGGTGGAGTAGATATCGAGTGTCCTGCTATCCTTCAATTCGACTTCGAACTGTTCTCTTGCATCATGATCGGCGTAAAGTTCTCGCACCCGCGTCAGGAATGCCTCGGGATCCTTGACGCGCCGCATGCCTGCCTCAAAAAGTGGCTCGTCCGGGGTGGCCCTGGCGGGAGAATTCTGAGATTCAACAAGCTTAGAGAATGGAATCTGCCAGACCTCAAGGAATCTTTGATTGTGCGAGACGATTTTTCCTTCCTCGTTCACAACAAGAATCCCCTCGAGCGATGTCTCCTGAATGGTGCGAATGAGAGAGTGTTGAAACTCACGTTCTTGCTTGGCGCGCTCGCGTTCGGTGATGTCGGCGCAGATGCCGATATGCCCCAAGTACTGTCCGTCCGGTGACAGGCTCGGCTCGGCGCTGGTGCCAAATAGACGCCACTCACCATCGGCCCGCCGGACCCGCGATTCGCCCTTGAAAGGTTTGCGCTCTATCGTCGCCTGAACGAACAGAGCTGTGGTCCGCAGCAGATCGTCGGGATGAATCGGCATATCCCAATGAATTCCGTTCCACTCCTCGTCCTCTATCCCGTAGAACCCCCGAAGGGAGCGGTTCAAGAATTCAACCCTTCCCTCGGCGTTCGTGACCCACATCATCGATGGGAAACTGTCGGCCATCGTGCGGAAGCGCTCCTCACTCTCGCGCAACACCTCCTCGGTGCGTTTGCGCTCGGTGATGTCTTCGGTATGGACCACAAAGTGTAAGGGGACGCCACACTCGTCCGTCACCAGCGAAATCTTCGTGTGTCCCCAGACCACGGTTCCATCGCTGCGCAGATAGCGCTTCTCTGCCTCCGCTGTTTTGGATGGGTCTTGCAGTACCTTTTCCACCATTTTTCTAGAAACGGCAATATCTTCGGAGAACGTCAGTTCTCGCCATGCCATCCCCAGCAGCAGCTCTTTGGAATAGCCCAGCATCTTGCAAAAAGCGGTGTTTACCTGACAGATCACCCCATTCAGCGCCGAAACTGCGATTCCGAACGGTGCGTGCTCGAAGACTTTCCGGAATCGCTCTTCGCTCTCCTTCTGCTTTCGCTCCGCCCGCAAGCGCTCGCCAATGTCGCGGTAGATAGCGGCAGAGCCCACCACCTCTCCTGCCGAACTGCGAATTGGGGAGACGCTCAACGACACGTCAATCCACCTACCGTCTTTGGCCTGTCTGACGGTTTCATATGGGCGAGTGGCCAGCCCCTCGCGGATGTCGATGAGACACTTGTCGAATTCGCCGCGGCGGCCCGGCGGTACCAACATGACAACGTTTTTCCCGAGGGCCTCTTGGACCGTATAGCCGAGAAGCGATTCGGCAGCAGGATTCCAACTGACGATGATTCCATCCAGCGTAGCCCCGATGATCGCGTCTTGCGATGATTCCACGATCGAAGCTAGGTATGCGCTCGCCCTGCCAGCTTCACGCCGTTCCGAGATGTCGCGAAGAATCACGGAGACGACTAGCACTTTGCCCGCAGAGTTAATGACTGGAGAACTGGACAAAGATATGTGAATCCTGCGCCCATTCTTGTGCATGCACACGGTTTCGTATTGGGGAACTCCTCCGCCGTTGCACACGCGCTGGGTAAATTCTGGTAAGTAGGGCACCCTTTCTGGCGCCAGGAGCCTGGACATGGGCATTCCCACTGCTTCGGACGTCAAATAGCCAAGGATTGCCTCAGCGCCGCGGTTCCAGGTGCGAATGATGCCCGAAGGTGTGAACGCAATAATGGCATCTTCAGAACCCTCCACGATTGCAGCCAGTAATGCTTTGGCTTCGTCCGATGCTCGTCGCTCTGTCACGTCGTGTTTAGTGGCGATGTAGGCTGTAATCTTCCCAGTGGAGTCATATACCGGAGCGATCCGCATTTCCTCCTCGTATGAGCTTCCATCTTTTCGCCGATTGGTGATATCTCCTCGCCAAGTTTTTCCTGACCCGATCGTAGTCCAGATCTCTTTATAAAACGCTGCGCTCTCGCTGCCTGACTTGAGGATTCGCGGATTCTGCCCCAACGCTTCTTCTATGGTGTACCCAGTCATCGCGGTGAATGCGGGATTTACATACGAGATGATCCCACTGACATCGGTAATGATAATGGCATCTGCAGCCTGCTCTATGGCTGCGATGAGGCTGGGCGATTCGATTGTGCTGATTCCATTTGGCGCAGCTTTTTCCACTGGGGTTAGGGCTATCGCCTCCCCCATCATCTGGTTCCGGACTTCACTCTCTTCTTTCGTCATTCTCATCAACTTCACTACGCACACGATGGAGTTGTTCGGCAATTGTGCCCGTCGCGGAACTTCGCAAACGGCACAACCATCCCTTTGCAAGCGAATGAGTGCCTACCTGAGCAGCTTTTGCACCACTGAAGTCAATTGATCCGCGTTGAACGGCTTCACAATCCACCCCGTCGCTCCTGCCTTCCGTCCTGCATCCTTTTTCTCGGCTTGCGATTCGGTCGTTAGCATCAGGATAGGGATGAATCCGTACCCCGGCGTTTTGCGAGTCGCCGTGATTAGCTGGATGCCATCGACGTTAGGCATGTTTAGATCCGTAATGATCAGGTCGAACTTCTCAGCGCCGATTTTGCCGAGCCCGTCCCTACCATCGATTGCTTCAACCACTTCGTAATTTGCTTTGCGCAAAGTGAAGTTGACCATTTGTCGAACGCTGCTTGAATCGTCAACAGTTAAAATTCGCTTCATTCCCGTTCCCCTGTCTTCTAGTGCTACATTTTCGTTCCCAATATTCCAGACCTCACCTCAAAACAGCTCGATGCTGTTCCCTGCGAACGTTTCCTGCGCTGTTGGAAGAGCAGTTCCGTGAAGCGCCGCTCTCAGAACGTCGCGCTCAATTTCCGTGGAATACGAAGCTGAGAACAACTGTTCGACTTCCGCTGGATCGAACCCTTCAACTACGGATGGATAATCGAGCTGCAATTGCCGGTTAATGCCTTCAATTTGACTCAGCACCGCGTCGATACGACCGAAGCCGGCATCGAGGTGGTCGTCGGCCCTGCTGACTTGTGCAATTCTGGCTCGCATCTTCTCGGAAGCGGCTTCTATGTGTTGAGTCTGCCGGGCAGCGAATGCCGCCGCTGTGCGGAGGTTTTCAAGGCCCTTTTTTGTTTCTTCTTGAGATTCATGTAACTTTGATGAATTACCTTCGGATAGAGCTTCCATTACCGTATTCGTGTGATTCACGTGGTTCGCGATTTCTTGCATCGCGTTTCCGGATTGATCGGTGTTCTCACTCCACTCCGCCGACAATTCTACGATGTTCTTTGCAATCGCCAAGATGGTATCCGCCTGGGTACCCAGGCTACTCGCCTCAATCATCGAGTTGAGAGAAAGCAAGTGAAGCCGGTTGAGAATCTTCTTCGACTTCTGCACGTGTTCGCCCACCAATTCCAACAAGTCCGAAAGACCCGCGAGAGTCGTCCGCATCTTCTCGCTATAAGCTTGACTTTCTTGCTCGAGGTTCTCGATATGACCAAGTTTGGATGACACTTCTCGTTCCTGTTCCAGAACCAAGGAACTGATCCCTGATATCTCGGAAACGCTCACATCGAGTATGCCCGTCATGCAGGTTCGAATCTTAGACATCCAATTTGACAACGTTAATTTGATGCTATTCACTTGGTAGCTCTGAATAGTCAGCCCTGCGTGAGCGATAGGTAGTTGACGAGTGGCCGCGCTCGACGAAGCTTCCGCGTCGCGAATTTGCCCAGCAACGAGCCTTAGCGCCTGCTCCACATGTTCTAGTTGTTGTCGAGTTATGTCGTGTGCCTGGATGGCGGCCACCACCCCGGCAATCTGCGTGGCGACATCCTCCACACATGACTTGAATCGCATGGGAGTGCTCGAGAACCGGGCGAAACTGGCATCCATCGCCACAAGATGGCTCCCAAGTTGAGTGTCGATGCGGCCGAGCTCCTTCTGCATCCGCGGCAGATCTGCAACAAGAGTACATTTTGTCGTTTCGATCCCAGCCAGCCGGGTATTTGTGTGGCTTGCAAGATCCTGGGTGTCCTTAGTGAGCGAATCCGAGAAATCAGCCAGCTCACATGCGAGGTACTGGAAGCCGGTTCCCTTCACACCGAGACGGGCCGCTTCGATCTTTGTCAGCACACTCAACGCCTTGATCTTGAGAGCAATGCTCGCCTGACGCCGAGTTATAGCTGACAGTTGATGCAGCAATGCGACTTCAGCAGCAACCGTTCCAAGAATCCCTGCTGTTGCCTGCATTCTCTCCTCTATGAAAACTCGCCCCGCAACGCCCAGGGATTGTACCTTTGGCAGAACGGACCTTACATTGTCGTCTTCGACACTTCCAACTATGGTTGCTGTGAGACTCATAAGAGTGTCGGCGTCAGCGGCAAGGTCCTCAAAGTCCTTGACGATCGATTCAACGTCACTCTCGGAAGCACGAGCGATCGATCTTAGCTCTGCCGCATTCTGCTCAAGCAGGCTCGCAGTGTCTGCGCTGACTCCAATGCTCATCTCGGCATCTCCCCGCGACGTGTGGACACTATGACGAACCTGTATCCCTGTCCAGTCTGTCGCGAGTTCTCGAGAGTCTCGATCATATTGACTTCATCCCATCGACCATAAGCCCTAGGCAAGACAGCAACCGCTGGAGTTCCATGTTTCCGGCCAATCAACTGTCTCATCGCGCACATGTGAGGATCGCTCCAGCCAGTGCTTGCAGGGGTAATACCTTATCGACAGCTCCGTGTTTGATTGCTTCTTTAGGCATGCCAAAGACTACGCAGGTGGCCTCATCCTGGGCGATCGTCTTTGCGCCTGCCTGCTTCATTTCCAACAGTCCCCTCGCACCGTCATCGCCCATCCCGGTGAGAATGACTCCCACTGCGTTTTGTCCGGCATAGCGGGCTGCGGAACGAAACAACACGTCCACGGATGGGCGATGACGGCACACCAGCGGTCCCTCCTTAATGTCTACGTAATATCGAGCGCCGCTCCTCTTTAGCAGAATGTGATGGTTACCTGGTGCGATAAGAGCGTGCCCTCGTAACACCGTGTCGTTTGCCTCCGCCTCTTTTACCGTGATCTTGCACAGCCCATCCAGACGCATCGCAAACGCCCGCGTAAATAGCTCCGGCATGTGTTGAACGATCACGATTCCCGGAGCATCTGCCGGAAGCGATTCCAGTAGCGTCTTCAACGCCTCTGTTCCGCCGGTAGATGCGCCGATCGTTACCACCTTCTCCGTGGTTTCAAGCATGGCGCCCGTTCCGGCGGAAAGAACAGCATCCGCCGTAAGCTTCGGTTCGACTGCATGGCTCGGGCGCAAAATCCGCAATTGCGCTGTCGCAGCCGCCTTGATCGCGTCGCAGATCTCTATTCGCGAATCCTCCAGGAAGCCTTTCGTTCCGAGGCGAGGTTTCGTGATGATGTCCACCGCACCGTATTCAAGTGCTCTCAGCGTGCTCTGAGCACCGTCGTCAGCAAGACTTGAACAGATGACCACGGGTATCGGATGTTGACTCATGATCTTTTGCAAAAACGTGAGGCCATCCATGCGGGGCATCTCGATGTCCAGAGTGATTACATCCGGCTCCTGCTCAGCTATCCGGTCTGCAGCAACAAAGGGGTCACCAGCGGTCGCGATAACCTCAATCTCCGGGTCCGACGACAGTACTTCCCTTAGCGTTTGGCGAACCACCGCGGAGTCGTCCACAATCAGGACTCTTATTTTGTGCGCGCTCACAGACTTCGCTCCGATGTTCCACACTGCGTTTGGGAAATTGCGGAATGGTCAGACACTTTCATTGCTCTCGAGGAGGACTGCCGTGCAGAAACATCCTCGCACCACGACGAATCGTGTGCTTGGCTTACTACTCTCGCGGATAAGTATTTCTCCATCGCGTCCATAAGTCCTACTTGAGACAACGAACTAACACTTCACCGGTGCGTGTGTGAAACTGAATCTTTCGACCGCGGGTTCCGCGTACGCTAGACGCCATCACGCGAAAGCCCTCCGTACTCAATGTCTCGAGCGCAGCATCACAATTCATACTCCCGACCGTAGGTTTCAAAAGGCTTTCAGAGTCGCCGAGGAGTACATCGGCACCTCCAAACAATTTCACCTGTAATTCCGAGCGATGAACGCCGAGTTCATCAAACTGCCGGGCGAGATGCCGAATCGAGAAATCCACGTACCGCGTCCCGGTCGCAAGGTTCAGGTTCGCAGATCTGCCCATGGGGCACTTGGGCAATTGAGCGTGGAAAAGAGCGCCGATACCGAGGTGCGCACTCCAGAAAGTGGCGCCGACGCAAGAGCCGAGAATTGTCCGGATAATCGTTGGTTCCCGAGCTAGGAACAATTCACCCGGCTGCAAATAGACGTCCCCGATTTCAGACTTAGTGTCGATCATCGACTCTCCTATAGAGGGCCGGAGCGACCGGCGCGAGTGGTAGGTCCATACCATGCAACGTTTCAGAGTGCCCCAGGAAGGCATACCCGCCCGGCATCAAGTGCTGGGACAGCTTTTGTAGAATCTGCTCCTGGGTGCTCCGATCGAAGTAGATAATTACATTTCGGCAAAATATCGCATCGGCTCTCTCGGACAATCCGAAGTCGCTATCCATGAAGTTCACACGGCGAAAGTCTACGAGTTGCCGGAGTTCCGGAACCACACGCATCGTGTGGGACTCTGGATCGCGGCTGCGCATGAAGTACTTCTTTTGCAAATCCTTGGGGACTGGACGCACCACTTCGCTGCTGAAGATTCCCAGTTTGGCTTTGGCGAGGACTGTTGTTGAGAGATCAGTGGCAAGTATCCTGAAGCGAAACCCCGGATGGTTTAGTCCATACTCGGAGAGCACCATCGCCAAGGTGTAGGGCTCTTCGCCGGTTGAACAGCCAGCACTCCAAATCAACAAGCTCTTTCCGAATTGGTCACGTGCAACAAGGTCCGGGACGGCCTTCTGGACCAGATATTCAAAGTGGTCCGGTTCTCGAAAGAAGTCGGTCTTATTGGTCGTAACAACATCCAGTAGATGCACAACCTCTTCCTGCTGATTATGCCGGCCAAAAAGGTACTCGCAGTATTGGCCAAATGAGTCCAGGCTGAGGCTACGCAATCGCCGCTTAATACGAAGCTCCAGCATTGTCTTTTTCTCCTGATTCAAGACAATTCCGGACTCCTCGTAGATCAGGTTACGAAGTCGGCCGTAGTCTGAATTGGAGATACTCTCGTCGCGATTACTCATAGGTTGAATGAGGCGCTCTTACGCCC
>JBAWCO010000713.1:0-4898 GCA_049590315.1 Occallatibacter sp. | reverse complement strand
CGCCCATGGCGGAATGCTTCAGCCCGCCGATAAGTCGTGCCCCAATACAAAGCGGAATCTCTGAGCGGAGGGCGAGGTGGTACCTCGCACGTTTTCCGCCGCCGCGGATGAGAGATGGGGCACCGGGCAGCTCGGTCAAGGCCCTATCTCAGGCTCGACGGCCGGTGATAGAAGCTTCCACGACAATCTTCCAATGCGAACAGAGCTTCCAGTTCCGCGATGCTTGCTTCTGTCTGCCGTATTCGGGCTTGGCAGTACCAGTCGTTTACGCGGATGAGTGCGACGGCGGCAAGGAGTTGGAGCAAAATCAGGCAAACGACAGAAAAGCCGGAGTTATTCCAGGAAGACAGTATCCAGTTTGAGATCACGACGTTCATACCTCCTGTCAGTTCTAGAATCGGCAGTATTGCCGCAGAAGTTGAGGGCGAACGACGGATAAGTTTGTGATTACGACACAAGATGGTTGCGCCTGGTGTCCTGTCTCTGAAGTTCCTTGTGAAAATCGTGTTTCTCGGATCGTTTCGGCATGACTGAAGTCATGCCCCGATACAAAGCGCGTCCATGGCGGAATGCTTCTACATTTTGTTAAGTCGTCGCTTGATACAAAGCGCCGAGTTTCTGAGCTGAGGGCGGAATCGTGCTTGCCATGTCTTCCGCTGCGGCGGACGAGACATGGAGCACCGGGCCAGACTGCGCGCCAGTGCCCACCCTGCCCACCCATTGATGAATCCGCCACGGCCAAAAAAGGAGTTACCTGCGGATTTTCGATAATACAGTCAGAGTGGTCTGTTCGGTGGTGCAAAGGCTGCTTACGTGTATCCATCCTGCATTGGTGCGGGAGCCATTCTCGATGTGGCAGTTGCTTTGAAGGCGGGAATTCAGACTGCCGCGATTGCCATCAGGCAAATAACAGTGAATTAGGAAAAGGACGCTGCATAACCATCTACCCGACGTTTGAGGAAGGTTGTCATTTACGTAACCTCTCAGCAATCCTGCGCTCTCTGCACATCGTCGGAAATCATAACGCCGTACATCTCGGGATGCTGATCCATGCATCTACCCCGATAGGTGTGTCACCACGCCGAATGGACATGCCTGCGGGTTCGGGCAGCACATCCTCGACAAAACCGTAGTGAGCCGAAGGCGCGATTTCCTGACCAAATCGGTGGGGGGATTTTGCTCATTCGATTGGTGCACGACCAGGATACGAATCAGCATTCTGGCGAAGGAGCACACATGTCGACCGGATACAGATTCGCACCTGGATGCTTGCCAATTCATGTCCGTTCATCAATACGAAATCAACCGCAATCGGAACCAAGTTTTTGTCGGAGACGGCAATA
Organism: Occallatibacter sp.; assembly: GCA_049590315.1. Lineage (GTDB taxonomy): Bacteria > Acidobacteriota > Terriglobia > Terriglobales > Acidobacteriaceae > Telmatobacter. Next base: position 3,555 of record JBAWCO010000713.1, on the reverse strand, counting down.
TGAAAACTCAAATGCCTTGGCTGAAAAGGGCTGCCCTGCGTGGCGGCCTGGTATCACTCGCTTCAATTGCTCTCACATTGCATGCAGGCTCGCAGACGCTGACCACGATTGATGACCCCAACGCGTACACGCTGGGGGGGCTCGGCACTGAGCCCACGGGCATCAATCTGTGGGGAGCGGTGACAGGAATCATGGCCGATCAGGAAGGCCGACTACGCGGATTTGTCCGTTCGCCCAGAGGCGAGTTCGTGGACTTCGATGCGCCGGCAGCGGACCCCATTGTGGGCTTCACATGGCCGGTTGCCATCAATGACTTTGGAATTATTGCCGGATGGGCCCTCGATAATCACTACGTCTCTCATGGTTTTTTGCGTTATCCAAACGGCGTCGAGGTGACGATTGATGCTCCAGGTGCGATTAATGGCACCAAGGTACAGAGTATTAACGATTTTGGAGTGATCACAGGGACGTGGATCGACTCCGAGGAAGTCACTCATGGTTTTTTCCAGAGGCTCGATGGCCACTTCGAGTCTTTCGATGCCCCTTCTGCCGGAAACATCGGCGTGGAAGGGGATGGCACCTACCCGCTCTCCATCAATAATTTCGGGGTGATCGCTGGGTTCGTTACGGATTCGACGGGGCTGAACCATGGATTTATGCGGAGCCCCGGAGGGCATTTCGATACTTTCGATGTTCCTGGCGCCATTGGCAACTTGTTGTACAACATCTCTATAAGTGATCGTGGGGTCGTCGCAGGAACCTGGGTTTCCGAACACTCATTTGAGTGTAACTGCGATATTGAAGCCGGATACCAGCGCGCACCCGACGGCACTTTCGCCGTTTATCAGGGCGCGTACGGCCCTCTTCAGAATGTTCAGGTCTACGGAGTAAACAATGAAGGGACCACTGTGGGGTGGTATGGCGATACGAACGATTATGCTCACGCCTTCGTTCGGCACGCCGATGGGAACATGGTAGACATCAAATTCGACTCAGAGTTGGAATCCGTCAGCTCTGCAATTAACGCCAGAGGTGTTGTGACGGGTTTCTGGGTCGATTCAAGTGAGGTGTCCCATGGATTTCTGTGGTCACCAAGGTAGACGCCCGAAGCTGAGCAGCATGGAGATCTTCTGAGCACCTCGCAGCTAACCGGGGCGACGAGCGGAAAGCACGCAGCCTCTATACTGGCATTGTGACCGTCCCTCGCAGCCAGGAAGAACCGAGACCCAGTTATTGGGTAGGTCTCCAAGGGCTGTATGCACGTTTCTACGCATGGCTGTTGCGTCGCATGCCCAATGAACAGCAGCGCCTGCTGGCGGTGACAATTCTGGCGGGCGGATTATGCGGGCTCGCCGCGGTTGCTTTTCATTTGAGCATCATGGGGCTCGAATCTCTGCTGATTGACCATGCCAACAGTACTCCGGGCGATAGCTGGATTTGGTGGACGATTCTTTCCCCGACCATCGGCGGCCTGGTTGCCGGGGTGGGCCTTACTTACTTTGCTCCCGCCGCAGCAGGCAGCGGCATTCCGCAGGTGAAGGTGGCCTACACGCTGCGGTACGGTATGGTCACCGTCCGCGAAACCATCGGCAAGTTTGTGCTGTGCGCTCTGCAAATCGGTTCCGGCGCATCGCTGGGGCTTGAAGGGCCAACGGTGCAGGTGTGCGCTGGTGTGAGCAGCATGCTGGCTCGCGTGGCCCGGCTTGGTCCGAAGAACTCGCGCCGTATGGCTTCGGTCGGCATGGCGGCAGGTATCGCCGCTGCCTTCAACGCTCCGATTGCCGCGGTCACATTCACCCTTGAAGAGCTGATCGGCGATCTGGACCAAACGATGCTCTCCGGCGTGATTGTTGCTGCCGCGCTGGCTGCCGTTGTGGAACACTCGATTCTGGGGTCCAACCCCGTTTTTCACGTGCAGGCCAATTACACGCTCACCAATGCTTCCTCGCTGGTGTGGTATGCGCTGCTGGGCCTGCTGGCGGCCATTGTCTCGATCGCTTTCACCGACTCGCTGCTTGCACTTCGCCTCTGGTTCCGAGGGCTTACGGGTGTGCCTCGCTGGGTGCAACCCGCCATCGGCGGCGCAGCGACAGGCGGTATGGCGGTTGTTGCGCTGGAACTGTTCCACCTCAACGGCATCGCCGGCGACCCGTATAAGACACTTACGCTGGCGCTCACAGGCAAGATGACGGTGACCGCTATGGCCGTCTTCTGTGCACTCAAACTTGCGGCAACCGTCTGTTCCTACTCCAGCGGAGGTTCGGGCGGCATCTTTGCGCCCTCGCTGTTCATGGGAGGCATGCTGGGCGGGGCGGTTGGCTATCTGGATGTTACTGTCTTCCAACACTCGGCCGACTCAATCGGGGCATTTGCCGTGGTCGGCATGGGAGCCGTCTTTGCCGGAATTGTCCGCGCTCCCATGACATCGATTCTCATCATCTTTGAGATGACAGGCGGCTACGGCCTGGTCCTTCCCTTAATGATCGCCAACATGAGCGCATTCGCACTGGCTCGACACTGGCGGCGCACTCCGGTCTATGAAGCGTTGCTGGCCCAGGACGACATCTACCTGCCGCACGGGGGAGGTCCGACTGACCCACACGAGAACGAGCATCTGGCGGTCCCGGACGTCGATGAAACCCACTGAAATCCAGCAGACGATAAGGTACAACCCGACCTCAGAGGATGAAAGGGTGAGTTAAACCCTCCCGGCAGCCCCACTATCCCTGCGACGACGACCCTGTCTCATCATCCCACCGACAAGAACTCGTCGGTGGGGCGATGAAGCGCCGGGGACCCCGAGAGGCATAAGGTACCCGGCTTGTCGCTCGACCGGCATCTGCGACAATCGCGCGACTCGCGTTTCTTCACATCCTGTGTGGCCTAAGACCAGTTGCAGGCTACAGGACAGGCTACGGGGACCAACCTCGGGTGACTTCGGCATCATTCAGTTGTGACAGGCTGCCAAAGCTCGACACGATTACCTTCCGGATCGGTGACCCAGCCAAACTTTCCGAAGTCATAGCTTTCGCGTTTGGGATCGACGGTGACACCTTCGCTTATCAAACGGTCCAGCACACCGTCCAGGTCGTCCACCTGCAGATTCATCATTGCTTTCTGCGCCGGAGGGAAGTATGCATTGTCCTGTTTGAAAAGGGCAAAGATAACCTTAGGGCTTTGCGTTGGGGCAGGAAACTCCCAATATCCGCCGGCCTTCACCAGACCGAGATGCTGCTCATACCATTGATAGAGAGCCTTTGGATCATCTGCTCGCAAGAATATACCGCCAAAGCCAGTGATTGAAGCCATGCAACCTCCTTTGAGAATCGTTTGACAGTTTAAATGACGGAGGGCAGGGGATTGCACCCCGGCCCCTTGATTTATGCGATCTTGACTGCGGGGGCGGTGGTGGGTTCGACTGCGGCTTTGCGGCGGAGCATGGCGGCGGAGATGAGAGTGATGATAATGCCGACGGGCAACGGTTCTATGAAGGTGTAGGCCATGTTGACGAAGGGGTTCTGGTAGAGCTGCTGAGAGTGCTGTATGGCAGCGACC
>JBAWCO010000712.1:0-18071 GCA_049590315.1 Occallatibacter sp. | reverse complement strand
GTCTCCACTGAGGAAAAGCTTGGGAAGATTGCAATGAGCGAGGAATGAAAAATCGTAGCTGCGTCCGTTTGCCTGGGTAGGGAGGCCAAGTGCAATTAGCGCTCGAACGTCTGAGTGAGCCTTTGATCCAGAATTGCCCAGGCTGCAACAGGCTCTAAGTGCCATGACGGAGCCAAAGCTGAAACCAACTGCGACTATTGGGCGGTTGTATTCGTTTTCAAGCCATTCCAAGGCAGCCAACACGTCGCCGGTTTCCGCTTCGCCATCGTGAGTTCCTTCGCTCAGGCCCGTGCCGCGAAAATTGAAGCGCAACACCGGCCAACCCAGACCCCAGGCATGGTCGTTCATCGCCTTCATGGCCGCGTACACCACCTTGTTGTGCATGGAACCGCCGCCCAGCGGGTGAGGATGGCAGACAAGCGCTGCAAAGGGCGCATCGGGTGCGCCTTCGTTCAAAAGCGCCTCCAACCGGCCCGCAGGCCCAGCCAGAGTCAGGCTCTTCAATATCGACGGTCCCAGGGGCGGGTTCCGTGAACTCGAAGAGGCTTGAACGGGAGTAATTGTAGCGGACATCCCACTCACCATTCTACGCTTGTGCGGAAAATATTCGTAATACCCCGCTGGTGGTACGGAGAAAAGATTCGGGGCATTTTTCGTAGAGCGATTGCAAAGGGGAGGCCCCATTTACTCTTGAGCAACGCGACGCAAGCAAGAAGCAGTGGGAGCCCATAAGGTATTCTGGCAGCATCATGAACGGCCATCTATCTAGTAATCCTGGCAATACGCTCGATCCCATCCGATTTACCCGCGAGTTGTGCCAGATTGATTCCACCACGTACCACGAAGGCGCTGTAGGCGATTTTCTGGCAGATTTTCTTAGCGGGCGGGGCTGGGAAGTGGAGAAGACCGCCGTGCCGCAGCCGGCTGAAAGCGCTGCCTTCGGACCACGGTGGAATGTATATGCAGGCGGGCCGGGCGAGACGCCTGATCTAGTCTTTTCCACGCACATGGATACCGTTCCGCCGTACATTCCGCCGACCGAGGATGACGAATTTTTGTACGGCCGCGGAGTGTCAGACGCGAAAGGAATTATCGCTGCCCAGGTTGCGGCGGGCGAAGCTCTCCGCGCGGAGGGATTTCGGATCGGTCTGCTGTTTGTTTCAGGCGAAGAGCGCGACTCTGCCGGCGCGCAGGTGGCTAACCTGAAGCCGAAAGGCAGCCGATTTTTGATCAACGGGGAGCCCACGGATAATCGTCTTGCGCTGGCTTCAAAGGGCGCTCTGCGGGCGGCCTTCAAATGCTCGGGGAAGATGGCTCACTCGGCTTATCCAGAACTGGGCGACAGCGCCGTGCACAAGCTGGTTGAAGTGCTGTCGAGAGTGCTGTCGCTTCCGCTGCCGGTTCTTGAAGATGTGGGCCCAAGCACGATTAACATCGGACAGATCCAAGGCGGCCATGCGCCTAACGTCATCGCAGACAAGGCCGAGGCGCAGGTGCTGGTGCGCACGGTGACGAGTTCGGCCCCGGTGCGGGTTGCGCTGCAGCAGGCTGCAGCAGGGCTGGCAGAAGTGGAGTTCACGTTGGATAGTCCTTTTATACGCATGCGCGCCATTGAAGGCCTGCCTACGATGATTGCGAAGTTCTCTACCGACATTCCGCATCTGAGCAACTGGGGCGAGCCGCTGCTGCTTGGTCCGGGGTCTATCCACGTGGCGCATACACCTTTCGAAAAGCTGGCCAAGAAAGAGCTACTTGAGGCGGTTGAGTTATACGTGAAGGTGGCCAAGCAACTGCTGGCATAACTCACAGCGATCTATTTCCGGCTGGAATCGGCAGCCGCTAACATCCCACTCACATTCCCAAAGGAGCAGTTATCATGAGCGCATCGATCTATGACATACCAGTGAAGAAGATTACCGGCGAAGACACATCGCTGGCCGAGTTCAAGGGCAAGGTTGTGCTGGCCGTCAACGTTGCATCAAAGTGCGGGCTCACGCCGCAGTACGAGGGCCTGGAGAATCTCTACGAGCAATACAAGGGCCAGGGTCTGGTGATTGCAGGGTTCCCAGCCAACGATTTCAAGTCGCAGGAGCCGGGTACCAACGATGAGATTCAGTCGTTCTGCACTTTAAATTTCGGCGTGAAGTTTCCGCTTTTCGACAAGATCACAGTGGTTGGCGAGCACAAGCATCCGCTGTATGCCGCATTGATTGCGGCGCAGCCCACAGCGACAAGTCTGGCAGAAGTTCCGTTTCGTCAGAAGCTGAAGGGCTACGGAATTGACGCCAATCCTGAGCCGGAGATTATGTGGAACTTCGAGAAGTTCGTGATCAGCCGGGACGGTGAAGTGGTGAAGCGGTTTACGCCGGACACAGCGCCGGATGAACCGGTTCTGGTTGCGGCCATTGAGGCGGAGCTAGCGAAGAGCTAGGCACCTGCGGTGCGGCAGACGCTCGCGGGAGGCTCGCACTGGCTTCATGCTTCCATCCATCGGGCAACGAAATTGCGCGATGGATGGTGCGGCCGACGCATATATTCTTAGCTTATGGACGAGGACGCTTCCCCAACGACGGCCGCCACGAATCTTCTGGAAGAGGCGGCTTCGTCGTATCTGCGCTCGGCTCGACATCAGCCTGTTCGTTGGCATGCCTGGGGTGAAGGAGCATTCGCCAAGGCCCGATCTGAAGACAAACCCATCCTGCTGGACATTGGGGCCGTGTGGTGCCACTGGTGCCACGTGATGGATCGCGAATCGTACGAAGATCCAGAGATGGCTGCGATCATCAACGAGCATTTTGTGGCCATGAAGGTGGATCGGGATGAGCGGCCGGATGTGGATGCGCGCTATCAGGCTGCAGTCTCCGCTATTAGCGGACAGGGGGGCTGGCCGCTGACTGCGTTTCTCACTCCAGATGGTAGGCCGTACTTCGGGGGCACATACTTCCCGCGCGATGAGCGGTACGGGCGGCCTGGGTTTGGACGTGTGCTGCTGACGATGGCGCAGGTGTGGCGCGAACGCCGCGAGGAAGCGCTGGAATCGGCAGGCAGCGTAATGGCTGCCATTGAGCACAACGAAAACTTCTCCGGCGGTGGCGGTGAGCTGACGCTTGCACTTGTTGACAAGATTGCCGAGTCGGCTCTGGCGCAGTTTGATGCGCGCAATGGAGGCTTTGGTTCGCAACCCAAGTTTCCTCATCCGTCGGTGCTGGACCTGCTGCTGGAAGTGGCAATGAATCGCGGGAACGAGCGGGCGGGCGAGGCGTTTTTGAAGACGCTGGAAATGATGGCGCGCGGCGGCGTCTACGACCAATTGGCCGGAGGATTCCACCGCTACAGCGTAAACGAGCGCTGGGTGGTTCCTCACTTCGAGAAGATGCTCTACGACAACACGGAGCTGCTGCGGAACTACGTACACGGCTACCAGAGTTTTGCTCGTGAAGAGTTGAAGCAGACCGCATTGGAGATTGTGGCGTGGTTGGACTCGACGATGACGGATCGCGAGCGCGGAGGCTTCTTCGCATCGCAGGATGCGGATATCAATCTGGACGATGATGGCGATTACTTCACATGGACACTGGATGAGGCGCGCGGTGTGCTGGAACCGGACGAGCTGGCGGTTGCAGCACGCTATTGGGACATTGGCGAGCTGGGCGATATGCATCACAACCCTGCCAAGAACGTATTGCATGTGAAGCAGGGTGTGGCCGAGGTCGCGGCAGCGACAGGGAAAACAGAGGATCAGGTTCGCGCGCTGCTTGAGTCAGCGCGGATGAAGCTGCTGGCGGCCCGGCGGCAAAGGCCCACGCCATTCATCGACCGAACCATTTACACCGGCTGGAATGCCATGGCTGTGACGGCCTATCTTGAAGCGGCGCGGCTGCTGCATATGGACTCGGCGCGTGAGTTTGCGCTGCTGACACTGGATCGGCTGATGACCGAGGCGTGGGACGGAGCCAGCGAACTCAACCACGTGATTGCGTATGCGGAAGATTTTGCGTGCGGTGGAGTAGAGTCGGCGGATGAGGTTGCGGGTACGCTGGACGATTACGCTTTCGCGGTTCACGCGCTGATCGATGGGTGGATGGCGAGAGGGGAGATGAAGTATTACCGCGCGGCCGTCAAGCTCGCTGACGCCATGATTGATCGCTTTTGCGATCGCGTTGCGGGAGGGTTCTACGATACGGCTGAGCCGGCTGCCGGAGTTACACCGCTCGGGGCTTTAGGCGCGCGCCGCAAGCCCCTGCAGGATGCACCGACTCCTGCAGGAAACCCCACTGCGGCTTCGGCGTTGTTGCGTCTCGAAGCTCTGAGCGGGCGGGGCGATTATCGAGAGATTGCGGAGAAGACACTCGCCTCGTTTGCAGGGATTGTGGAGCACTTTGGGCTGTACGCGGGCAGCTATGGGTTGGCGCTGGAGCGTCTGCTGTCTGATCCGATGCAGGTCGTCATTGTGGGTTCGGGGCTGGAAGCTGATGCGCTTGAGGACGCTGCCCTAGCCCGTTTCGCGATCAACAAGATTGTGATTCGGATCGATTCTTCGCGGCTTGTCGCTGGGGGGATTCCCGAGGTGCTGGCCGAAACGCTGCTCACTGACAACCAACTTAGCGTTCCGGCGCCGAGCGGAGCGGAAGCTTTTGCGCTGGTTTGCCGTGGACGCATGTGTCTGCCAGCCGTTGCCGACGTCGAGGCTTTGCGGGAAGCGCTTGAACCGAGGCAATCAAGCGCTTCCTGACAGGTCAATGCTCTTCGCCGCTGAAGGGATTGGTTTCCTCCGGCTTGATGGTGGTTGGGTCGTGAGCGGTTGGTGGTTCGTGTTCGTTTTTAGAAACACCCGATGCCGGCGTGGTCGCCGGTGCAGTTTCAAGAAATGAATTGAAGACCCTGTTGGGATCGCCGGGGAGCATATGGTTTTCTTCCAGAGCGAGGCGCACACGTCGTTGAAACTCGCGGATGGGGCCGTACTGTTGCGTCGCCCTGGTCTTGAAGACGACAGGGAAGATGAGTTGCGAGCCTCTCATTGAGTCAACCCCGAGAATCTGTGGATCGGCCAGGAACATGTTCTTGAAATCCGGGCTGTTTCGCACTTCGGTGGCAATCGTTGTTAGTAGCTCCTGTACCTTATCCGGATTGGCTGAGAAATCGACACTGACGTTGATGGTGGCGACGGAGTAGTCGACGCTCAGGTTGGCTACAGTTGTGATTTGTGAGTTGGGAATGACGTAGAGAGTTCCGTCTCCGTCGCGGACCGTGGTTTTGCGCAGTGTCATTGACTCTACGACTCCGGAGACACCGGCAAGCCTTACGGTATCTCCCACGTCAAACTGATCCTCGATGAGGATGATGATGCCATTGAGCATGTCTTTGACAATGCTCTGAGCAGCCAGGCCGATGGCTACACCGGCTACTCCGGCGGAGGCCAGCAGGGGAGCGAGATTGACGCCAAATGCCGCCATTACCTGTAGAGTGGCAATGGCGGCTATGAGGGCGATCCCGGTGGCGCGTATGACGCTGGCCAGGGTTCTGACTTGCGCAACGCGACTTCGGCCGGCTGCGGCATGCCTTTCGGCAATGCGAACCATTCTGGCCGTGCCCGCTTGCAACAAACGGTTGAGAATAAAGGCGATGATCGCGACCAGGATGATGTGAGGAAGCCTGCTATGGACGAATTCCTGGGCATCGGCGATCCACTCGTCCAAGACCTTTCCAAGGAACCGGCCTTCTGCAAACAAGCCCGTTCTGACCGCCAACAAAATTACAGGAACGTGACAACGAAGCATGCCATTCTCCCGATTACTAGACTAGACTGACCGCAGGATGCCTCGGGTTGCTTTTCCGTTTCAGTTCGGGTGTTCAAACCGTTGTTCCCGGTGCAGCCCAGGCTTGAGGCAGGAGGTGACCCGAATGAACCTGAGGCAAGAACAAGGAGCCCGAACGCGGCGCTCACTGCAGGCGCGGGCGCTGTGGATCGGGATCATTGCGGGAATGACCACCATTGCCCTTGTGCCGCTGGTTGGCGAGGGAGTGCAGATGAGTGATCCGGGTTATCGTTACTCGCCCGAAGCCACACCCGTACCCGTTGCAAGTGCGCAAAATCAGACCGATGGCCAGGATGCCAAAGCGAAGGACCCCGAGGCGGCCAACGCCGCACGCAAGAAACAGTTTGCCGACGACACCGCAAAGCTGCTCAAACTGGCCACGGATCTGAAGTTGGAAGTGGACAAGACGAGCAAAGATACGCTTTCGCTGAACGTGATCCGAAAGGCCGACGAAATTGAGAAACTGGCTCACGACGTGAAGGAAAGGATGAGGCTTACGGTGGGTCCTGGCTAGGGAATGAAAGCGAGCGCAGCAAGTTTGGCTCTTAAGCCGAACATGAGACCCGGATTGAGGACGGTCCGCTATGAGTGAGCTACGGCATGTCTTGTTAAAACTTGGGAAGAGCTGGCCGGCGGGCCTTGGCTCGGGCCTGGCACTGGTACTGCTGTTGATGCTGGTGAAATCCGGTGCGACGCAGGTAGGATCCGCGTCTCAACAGGGGCCGTTTTCTCAACCGATGGGCCGGCGCGTGGGCGGCGTTCTGGACGACACTGGCAATGGTGATCCAGTTGAACCCGCAAGACGAATGCGGGCACTGAACGTCATGCGGCAAAAGGCGCTTGTTTCCGACACTGACAAACTGCTCAAACTGGCCAACGAACTGAATGCGGAAATCAGCGCCAATCCCGAATCTCTAACTACGGATCAAATGCGCAAGCTGGCGGCGATTGAGAAGCTGGCGCGCAGCGTGAAGGAAAAGATGAGTACCCCGGTTACGTCGACTCCTGTCTACCAGCCTCCACCCGTTCCCATGATGCAATGATCTCGAGGTTCCCGGTTTCCGGAGCGGATGCCGCACACTGGCTGCCCTCCTGTTCCGGAGCGCTCCGAGTTGTTACAATCAGGTCTGGTTTTAAGGGATTTGGATTTTGGGAGTGACGGGAATGGAACTGGCAGTTTCCAGCGCTCGCGAGCCTGAGACGGCTGCCGCCTCAGGTGGCCTGAGCCCACAGCGAATGATCGAGATCTACAGGTTGATGTATCTCTCACGCCGTGTAGACGACCGCGAAATTCTCCTCAAGAGACAGCAGAAGATATTTTTCCAAATCTCGGCCGCCGGCCACGAGGCGCTGCAAGTGGGCGCGGCCTTGGCTCTCAGGCCTGGGTATGACTGGTTTTTCCCCTACTACCGCGACCGCGCACTTTGCCTGGCTTTAGGCGTCACGCCAACGGAAATGATGTTGCAGGCCGTGGGCGCGGCCACCGATCCGGCGAGCGGGGGGCGGCAGATGCCGACCCACTGGAGCAGCCGTCCGCTGCACATTGTCAGCACGTCATCTTCGACAACCACGCAATTGCTTCATGCGGTTGGTTGCGCAGAGGCTGGACGATACTTCAGCCGGCATCCCGAGGCCGCAGCCAAAGCTGATGGCGACTATCGCGCTTATCGGGACGTGGAGTTTCATGGCGATGAGGTTGCCTTCACATCGCTCGGTGAAGGTTCCACATCCCAAGGCGAGTTTTGGGAGGCGATGAATACCGCTTCGAACCAGAAACTCCCGGTGATTTTCTGCGTGGAAGATAACGGCTATGCGATCAGCGTGCCGGTAGAAGTGAACACACCTGGCGGCAACATCTCCCGTCTTGTGGCGAACTTCCCCAACTTCCATTTCGCAGAAGTAGACGGCACCGATCCGGAGGTATGCCTGCTTGCTTTCCAGGCTGCCGCAGCGCATTGCCGAGCGGGACTCGGGCCTGCTTTTGTACACGGGCACGTGGTGCGCCCTTACTCACACTCATTGTCAGACGATGACAAGCTTTATCGCTCGACGGCCGAACGCGAGGCTGACGCACTGCGTGATCCGCTGGCGAAAATGCAGATGCGTCTGCTGCGCGAGGGGATTCTCACGGCGGATCTGATCAACGAACTGGAGCAGCAACTTGACCGGGAAGCGGCCGAGGCCGCAGATCGAGCCTTAGAAGCTCCGTTGCCCACGGTTGCCAGCATTCCAGAGCATGTTTATTCCGAAGACCTTGACCCAACCACCTCAGCCTTTGCCCCCGAGCAGGCGCTTGCACCGGGCTCTCCAGGCGGAGGGAAGGCCGGAGGCTCGAAGGGGAGCGATCCGCGCACGATGGCGGACCTTATCAATGCCTGCCTGCACGACGAAATGCGCCGGGACTCGCGCATTGTGGTGTATGGCGAAGACGTGGCGGATGCCAGCCGCGAGGCCGCGCTGGCCGAAGTCAAAGGTAAGGGCGGGGTCTTCAAGCTTACCGCAGGCTTGCAAACCGAATTTGGTTCGGAGCGGGTCTTCAACTCACCGCTGGCGGAAGCGAACATTGTGGGCCGGGCAATTGGCTACGCCACGCGCGGCATGAAGCCGGTGGTGGAGGTCCAGTTCTTCGATTACATTTGGCCAGCTATGCATCAGATCCACAATGAGCTGGCGCTCATGCGCTGGCGCTCAAACGGCGTATGGGCATCCCCGGTTGTGATTCGGGTGGCGATTGGCGGCTACCTGACCGGCGGCGCCATTTACCATTCGCAATCGGGAGAGAGCATTTTTACGCACATTCCCGGCTTACGGGTCGTGTTTCCATCGAACGCGCTGGATGCGAACGGCCTGCTACGCACCGCCATCCGCTGCGACGACCCGGTGCTGTTTCTTGAGCATAAGCGGCTTTATCGCGAGACCTATGGCCGCGCACCTTATCCGGGACCGGATTTTGCAATTCCATTCGGCAAGGCAAAGATTGTCCGTCCTGGAACGCACATCACACTGGTTACATACGGCGCAGTTGTGCCCAGAGCATTGCAGGCTGCGCAACAGGCTCATCGCCAAGGTATTGAAGTTGAGGTGCTCGATCTGCGCACGCTGAACCCATACGACTGGGAGGCCATCGCCACCTCGATTCGCAAGACCAGCCGCGTGATTGTGGCGCATGAGGACATGCTGAGCTGGGGCTATGGCGCGGAGATCGCAGCGCGCATTGCAGACGAGCTTTTCGACTCTCTGGATGCCCCGGTTCGCCGGATCGGGTCATTGGATACTTTTGTCGCTTACCAGCCGGTTCTTGAGGACGCGACATTGCCGCAGCCGGAGACCATCCTTAAGGCGATTACCGACTTGAAGGCGTATTGAGTCTGCGCATCGCGGCAAAAGGAGCTCGCCGTGCGTTTGCCGGATACAATACTTGGATGGAGTTGCGCACCAGAAAGCGGCGGATGATAGCCCAAGGAAACTGGCAGCAGGCGGGCGGATCAGCATGAAGAATTTCCTTCGCCTCGTGCGCTACGGGCTGCCCTTCTGGTTTCAGTGGTTGCCGGGGGTGCTGCTGCTGGCCATGGTCGGCGTGCTGGACACGTTTCGCACACTTCTCTTTCAGCCCATATATGATCAAGTTCTAAAGCCCGACGCACCCGAAGGTCCCATCCTTTTGGGTCTGCCCAAAACGCCGTGGCACTTCGATCTGAGAATCCTGGTCCCGCATTTCCTGCACATGCACAATGCCTGGAATGTTGTGGCGTTCGCGCTTGTGATTTCCACATTGGCCAAGGGGCTGTGCGACTATCTCGGCACCTACCTGGTGAACTATGCCGGCTTCGGGCTGATTACTGACCTGAGGAACCACCTCTACGAAGCGACGCTTCGGCGATCATCCAGTTTCTTTCACAAGCACGCCACGGGCACCATTCTTTCCACGCTCATCAACGACGTGGAAAAAGTGCAATCCGCGGTGAGTTCCGTCATCGGTGAATTTCTGCAGCAGTTCTTCACTTTCGTTGTCGGACTGGTGCTGGTGATCAAGCTCGGTGGACAACTGAGTTGGGCGCTGCTGTTGTTTGTTCCTGTGGTCATTACGTCATCGCGTAAGATCGGCAGGGAAGTTCGTACTCGAACCCGCACTGGGCAGGACAAGCTGGCCGAAATTCAGACTATTCTTCATGAGACCGTGACCGGCAATCGCATCGTGAAGGCCTTCAGCACGGAGCTGTGGGAGGTCTTGCGTTTCAAGAAGGCCGCCGGCCGCTTGTTCCGCGCCAACCTGCGCAGCGTCCGCATTCAGTCCATCAGCTCGCCGTTGATGGATACATTGGGAGCGATCGCCATTGCCGGTTTCCTCTATATCGGACGCAATGAAATCCTCCACGGCCGAATGACGCTAGGCATCTTCGGCGCCTTCATCATCCTCCTCTTCAAGCTCTACGACCCGGTCAGGAAATTCGCTTACTTTTACAACAGCTTCCAACAGGCCATGGGCGCTTCATCCTCCATTTTCGCCTTCTTTGATACGGAAGACGATGTGAAAGAACAGCACCATGCGGTTTCATTGAAGAAATTCCAGCAGACGGTGAAGTTTGAAGACGTAGGTTTCTCTTACTCGACTGAAGAAGGCGAACATCAGATCCTGCACAACGTCGATCTGGAAATGCGGGCGGGCGAGGTGCTGGCCCTCGTCGGCCCCAGCGGAGCCGGCAAGTCAACGCTGGTCAACCTGATTCCGCGATTCTTCGACGTGACCTCGGGTCGCATTCTGATTGATGGCCACGATATTCGCGAGTGCACGCTTGCTTCGCTGCGCCGCCAGGTTGCGCAGGTTACGCAGGAGACGATTCTCTTCAACGATACGGTGCGCAACAACATTGCCTATGGTCAGCCTGATGTGAAGCTTGAACTGGTGCAGAAGGCAGCAAAGAACGCGCTAGCTCACGACTTTATCTTGCGCATGCCGCAAGGCTATGGCACGGTAGTTGGCGAAAAGGGCTTCCGGCTCTCCGGCGGCGAACGCCAGCGCCTGGCAATTGCACGCGCCATTCTGAAGGATGCGCCGATTCTGATTCTGGATGAGGCGACTTCGGCTCTCGATGCGGAAAGCGAATCGCTGGTGCAGGCGGCGCTGAGCAACCTGATGGAAGGGCGTACGGTACTAGTGATTGCGCACCGGCTTGGAACCATTCGTCGCGCCAACCGAATTGCCGTTCTTGAGGATGGCCGCATCACTGCGATCGGCACTCACGAGGAGCTGTTGGTTTCTTCATCCACCTATCTGCGGCTGTATCAATTGCAATTCATGGATATGCCCGAGACACAAACCCCTGACCGTCTTGAGTTAGCGCCTGCCCTTGCCAACGGGCCTGAGGAGTAGCACGAAATGCCGATCAATTCGATGACTGGGTTTGCGCGGGTTCAGGTTCGCGTGCAGGATGGCGGTCCTGATGGAGCGAGCGACCGGTTCAGTTACACGCTGAGCGTCAAGAGCGTCAATCACCGCTTTCTCGATGTGCAGTTGCGCCTGCCGTCCGGGTTGGATGCGCTGGAGATGGAATTGCGCAAGGCCCTCAAGGATAACGTGGTCCGCGGGCACGTGGACTTGACACTCTCGCTTGACCGGACCAGCCAGCAAAAGGCGGGCTACAATCGCGAATTGGTGGCCGGGTTTGTTGCTGCCTTTGCCGCCGCTCGAGACGAATTCGGGCTGGCGGGTGAACCGGACCTGAATGCGATTCTGCGTCTCCCGGGTGCGCTGCAGAATGAAAATCGAGGGAACGGCGATGACGATCTGACTGCTCTGGTGGCAAGTGTGCAGCAGGAGATTGTGCCGCTCCTAGGGCAGTTGAATGCCATGCGCGCGCGCGAGGGCGAGGCCCTGGAGGCGATTCTGCACGGAACGCTTGACCGACTTACCGATGCAGTGGAGGGCGTTGCCGTGCTGCGGCCTGAGATTGAGCAGCGCTACGAAGAGAGGCTGACACAGCGGCTGCAGGCGGCCACCGGCCCGGAGTTCAATCGCCAGAGACTGCTTGAGGAAGTGGCCGTGCTGGTTGAGCGCAGCGATATCTCTGAGGAAATAGCACGGATGCATACTCATATCGGCCACTTCAGGGAGTTGCTTGCGGCGAGCGGGGAAGTGGGCAAGAAACTTGATTTTCTTCTGCAGGAGATGAACCGTGAGGCCAACACGCTGCTGTCGAAGACCGGGGGCCTGGGCGGCAAGGGGACTCGCGTCACCGAGTTGGGATTGGCCATGAAGGCCGAGATTGAAAAGGCACGCGAACAGATTCAGAACGTGGAATGAAGGCAGTGAACCGTGGGCAGTGGACTGTACTGATACCTGATTGAAGGATCGTGGCACGTGGCGGGAATTCTATTCATAATTTCGGCGCCCTCCGGCTCGGGCAAGAGCACGTTGGTAAGTGAGTTGCGCAAACAGGTCGGTGGCGTGGAGTTTGCCATTTCATGGACAACGCGCGCGCCTCGCGGTTCTGAGCAGCACGGACGCGAATACAACTTCACTACCCGCGAAGAGTTTCAGCGGATGATCGACGCAGGGGTCTTCCTCGAGCATGCCGAGGTCTTCGGCAAAGATTTCTATGGCACCGCACGCCAGTCGCTTGAGGATGCCCGCGCCGCCGGTCACGACCTGATTCTGGACATCGACGTTCAAGGCGCCGCGCAAGTGCGCGGCAAAATGCCTGAGGCCGTGAGTATCTTCGTCATGCCGCCCAATCCCAGGGCCCTGCGCACCCGCCTGCGCAATCGCAGCCGCGCCGAGGGTGTTGTGGATGAGGAGGAAGTCTTCCGGCGGCTCAATGCGGCGAGGCGGGAGATTGAGAATTATCGCGAGTACGATTATATTTTGGTCAACGACATTCTGGACCGCGCGGTGGCTCAATTGGAGGCCATTGTGCTCGCCGAGCGGTTTTACCGCAATGGCGAGGTGATCGCTTACCGGTCCCGAAGAGTGTTGGAGGTGGCCGCAGCATGCCTGCAATCCAATTCGCAGGAGCGGCTCAAACCTGTGCTGGAGGCCTTTGGAATTCCTGGCTCTTCGGATCAGCAGCATTTTGACTTCAACGAGAATTCCGATGGGGACGACTCGGATGAAGACACCAACGACGATGGAGAGGATAGAGATGACGATTGAGACCAGCTTCGATTCGAATTACCGCAAGGTTCTGGTCGCAGCCCGCCGCGCGCGCCAGTTGCAGAGTGGCTCCCATGCGCTGATTGCCAGCCAGTCGACCAAGGCCTGCCGCATCGCGCAAGAAGAAATCAACGCCGGAAAGATCTCCTACGTCAAGACTGCCGCTGAGGTGGTGAAGCCGTTAGTGGAAGGTCCGGCTGTTCCGATTCTGCTGAGTTAGATTTCGCGTCAATCTTCCCCATCCTATCGCGCGCGTTTCACAATCGAAACGTTCTACAATCGATCTATGCGAGTCACCGTAGGAGTCGCCGGCGGAATTGCCGCGTACAAGGCGGCGGAACTTGTGCGCGCGTTGCAGCGCCAGGCGCTTGAGGTTCATGTGGTTATGACCGCCGCGGCGGGCCGCTTTGTGCAGCCGCTGACATTTGCTTCGCTTTCGGGGCACAAGGTCATCACCAGCCTGTGGGATGAAGGGGCTGGTGATTCGGCCGAATACAGCGGGGACCAGAATGGCATCGAGCATATAGCCGAGGCGCAGTGGGCGGATGCATTGGTTGTGGCTCCGGCTACAGCGAACATTCTGGCCAAGTTCGCACATGGCATTGCGGACGATTTTCTAACCACTATGTATTTGGCCACCCAGGCGCCGGTGCTGGTGGCCCCGGCCATGAACGTGAATATGTGGGAGCATGCGGCGACGCAGGCAAACCTTGAGATTTTGCGCCAGCGAGGGGTGCGTGTGGTGGAACCCGGGACAGGTGATCTGGCGTGCGGCATGGTGGGCGCTGGGCGAATGGCTGAGCCTGAGGCGATTGCCGATGCGGTGCTGAATGCGATGGGGCGTCGTCACGACCTGGCAGGCGAGATTGTGCTGGTGACGGCAGGGGGCACGCGTGAGGCCCTGGACCCGGTGCGCTACCTGGGTAACCGGTCGAGCGGCAAGATGGGTTACGCGCTGGCTGAGGCGGCACAGAGCCGCGGTGCGAAGGTCATTGTTGTGAGCGGGCCTTCGTCGCTTCATCCGCCGGCACACTGCGAAGTGGTGAAGATAACCACTGCAGACCAGATGCGGGAGGCTGTGCTGGAACGCATGACGGAGGCTACTCTAGTGATCAAGGCGGCGGCCGTGGCCGACTATCGGCCGGTGAATGTGTCTTCACAGAAATTGAAGCGCACTGGGCCGATGACGCTGGAGCTTGCACCGACTGAAGATATCCTGGCCGAAGTGGCGAGGCGCCGCCGGCCGGGTCAGTTGATTGTCGGCTTCGCCGCCGAGACGGAGAACACGCTGGAAAATGGACGGGCGAAACTGCTGAAGAAGGGCGCGGACGCTATTGTAGTGAACAATGTCGCTGGGGAAGGCGTGGGCATCGATGCGGATGTGAATGCGGCAACATTTCTTACTACGTCGACTGCGATTGAGCTGCCGGTGATGGCGAAGCGCAAGCTTGCGGACCGCATCCTCGATGAGATTCTCACGTTGCGTCGGCCTCGATCGATGGTGCTGGAGTTTGATGAGCATGTAGAGGGGAATGGGAATCCTGGAAGATCGAGCCAGGAACAGATTCTGAGCGGCTCCGATTCACCAATTGCTGCCGCTCGTCGGCAACTGATTGTGGAGTGACAGCGTTGACGCGTCCGCTGGACCAAGCAACTCGTGAAGCATTGGTCGAGCGCGTGCGCTTCTATCGCGACCTAGGCCTGACGGAGTTCTACCGCCGTGCTGTGGACCCGGCGCTCGTGGCAGAACAAGAAGAGCAATTGCAGGCCGCGCGGGTTGAGACTGGCCCAACGCAGGCGGTCGCGTTGCTGACTGAAGTTCCATCCGCAACGTCCTATGAGGAGCATCCAATTCCGGCACGCAAGAGCTTTCCCGCACCCGCACAGGCTTTGGAGATTATTCCTCCCGCAGATCGAGCCGCTGCTCTTCAACTGATTCGCGACGATATTGGCGACTGCACACGATGCGCGCTTCACAAGGGACGTAACAAGCTGGTGTTCGGCGACGGTGATCCTGCTGCGCGGCTGATGTTTGTGGGCGAAGGACCGGGGGCGGATGAGGACGCGCAAGGGATTCCGTTTGTGGGACGCGCGGGGCAGCTGCTGAACAACATGATTACGGCTATGGGTCTGAAGCGCGAGGAAGTCTACATCGCCAACGTAGTGAAGTGCAGGCCGCCGGGCAACCGAACTCCCGAGCCTGAAGAGGGGAACACGTGCTCGCCGTTTCTCTTTCGGCAGATTGACGTGGTGCGACCGCAAGTGCTGGTGGCGCTGGGAGCTACGGCAGCTACTTATCTGCTGGGGCAGAGGCAGCCGCTGGCGGGGTTGCGCGGACGCGTTCATGCTTTCCGTGGGATGCAGCTGATTGTTACCTATCACCCGGCGTATCTGCTGCGGGATCCGCGACAGAAGAAGGAAGCGTGGGCGGATTTGCAGATCGCGATGCGGGAACTGGGGCTGAAGCCACCTGATAAAGGTTGAACGCGGGCCGCGCAGTTTCGCCGACTCACGCGCTTCCTGCGCGTGCAAGACGACAATCAGGAACGGAGACTCGGCCACTGTGATTTCAGACGAGATGAGGAATGTGAGCGCAGTTTAAGCGCTCGTGGCCGAGTACAGAGTTACTTCAACGAGATTCCGGTGGTGATCGTGGACTGTATTAGTTCCAGTGGAATCCGGCACCACGAAGGCAATCGATCTCAAGGTTCGCTGAGACAAGCAGGAGAGCGACGCTGATCATGGCAATGGTAAGGCGAGGGAAACGTTCCGCGAAAGTAAGGCGCGGCACTTTACAAAATGCGAATCCCAGGTCTTCGTTGGATGAGTTGCTGGTGGATTCCGAATGGGGAACGGATCTCGTGCTGTCCAGCACGGATTCCTGATCGGGAAGTTGAACTGCGATCGGTGCGGGTGCACCGGGCTTCAAGAAACCAAGGTATTGCCCTCTAGTGGCCAAGGTGTCCTCAATTCCAGTTCACCTGCGGGTCTTGATGGCTTTGCGCTCTATCATGTTTCGAACCCGCAGGTGAACCAAGTAGGTTGGGAAGAACAGCCTCATTGTCTCAATTAAGTTGTCTGGAGGGGGGCAATCAATAGTTTGCGGAGGCAGCAATAGAGTACGTATAGAAACGGGAGAAAGTAACACTTTGCTGAAATTACCGCGGGGTGTTACGTTTGGACGGTTACCGCAATTTTTCCGGTCTGACGAGCAATGCGTATGGGGTACTCAATTGCTCCAGTATGGGCGTGCTGGGTAACCCACACTACAGAATGGACTTCGAAAACCAAAACAAAAAGGTAATGGGAGTAGTAAGCTCCAGATGACATGACGCTGCAATCGTTGACGCCATACCTCGCGCTGATTGGAACGATTGCTGTTGCGTTGCTGGGTTTTTATCAGTGGAGGAAGCAGAACCTGAATCCGAACCGCGCAGCGAACGCGGCGGGCCGGCGGGAAGCGTACGAAGGCCTCTGGCAAATGCTGGAGCAGATCAATCTGGATCTGCGCGAACATAGCGAAACCAATCCAAATCTGTTTAAGAAGCTGCGCGAGGTGAATACCTATTTCCTCTCGCACTCTCTGCATTTCGACGACAAGGACCAAGAGTTGATTAACGAGTACATCACGGCTATGAGTGTGTTGAGGGAGAGGATCTACACCTTAGACGACGCTGACGTGGCCGGGGCGTTTCGATCTACGATGGCGGCGATTCCTGTGGTCCAGGATACGGAGATCATGAAGGCAGCGGAAGAAGTGAAACGGTTGCGCGCCAAGGTGAAGAGTAAGGTGCAACGAGTTGCCGGGTCTGTTTGAGGGGATAGCGGGGAGCGAGTTTGGAATAGGAGGACTGCTTCCCACCCATCGCAAATGCGCGATGGATGGGGCACCCAGCCGGTCTGCCGAGATGAGGGCGCTGGAAGCCCGTGCCCGATCAGGCCTGGTCTTTCCAGAGGTAGACGCCGCCGAGTAAGCCAGTTTCGTTGGAGATTATCTCTACGTTTTTGGGCGGGTCGAAGTCGATTTTCTTGGTGTTGCCGCCGCCAATGTAAAGATGATCCCAATTGAAGAGGGCTTCGGTGGACTTGATGGCTTCCTGGAGGAGCTTGTTCCACTCCTTCTTGCCGTGCTTATCGAGACCGCGGCGGCCGAGGTAGTCCTCGTAGGTCATGCCTTTTTTGCGCCAGATGTGATGGGCGAGTTCAAGGCCTGGGCAGAGATGGCCGCTGGTGAAGAGGGCCGCGCCCATGCCGGTGCCGAGGGTGAGGACCAGCTCGACGCCGTGGCCTTTGATGGCACCGTAGCCGGCGACATCGGCGTCATTGCCAACGCGCGCAGATTTCTTCCAGCGCTTTTCGAGCTCGGCCTGGAGCGGGTAGCCGGCTGCCCAGAGCGGATGGAGGTTGAAAGCGAGATAGGTGCAGCCGTGTTTGACGACGCCGGGAAATCCGACGGAGACGCGATCGAAACCGGGCAACATCTTACGTAGCTCGTCGAGGCCCTTGAGAACCGCGTCCGGCGTGGGCACGTCAGGCGTGACGACGCGCTGGCGCTCGCTGACGGGTCTGCCTTTTGCATCGAGAAGGATGGCTTTGAGGCCGGATCCACCGATATCGATGGCCATGGTGATGGGGCCGACGGGTTTGCCGTTGAGGATGGGCGTGGAAGCAGGAGCTGTTTCAGATTTGGGAGTCATCGCAATGAATTGTACTGCGTGCGGCCTGGATTGGGATTTGCGGAAAAGTGGGACGGAATGCCCGTGGGCGACGAAGGGCTCGGACGGCCGGGTTTTGTTCAATCCCACCCATCGCAGAGTGCGCGATGGATGGGCATCGTCGGTTGTGGTTGGTCATGGTTGAAGCATCGGGTGGCTATTTGCTGGCGACAGGCGGGGATTGGAATTCCTCATTCATCCAGCTCTTGAGAGCGTCAATGTTCTGCTCTCGACCGAGGAAATCCTTCACCAGTGCTGCGGCGGGCTTGTTGGCGCCGGGTTCGAGAACGGCGCGGCGGTAACGCATGGCGGTGGGGCCATCGAGCAGATCATGCTTGTTAAATTGCGCGAAGAAATCGATGGCGATGACTTTGTCGAGGACGTAGGTGT
>JBAWCO010000711.1:0-1707 GCA_049590315.1 Occallatibacter sp. | reverse complement strand
TTGCGCGCGTGGTCAGATCGTCCCAAAGGCGGCGCTTTTTGACCACGTGTGGCCTTCCATGATCGTGGAAAAGAGTAATTTACGTTTCCAGATGGCGACTCTCCGCAAAGCGCTCGGTAGCGAGCGGGATATCATCAAGACCGTCCAAGGTCGCGGCTACCTCTTCACCGCCGAAGTGAGAGACGAAGAGGCCACGAGCGTGACGGCACCTCTGGCAGGCGGCACTTGGGAAGCGAACGGCGCTACGTCTAAAACATTTGCGCATCAGGCGTGCCAATCCGCTGGTACAGCGCATGTCGCCGTCTTGGACGACGACGACTCAACGCGTGAGGCCCTCGACGCTTTTCTACGTTGCTCCGGCTATTCTCCGATCTGCTTTTCTTCGGCGGCCGACTTCAACAGGAGAGCGTCGAACCTCAACCTGAGTTGTCTGGTCCTCGATGTTTGGATGCCCGAGCGGACGGGCCTGGAACTACAATTAGATCTGAAAACGTCCCACCCATCACTTCCGATCATTTTCATCAGCGGACACGCCGATGTGCACATGTCGGTGCGGGCGATGAAAGGTGGGGCGGTAGAGTTCCTCACCAAGCCTGTACGGCATGAGGAGCTTTTGGCCGCGATTAATGAAGCGCTTCGTGGAAGAACTCGAGAGCGCAGCTGGCAGTGATTTGTAGACCGTGGTTCGAACCGAAGTTCTTCCTGTATGGCGAGGCGCAAAACAGAAGCGCCGATTTAAATGCCGTTCTAGGCATCACTCTACATGACTGCAGTAGGACGGTAGATTAGACTAACCATTGCAAAATTGGCGAACCCAAGAACGATTGCGATCGTAAGCTTGCACCTCCAAGGAGTTGTTTCTCGAATCCCTTTCTTCAGTTGACGTAAGCGAAACAGACTTGACACGAGCCTTGAGCGCGACGCTCAAGCACGAGCCACAGCATGCTATTATGCAGCCATCGGCATGGTCGCGGATTGGTGCTTTGTCTCAGTTCGGCCTGCAGTCTCATCGACATTCGCGCTTCCAAGCCACCGGACAATTGAAGGATCTCGCTCCACCAAGACACTATGAGCAATCAATTCCGAAATTCTTTGCTGCTGTTGGCGCAGGTGATCCCTTAGCAAACGATCACGCGTGATGTACCCGGCGTTCACGCCGGGAAGCGAATGGTTCATCAACAGATGAATGTCGAGTTCCGAAACACCTGCCGCTTGCGCGAGCGTGCGATAGCTCTGCCGCAGATCATTACCCCATTTGGAAAGGACATTTCGCTCTTCCTTGTGCTCCACGAGATGTCCTGCCTCGCTTTCGGCTGGAAACAACCACGATTTCCCTTGCTCGGGATACATGATCCGCCCCCACTTGATCGTGCGGATGATGCAGCGGATCATCGGTCGCGATAGGGGGATATCGAATGCCCTCTCCTCCCCGCCCTTGGGCTTTGGGATATGGATGAGCCTTCCTCTTAGATCGATGTGGTCCACGCTGACCCTTTTAAGCGCGGTTGGCCGAGATCCACTGAATAGCGTGAGAAGGTGAAATTCCCGCCTCAGCGGGTTGTCCATTGCGTAAAGCTCCTTCAGCCACCCGCCGATGTCGTTTGGTCCCATACCGGTATTGCGTCGGTTCTCCTTATTCCAGTCGATAGCAGAGACCGGGTTCGCGGCAGGCAGATCGGTATTGCTCTTTCGCGCGTGGTTGTAGAC
>JBAWCO010000710.1:0-1984 GCA_049590315.1 Occallatibacter sp. | reverse complement strand
GTGACCGTGTAAGGCCCATAAGAGACTCCGTTGATCGTGAGCGTGTACGAGTAGCAGGTAATTCCGCCGCAGGTCGCGTTGGTCGCGACGTAGACGCCGATGTTGCCGTAGTTGTCGCTCGTCCCCTGGCAGCTCGTCGATCCTTGTAAAACGATCTGCGCATTTGTGGGGCAGGAAACTCCCAGCGTCAGCGAGGTATAGGTCGTCGCGTAGTTGGTGCAGGGCACGGCGTTTGCCGGGTAGTTGCACCAGGCGAGCGAGACCGAAGGCTGAGCAAAGAGAGGCGACAGGCCGGGGGAGCTGGCGATGGTCACGGCTCCGGCGGAGCCAGGTGCGCCCAGATCCCAACGTAAACCTTGCCCGTGGGCGAAGCTGGCGCAGAGAACCAACACTACGGCGAAAATGTAACGGCTGATGCGGTCGGTCATGATGGTGAGCAAATCGGGAAGAGTTACTGAGCTTTTTTCAGTTGCGCCTGCCGGAGCGATTCTTCGAGAAGGCTCTGGAGATCTCCGAGAGCGCGCGTGTCGGGTTGCGTGCCTGCGGCTTTCTTCGGTCTCGCGATCGACTTCGGAATTTCAGGCTCTTCGAACGTGGGTTCTCCGCTGGCCGGATCAACCGTCAGAGAGTGCGGCGGAATGGTCGAGATCCGCTGGCCGTTGACGACTTTCGCAACCCGGACGGCTCCAGGCGAGTTGCGCAATTCAGTCCAAGCCTTACCCTTCGAAGTGTTCGCAGTGAATTTCTCGACGGCTTCCGGTGGCACGTCCCCGTGAACGTAGTGCTGGTTGTCTTGAGTGATGGCTTCAAATTCCCGCGTGGCCGGGTCGTACTTGTAGCCCTTCAGTGCAGTTGACTCGACCGGGGTAAAGCCTTCCGGGAGCGGCGTCTGGGCGTGGGCGGCGTTCGCAATCTGCCGCTTCAGGGGAACTCCCGGACGAAGTGGCGGAGTTGGTTCCGGGGCCTTGTTGCCGAGCGATTCCTCGATCTGCTGCTGGAGCAGCTTCCCGGTGATCTTCGGTGTCTGGGAAGGACGCGCAATCGGTGCGGGTGCTTGCGGAGCAGGTTCCGCGATTGCGTTGGGTGCGGCTTCCGGAGCTGGCGGCAGAGCAAGTCCTCGTCGCGCAGGAATTGGTTCGGCTGGTGCGGGGCGTGCGATCTTGGGGCGGATGACTTCTTTGCCGATCTGGCCGGGGAGCGAGCGCGACGGGCTCACGAGAGACGGATTCAGTTGCTCTTGGGTTGCGGTCGGCTCTGGTGCGCCGGGAAATACGCCGGGGTGCTCGGGAAGATTTGCGCCTGGGAACGTGCCGGGATGTTCAGGAAGCGGTGCACCAGGAAAATCGGGTGGCGGTTCGTATGGTGGCGCAACTTTCGGCCCGCCGATCACTCGATTCGGAAACCCGAAATGTTCTCCGGGGATGCGAATCTTCGGAAGCACTTCGTGGCCTACCGCCGCGCCGACGGCAGCTCCGATCGTCGATGCTCCAGGTACTCCGGTCGCGTGCCCAGCCGCCGCGCCGACCCCCGCTCCAATAGTTCCGGGAGCCTTTGTGAGTACGGTGTTTGTTCCTTTCGCGATTCCGCGAACTATGGGCGGGACAACCTTCTTGACGACTCCGGGAGCTTCGCCCATCAACTTTCCGCCGATGACGTTGCCTGCGCCCGCGCCGATCGCCTCTGGTGCTGCTGAGAGAATCTGTTCGGTTGGATTCGGGATTTCGCCTTTCGCGGCTTTCGTATACCAGTCCGCTGCGTGCAGGATCGGTGCGGCAGTGAGGCGTCCGATCCCGAGCCCGACGCGCTTCAGTCCTTGCACTTGTTCGGGGCCGCCTGCCTCTTCTGTTTCTTCTGCGGTGGCCGGGTCCGCGAAGGCGTGATAGATGCCGCCGGGAATTCCTGCGATGGTGCGGCCTGCTGCCATCACTTCACGGGGCAGCGTCTCGCGAACATTCGGCGCGGACATGGCGTTTGTGTCCGGAGT
>JBAWCO010000709.1:0-1888 GCA_049590315.1 Occallatibacter sp. | reverse complement strand
GTGTTTACCAGAATGTAATTTCCGGTTTGGCGGTGATACGGGCGGAACTGGCGAATCGTGTGCGATCTAATGCTCTAGGTGATCGATCTCGAATGGGATACGAGGATTGTCTTCATTCAGAATTCTGCTCGTCTCCGGATTACCCGGATCGTATCGAACGCACACGGTAGAAAGAGAATCAATCACATCTCCGATCTGATTTATCTGATCGTCCCGGATCGATGAACCTGTTGCTGAGCCTTCATAGGTCTTCCCTTTGATCTGATACGTATAGTCCACCAGTGGGAGAGTCGGAGATCCATACGACGTCGTAAACCTTGTGATTGCTCCGTCTGCAATATTCCAGCGAAGAGCCTTGCTGCGACGACTCTCTCTACGCACATTGCGGATGATCGCGCCGATTATGTCATCGATGAAGAAGCCGCCCATAGGCCAAAATTATATTGTGTCGCTGCATTCGCGAGTTCCGCTCGTGTGGTCGCCTATCCGGACAGAACTCCATTTTCGGGATTACTTATGGGTTGCCGATCCGCTCGCTGAGGCTGCCAGTCACGGTATTCGGTCTTAATCAAGCTTCCGCCACACTTTAGCGATCAGCCTAACTACGCAGTAATACACAAACGCGTTTGTCACCACGAAAAGTATGCCACCGACGACGCCCGCTACACCTTCGCTATCTCCATGTACGCCGTTCAGGAAAAGGAAAGGGATGGCTCCAATGACGCCCGGGACCACTATCCAGAAACCACCGCTGGGGGCCTTCAGGGCTATCCAGCCTTGAACGAATGCGATGCCCGCACAAATGGCAAGTAATATGATTTTGCGACTTCGATTCATGCTGCACATGCTAGCAGGAGGCGTCAGAGGCGCGATTCGGGTCGGATAGTCGCCCACCCGGAACTTTCTCAATTCTTCGCCCCCGCTGACAAAGAATTAAGTAGAGGAAGGATGGGCGGTTATCCAACCGCAACTCTAAGAATCTTGGATCCGTTCGCCTCTACCAATTGAACAGCCTCTTTCGGAAGGTCGGCACACCCAACTTGGGATTGACCGCAATCTCGATCTGGATACTTGCTCCGGTCCCGCCGACGGTGCTGGCCGTTTCATCCTCTCTAACCGATTCCCCAGTTGTCTTAATAAATGACTTTGAAAAAACGATGTCCCCGACCTTGCTGAGGTTCCAGGTTCCTTGGGCATGTTTCGCGATTCCACTATGAGTGACGGTTTGCTCGAAGGTGTGGTCTGGCTTGAGGGTCAGGGTTGCCGGTACCCCTTCCTCATCTCCAGCATAGTTTCCTGACACCGTTTCGCCGGGCACTGAAAATACCTTGCCATACCATTCGACGTCGTAGGTTGATAAGGTGATCGAGCCAGAGAATAATCCGAGTAGTTTATTGAGGTCGCCGTAGGCGTATCCGTCGGCCCCAAGTTCCTGTCCCGTAACTAGCAGGAACTCTTTGGAGAACGACAGACCACCAAAACCACCTACATGTCTCCAGGTTCCCTCGGCATGTTGAACGTTACCTGAGCGGTTAAGCACCTGTTGGAAGCTGTGATCGGGTTTGAGAATCAGTGTGGACGTTTCGCCATTTTGGGCGAGGTGGTAAGTGCCGGATACAACGCCATCGCTGTAGTCATAGGCAGCGGCAAACCAAAGTCCAAAGCCAAGCCAGCCAACGATCACGATGCCCACTACGCTCAACAGGCCGCGGAAAACACGCGCTCGTCCAGAGTTCTTCATTTCAGCCGCCTTTTGAGAAAGGGTTACACAAATACATTCGCTTACGCCTTGTCACGGCCGTGTCGTCGGCAATCCGGAAATTTAGGATGTCCGATCATAGGCTTTCCCGAAGCAACCGCAGATCCTTCGACTCACCACCCCCAGGCT
>JBAWCO010000708.1:0-2269 GCA_049590315.1 Occallatibacter sp. | reverse complement strand
GCCATTACGACCACAAGGGACGCGGTCTGTCCCCAAAATAGCCCTCCCCACTCGCCTCGGAGACGTCCTCCGATATGTGTCGCCTTTCTGTGCACTTGGCCTGCTGCTGGCTCTTTCCATCGCTACGGCCCAGGTCGTGACCGTCGATACTAAAACCGGTGTGGTGACTAACGGTGCCTCCAGCGAAAATGCTCAGGTAGACCGGCGCTATCGGCAGGTCACTCCCACCCATGTCGTGCTTCCTAACTCCGAACTCGACGCCAAGACACGCCTGGAACTGATCCGTGCGCTCGATGCCGAGCAGGGTTTCGCCATGCGCCCCTTTCCGCGTGGCCACCGGGGCTTGACGCTTGCAGCCAACGGCAAGCTGAACCCCGCCGGAGAAGCCTATCTGAACCTGGTCGTCAGCGAGGGTCTCTCCGCCAAGCCCGGCGACCGCGTAGTGCTCAGCGACATCAAGATCGACCATTCAAGGATCGTCTTTGACCTGAACGGCGGGCCTGACCCGAAGCACCGCTTCCTCCGCCACATCCAGGTCGGAGCCGGGCCGACCATGAATCCCGTCGTACAGGATGAAGGCCAGGAACCGGTTGGAGCCCGAGTCACTCTCGCCTTCAGCGGTCACATTCCCGAGTTGACGGGTGCCGATGTGAAAGCCTTGCTGGCGCCCCTGATCTCGTTCGACGTCAAGACCCCTGTGCAGGCATTCACCGACACCCTTCCCACCAAGCTCAAAGACGCCATTCTGAATCACCACGTGCTGGTCGGCATGGACACAGAAATGGTGTTGTTTGCCAAGGGACCACCTGAGCACAAAACCCGCGAGATCGAGGGACAAACGCCCTTCGAAGAGTGGATCTACGGTCAGGCGCCCCAGCCGGTAGAGTTTGTCCGCTTCAACGGCAACAATGTGATTCGCTTGGAAGTGGCGAAGGTGGGCGAGAAGCCGGTCATCTTTACCAAGAACGAAGTGGAAGGGCTGATGCGCACCGATGGCACGCCGCTGGTGGCCAGCACGGCCCATACCAAGACCACCGCGATAGGCGATGTAGAGCGCAATCCCGACACGCAGGCCCCCAACGCTCCGCCCACCCTGCGAAATCCCGGAGAGAAGCTGCCCGACCACACGCAGAGCGGGCAGAACGGGGAGATGAGGCCCGTCCGGTTCCCCGCGCCGAAGCCCGCCGCGCAACCCGGCTCCAATCCCGATGGCGAACCCGATGCGCAGTCCCCGGCACAGTCCCCTAATGCAGCTAAGCCGCCGGTTTCAGATGCCTCTGAGACAACTCCACCCACGCCGCAAGCCGACGCCCCCCAGACGCCTTGAGGCGACTAGGCAGCAGTGATGTAAACTGGTCATAGCGAGTCGTGCTTCTTTCAAGCAGTTAGTTTGCCATGAAAGGCGGCACAAGACCGCGACGTTGAAGCCGCGCTCAGGCATACTGCGCGTGTGTGCAGAGACACCCCGAGAAGGAGAAACACCCACCGATGGCGAAGATCGCAAAAACAGGTGACCGCAAGAAGGTAATGGACACGACGAAGTCGACCGACTGTCCCAAGTGCAGCAAGCCGACGCGCATCGTCAAGCGCGTAAAGGACCGCGAACGCGGCGTTCCGGGCGGCGTTTACATCTCGTGCTCCGTTTGCGATTTTTACGAGAAGCTCTAGGCGCCAATCAAAGTTGAGCGCAAGATGAAGCCCGGCTGTTGCCGGGCTTCTTTCTTATGGTGCGCGGTAGCCTTCCGATTCACTTTGTCGGAGACGACGCCAATCGCCGGCCTTGCTCATGGTTCATACTTGATGGATGCGGTCATCGCAGCAACTGTTACGGATCTTGCTGGTGGGACTGGCTATTGCAGGTTCGACAGGCTGGGCGCAGCCGAAGCTCACGGCACACGGCGAGGCGCGCGCAGCATCCTGGCAACACGCAGCCGATCAAGCCGAGCGCGAGTCTCCCGATGCGCGTGTATTGGTGCTCGATATAGTCTCCGGAGATTTGCTGGCCTCAACTCATCTTGCCCAAGCGAGCCGCACCCTCGCGACCCCTGGCTCGACGCTAAAGCCGCTGATCCTCTACTTCGCACTTGCAACCGGCCGCTGGAATCCGGAACACAGGGTTGCGTGCCACCGCCAGATGAAGATTGGCAACCACCAACTCAACTGCTCCCACCCCTTTGCGGACCCCATGAACGCACAGCAGGCGCTCACCTGGTCCTGCAACTCCTATTTTGCTGCGTTGGCAGCCACGCTACCGCCCGAGGAATTGCAC
>JBAWCO010000707.1:0-9714 GCA_049590315.1 Occallatibacter sp. | reverse complement strand
GAGTAGAGGAGCCAAAGAGATGACGATTGAGATTCAAAAACCGGAACTGGAGGCTCTGATCGTCGAACGGATGCAACTGGGCGCATTCCCGACGGTCGAAGATGCCCTTTTGCAGGCGTTGAAATCTTCGCCGCTTCCATCTGGGCAGGGCGCTGTGGCGTCGAGCGGAACCCCTGGTCCTACGGGAGCCGATCTTGTTGCAGCGATGCAGGCTTCACCCTACAAGGAAATCGTCCTGGTACCGTCACGCGATCCCATGCCGGTGCGTGATATTGGGTTCTGATGGCGTGGCTCCTCGACACAAATGTCCTGTCTGAATTGCGGCGGCCAAGGCCCGATCAGAAAGTCGTGGCATTCGTAATCGGCTGCACGCTGGAGCAACTTCATATCAGCGTTGTAACCCTTGCCGAGATTCGATTCGGCATCGAACTGGTTGGTGACCCCAATCGTCGAGCCGAATTGAATGAGTGGCTGACGCACAAGGTCCGTCCCATGTTTGATGGCCGCGTCCTCGAAATCACGGAAGACATTATGCTCAAGTGGCGGCTTCTGGTTGAGGAAGGCCGGAAAACCGGACATACGTTTTCACAGCCGGACCTGATCATCGCGGCAACTGCCATTCATCACGGCCTCGTTGTCGTAACTCGTGATCGAAGCGACTATGACAAGGCGCATGTGCAGGTCGTGAATCCCTGGGATGCCTCATAGCGTCCGGCGTTACCGCACATGGCACGCCACAAACAGACTAGGCAACCTGGGAAGTCGATAGGCCTAGGCGAACGTAGTTAATCTTGCAGTTCTGTTTCACCTAATAGACGGGTATAGGTTGATCTGCAATGCCACGGGTTTCATACTGGGCGCATTCGGCGCCAAATTCGGAGTCCGGGTCGAATTCGAGAGATGGGTGGCAGCTATTGTCAGTTCATCTGGAAGCCGTTGCGCGCATAGCACGCGAGTTGGCTTCGGCGGCCCGCCCGCCTGACGAAAGATTCGTGAGTCTTGCGAGTCTTTGCGGGCTGTTCCATGACTTCGGCAAGTACACTGACTGCTTTCAGCAAATGTTACAAACCGGCCGGGGTCGCTGCCAACATGCGATTCACGGAGCGATGCTCGCATACTTTGGGGCAGCAGGAATGGCACCAAAGCCAACGCTGAATACGGTGATGGCGGCCATTGCGGGTCATCATGCCGGACTTGCAGATTGGAGCAGCTTTCGGGAAAAGCTCAGCGAGCCTCGGTATCGGCACGAGGTTGAGGAGATTCTTGTACGGGCCTCCACCGACTGCCCCGAGTTGGGTCGCATGGTGTCCGGACTGGACAGTCAACAAGACACCCCTTCTGGCGCAAGGAAAGCTCGCTTTGATTTGTTTGTGCGGATGCTCTTCAGTTGTCTCGTGGATGCAGACCGGTTGGACTCTGGCGGTCGTACTCCGTTACAGGGGGAGTTGCGCGCCGCCGAGCGTCTCAATACGCTGCTGCAACGCATCGCCGCGCTACAGAATGGCTCACCGGAGGGGCAGGTGAAGCGAATGCGCGCGAACGTATTGGAGGACTGCTTGAATGCGGCTTCCGCTCAGCAACGGCTCTTCTCGCTTTCAGTACCGACGGGCGGCGGCAAGACGCTGGCGACGATGGCCTTCGCTCTGCGGCGGGCTGAACTTTATCCGGAGCGATTTCGACGGGTTATAGTGGTCATTCCTTATCTGTCGATTATTGAGCAGAACGCTGAGGTGTATTCCAAAGTTTTCGGGCATGACGCGCTGCTGGAGCACCACTCGGGCAGCATTCAAAAATTGGTAAAAAAAGAAGTGGAAGGAGACGAGGACCATTTTGTCCCGGCCGATGAAAAAAACTACGAGGAAGAAAAGCAATTCCAGGAAACCGGATTGCGTCCGGAGACGGAGAACTGGGATGCTCCGCTGATCGTAACCACCTCGGTTCGATTCTTTGAGAGTCTGTTTTCAAACCGACCTGCCGATCTGCGGCGTGTGCATAACATCGCTCGGTCCATCGTGATTCTCGACGAGGTGCAGACGTTGCCGCGCCGACTGCTGGGGCCGCTGCTGGACATGATGAAAGAACTGGCCGAGGACTGGGATACGAACTTTGTCTTTTCGACGGCGACGCAGCCGGCCTTTGAGCGGCCGCAACACAAGAGAGATCTCCGCTGGGAGCCGGGGACACTTACCGAAATTATGCGCGATCCGGCGTCATTGCATCGAGCGCTCAAGCGCGTGGAGATTCACTGGGAGATCGATCAGCCCGTAAGCTGGAGGGAAATTGCGCAACGCATGGTTGCCGTGCCTCAATGCCTTGCTATCGTAAACGTGCGCGATCACGCCAGCGAACTCTATGAAGAAGTTTTGTGCGTCGCGGAAGAAAAGGGTCTGCATAGGGAAGGAGTATTTCATCTTTCTACGCGTATGTGCGCGGCACATCGCCTCAGGGTGCTGGACAAGATTCGCAAAAGGCTAACGGCGGATGAGCAGTGCCATGTGATATCAACGCAACTGGTCGAGGCAGGCGTGGATGTGGACTTTCCGATGGTGCTGCGTGCGCTGGCTCCGCTGGATTCGATTATCCAGGCTGCCGGGCGCGCAGACCGCGAGGGAAAAAGAACTGCTGCGTTGGGTCGTCCTGGCGGAGATGTCGTGGTCTTTCTTCCCGAGGATCACAAGCTGCCTCCAAATGAATACAAGGAGGCGGCTGGAATCACAGAAGCGATTGCGAAGCAAGAGTTGCTCGATGGTGGCAGCGTGCAGGTAGATTCTGCGAATGCAATTCGGCTCTACTTCGAGCGCTACTACGGTGGGGGGGCGGATCTCGGGGAAAAGCTGGTGGACCATCGCGAGCATGAGCGATTCGCAACGCTGGCACAGGAGTTCGAGATGATCTCGAACCGGACACGGGATGTTTTTGTGCCAGACGATGAAGAGGCACAGAAGGCGATCGAGCGGTTGCGTTCTTCAGGGGAACTCACACCGTCGTTACGTGGCTCGTTGCAGCGCCACGTTGTTGGACTGAGCCCCTCTGAGTTCCATAATGCGAGCGGCGTAGTGGAGCGAGTGGCAACGGCAACGGAAGACGAGATTTGGGTGGCCGTGGATCAGGCTTACGACAAGCAACTCGGACTTATTTTCAATCCCAGTCCAGAACGTTTAGTTCTATAGGTTTAGCGCAGATTAAACCTTACTTCAATATTAACTGGCGATATACCTGTCTTTCAGATACCGGCTTGGACGCATACAGTTTACGTGTCAATTCTCCCAGGGGTTCGTCGTTGGGAACTGCCAGATAGTCGAGGAGCGCTGCATCCATGTCCATTCCCAGTGTACGAGTCCGAGTGTGGGGCGAGTTTGCATGTTTCACGCGGCCGGAGGCTAAGGTCGAACGTTTTTCTTACCCGGTGATGACACCTTCAGCCGCGCGAAACGTATTGGACGCGATCTGCTGGCGTCCGCAGATGCGATGGATCGTGACAAGCATTACGGTGCTGAAGCCGATCCGCCTGATGAGCGTGTTGCGCAATGAAGTCCAGAGCAAGATGTCGCCGGTCGCAATCAAGAAATGGATGCGGGACGCATCCACGTTTGAGCCGCTTGTGGCTGGAGCGGGCAACGGCACCGATGGGACGCCACGGAACACCACTTTGCTGCGCGAGGTCGCCTATTGGATCGATGCGTATCCGCATGTTTTCGACACTTCGGGCGATAACACCCCCGTAAAGTATGTCGAGATGATGCGGAGGCGTGTAGAGAAGGGGCAATGCTTCCAGCGGCCTTATCTTGGCTGCCGCGAGTTTGCGGCTGAGTTTGGCCCTCCGCGCGAGGACGACCAGCCAATTCAAGACTCGATGGAGATTGGCCGGATGCTCTATGACATTGCTTTTCTTCCGGAGGGCAATCGCGCGGCATTCTTCGAGGCGCGCCTCGAAAATGGCGTGATGGTGACCGTGCCGGAGACGGTTCTGGCTGACGAAGCCAGACGTCGGGAGGTGCTCGAATGCTCGTACAGGCGCTAGCCGAATACGCAGACCACTATCTGGCTGATGAGTTGAACGACGCAGCCTGGGAGATGAAGCCCGTGCCATGGCTGCTCGAAATCTCGAGGCAGGGAACATTTCTGAGTGCCACCCCACGCACGAAGACGGAAACACGCGGCAAGAAGCAGGTGCAGGTTCCCATGCAAATGAGCGTGCCGCGTTCGCCCGTGAACCGCAACAGCGGTGAACATCCTTTGCTGGGATTGGATGACATTGCCTATGTTCTCGGCATTGGTCCATGGACACCCGATAAGTCCGCCGACAAAGAGAAGGCCGAAAAGCATCACGAGGCCTTTGTGGCTCTCATCGCCAAAGCGGCAGTTGAAACCGGGGACACTGCACTCGGAGCTTGTACTCGATTCTATGCCAGCGCGGAAGAGGTGGAAAGGGCGCGCCACGCCTTGCGGGAGGCCAAACCCGGCACACTCGTTGCTCTTTCTGTCGGCGAACCGCTGGTGGAACGCGAATCAGTCCAGCAGTTCTGGCGCCAGCATTATCAGGCCGCGTTTGCCGGGCGCATGGAGGGCAGCGACGGCGAGTGCATGATCTCCGGGAAGTTCGGCCCCATTGCGCCAACACACGAAAAAATCAAAGGCGTATCGAGCCTTGGGGGACAAGCTGCCGGAGTGGCGCTGATGTCCTTCGATAAGGAGGCCTTCCGCTCCTACGGATGGGAGCAGAACCGGAACAGCCCCGTTTCTCCGGATCGCGCACTGGCTTACGTGCTTGCGTTCAACGATCTACTGAAACAGGATAATGGCCGGCGCAAGGACATTGCGGGCATCGGCTTCTTGTACTGGCTCAGGAACTCCTCGGACCTGGATGCGCTTGACCTGATGGACCGGGCTGATCCAGAGCAGGTGAAAGAACTCCTCAGCTTCGATCCACGGAGTGACCCTGACGCAAACCGCTTCTACATGGTTGCTGTCTCCGGCAATGGTGGACGGCTGCGTGTACATCACTGGGCGGATCTTGCACTCACGCAGGTAAAAGAGAACCTTAAGAACTGGCACGGACAACTGCGTGTTGAGTTTCCTTGGGACGAACCCGCCCCCGTGCGGCTATGGCAATTGCTGTATGCGCTGGACCGGGAAGGCAAGCCCAATGACCACACAGTGTTGGCACTGCTGCGCCGGGGAATTGAGGGCGTTCCACTTGGCTACTCGGTACTCTCGACGGCGCTCACGCGCCTCCGGCACCCGGGCCGGAGCGACGCGAAGGAAAAGGCGGGAGATAAGAAGAGTGACCCCATGTCTCTGGCCCGGCTGCGCGTGCCCATTGGACTGATTCGCATGTGCATCAACGATCTGTTTCTACAAAAAAAGGAAGGAACAAGAAGAATGAGTGAAGGACTGGACCCCACCTGCCCATTCCCCGCGTATGTTTGTGGCCGACTGATGGCCGAGTTTGAAAACCTGCAACGCTCCTCAAGTGAGAGCGAATTGAATTCATCGATTCTGGATCGGTACTTTGCTTTGGCATCGACGTATCCCGCCGTAGCTTTCCCGAAGATTGAGAGTCTTGCGCAAAAGCATCTACGCAAGCTGCGCAGGGACAAGCCGTCCGCTGCGTATGCCATCGATGGGCGGCTTCAAGAGTTGCACAACCTCCTTCAACCATCAGCGAGCGGTGCCTATCCGGGCAAGCTCGGGCTCGATGGCCAGGGGCTCTTTGCCCTCGGCTACTACCACCAGAAGGCCAGATCTCGTTCTCAGGCGCAGGATCGCAGGCAAGCCAACGATGCCGCTAACGAATCCCTTAACGAATCTACCGATCAGGAGAAGAACTAATGAGCACGATTGAGAGCCGCTACGACTTCGTCTTTCTGTTTGATTGTGAGGACGGCAACCCAAATGGAGATCCGGACTCCGACAACAGTCCGCGCTTTGATCCTGAGACGTTTCAAGGGCTTGTCTCCGACGTTTGCTTGAAACGCAAGATACGGGACTATGTTTCGTACTCCACTACTGCCGGCTCGGTTAAAGAGCAGAATAACCGCATTTTTGTACAGAGCGGTAACACGCTTGAAAGCCGCCAGCGGGAACCCTTCGAGAAATGGGAAGGCGAGGATAAACCTGTAGCCGACGGCAAGAGCACCAAGCCGACGGACATCGAGAAGGCCCGCCAGTGGATGTGTAAGAACTTCTTTGATGTGCGCGCCTTCGGCGCAGTGATGAGCACGACGGAGTTCAATTGTGGACAGGTGCGCGGCCCGGTGCAAATCACGTTTGCACGCTCCATTGACCGGATCCTCCCTACCGAACACACCATTTCACGCCAAGCATTTACGGGCGAGAAGGACATCAAGTCCGGCACGGGAACGCTGGGCCGCAAGTACACCATCCCTTACGGTCTGTATCTCGCGCATGGCTACATCAACCCGGTCTTTGCCGCAAAAACCGGCTTCAGCGAAGAGGATCTCGCGCTCTTGTGGAAGGCGCTCGCCAATCTGTTTGAGCTAGATCGCTCCGCGGCGCGGGGTACGATGGCCGCGCGCGGCCTTTACATTTTCAAGCACGAGAGCAAGCTCGGAAATGCGCAGGCGCAGCGGCTCTTCGAGTCGATCAAGGTTGAGAAGAAGCCGGACGTTGAAAGTCCCCGCGCCTTCAAGGACTACACTGTTGTGCCTCCCGAGCTAAGCACCCTGCCGGAAGGCATCACCCTTATTGACGGTCTCGCATAAGGCCGTCGCAACCGAGGTGGAACGGCATGTATACAGAAGAGGATCTCCTCCCGCTCTCCGGTCTCCAGCATCTCGCCTTTTGCGAACGGCGATGGGCGTTGATTCATCTGGAGCAGCAGTGGCAGGAGAACCTCTTTACCGCCGAGGGCAAACTGCTGCACGAGAAGGCGCACTCGGCCGAGATCGAGTCCCGTCCCGAGGTCCTAGTGCGGCGTACGCTTCCGTTGCGCTCTTTTCGTCTCGGCCTTTCCGGCCAGGCGGATATCGTCGAGTTTCTGCCATGCGAAACGGAGGAACCCGGCGTTCCCATGCCGCGCCGTAAGGGGTTATGGAAGCCGTATCCAGTTGAGTACAAGCGGACCCGCGACCAACACGGCAGCATGGCATATCGAATTCAGCTTTGCGCGCAGGCGCTTTGTCTTGAGGAGATGCTCCAAGTGCCCGTTCCTGCCGGGGCCGTTTTTGATGGCAAGGCAAAGCGCCGCGAAGTAGTGGTATTCGACGAGCCGCTTCGACAGGAGGTCGAAAACCTCGCCACTCGGATGCACCAGATTCTTCAATCCAGGAAGACACCCCAGGCAGTCTATGCGAAGAAATGCGAGGGCTGTTCCATGAAGCCCGTCTGCCTGCCATTGGTTGTCGAGTCCGCCAGTGTATCCGGTTATCTGAGCCGCGCAATTGACGCCAATCTCAGACAAGCTCCCTACGAGTGCGGCAGCAAGGATGAGAAACAGTCCCGATGAGAAAGCTTCTCAACACGCTGTATGTCACCATCCCCAATGCCTACCTTAGCAAGGATGGTGAAACAGTCCTCGTTCGCGTCGAGCAGGAAACCCGCCTTCGCGTTCCGATTCACACGCTGGAAGGAATCGTCTGTGTCGGGGTGGTCTCGATGAGTCCTCCCCTGATGGGGTTCTGTGCTGAGCGCAACGTCGGAGTGAGTTTCCTCAGCGAGCACGGCCGCTTTCTTGCCCGTATCCAGGGGCCGATCCACGGCAACGTACTACTACGCCGGGAGCAGTACCGCCGTGCCGACCAGGATGCTGATTCCGCTGCCATCGCAAAGTCTATTCTGCTGGCGAAGATCGCTAACAGCCGGACTTCGCTGTTACGTGCTGGTCGCGAGCGCTCTTCCGAGATGATTGATCGCGCCTCGACGCAGCTTGGCCAGTCGCTGCGCCTGCTCGCGTCTGCGCCTTCTCTCGATGGCTTACGGGGAGTTGAGGGAGATGCCGCACAGACATATTTCGGCGTCTTTGATGAACTGATCCTCCACCAGAAGGAGGATTTCTTCTTTCACGCGCGCAGCCGTCGTCCACCACTCGACAACGTCAATGCGCTGCTCTCATTCCTCTATGTCTTGTTGGCCCATGACATCGCCTCTGCACTGGAAACGACAGGCCTCGACCCCGCCGTTGGCTTTCTGCACCGTGATCGCCCAGGTCGTGCCGGCCTTGCTCTCGACCTGATGGAGGAAATGCGTCCCGTGCTGGCCGACAGGCTAGCACTCACCCTAATCAACCGCCGCCAAGTTGCCAGAAACGGATTCTCCCGTGCTGAATCCGGTGGTGTGACCATGAACGACGCCACGCGCAAAGAGGTTCTCGTCGCATGGCAATTGCGCAAGCAGGAAGAGATTCTCCATCCATTTCTGAACGAACGCATCCCCTTCGGCTTGGTGCCTCATGCGCAAGCGCTCCTGCTGGCACGTCACCTGCGCGGTGATCTCGACGCCTACCCTTCCTTCATCTGGAGATGACAAAGCATGATGGTGCTTGTGACTTACGATATGGGTACGCAGTCCGAAGACGGAAAGCGCCGTCTGCGGCAAATAGCCAAACTGTGTCAGAATCATGGTCAGCGGGTGCAGTTCTCGGTCTTTGAGTGTTTGCTTGAACCTGCCCTGTGGGTTGAGTTTCGCGCCAAGCTCCTCGCCATCATCGACCCCTCCACCGATAGCCTTCGTTTCTACTTTCTGGGAGCCAACTGGCAGCGGCGCGTGGAACACACTGGAGCCAAGCCAGGCTACAACCCAGAAGGCCCGCTGATTCTTTAGCGCGAACCTCAAGCGAACGGCCCTTCTCCAGGAGGTTCGCGCTTGCGTTATCTCGTTTACTCCATATGCATTACACATCAATGCTCATTTCTGTGGGATTCCATACATCTATCTTTGGCAGAGTTCGCGCAATGGACAGGCTAGGATGCTGAAACTAAAACTGTTACAGTAGAGCAGTCGCGCCCCGCACGGGCGCGTGGATTGAAACTATAGC
This sequence comes from Occallatibacter sp., assembly GCA_049590315.1. Lineage (GTDB taxonomy): Bacteria > Acidobacteriota > Terriglobia > Terriglobales > Acidobacteriaceae > Telmatobacter. Next base: position 719 of record JBAWCO010000707.1, on the reverse strand, counting down.
GCGGACGTGATTGCCGGGTTGTGCGACGGTCGCGCCCCGCACGGGCGCGTGGATTGAAACACATTGGCAATGTTGACTTTCTTCGCGGACTTTTGTCGCGCCCCGCACGGGCGCGTGGATTGAAACGCTGTCGGTGCCCACCAGTGAGTATTGATTGATGTCGCGCCCCGCACGGGCGCGTGGATTGAAACATCAGCTCGCTTTCAGATAGTTCGATAGTCAATGTCGCGCCCCGCACGGGCGCGTGGATTGAAACGATGAAGAGGAACCAGTACGCAAGGTTCAGCGGCGTCGCGCCCCGCACGGGCGCGTGGATTGAAACGCCAAACCGGGCAACGTCAACCGATATTATCTTCGTCGCGCCCCGCACGGGCGCGTGGATTGAAACATGTACGCGACAGTCTGCCCGAGGCCGTTCGTGTGTCGCGCCCCGCACGGGCGCGTGGATTGAAACGTCTTCGCATCCGCTTCAAGCCAGTCGTAAACCGTGTCGCGCCCCGCACGGGCGCGTGGATTGAAACTCCTCATTGATGCTTGATCGCAATCGTGGAGCTAGTCGCGCCCCGCACGGGCGCGTGGATTGAAACACATCGCGCATGAGGCTGTCGCCGGTAGCATACGTCGCGCCCCGCACGGGAGCGTGGATTGAAACCAGAGTGGCTCGTCGGAAACGTCGAATGCGGCGGTCGCGCCCCGCACGGGCGCGTGGATTGAAACAT
>JBAWCO010000706.1:0-2081 GCA_049590315.1 Occallatibacter sp. | reverse complement strand
GCTCATACTGCTGGTCGATATGGAATCCGGCACGCGCGGATACGTCGCTACTGGCGACGAGAGCTTTCTTCGCTCCTATCTGGATGGCACGAAAAGATCCGACTCTGAATTCGAGGCTTTGAATTCGCTACTGGATGACAATCCCGCGCAGCAATCGCGGTTGAAAGACATTCATGCCGGCTATGCGGAGTGGGAAGAGTACGCCAACCGGATTATCTCCCTTCGCCGTGCGGGAAAGGCTGATCCCACTCTTTACGAGAACCAGCAAGGAAAACTCGCGATGGATGCCCTTCGAGAGCAATTCTCAGGTTTTCAAAGCGTGGAAGAAGGTCTGCGTGCCGAGCGCATTCAAGCCGCGCACCTGCGATGGAACCTAATGGTGACAAGCTGCCTTGGCCTGGGCCTTGGATTTGGGGTCTTCCTGGCCTTCTTCACTCGGTATCACGTCGAGAAACTTGGCACGAAGCTTTTGCAGAGCGAGGAACGGTGGACTGCCACCTTGGGCAGCATTGGCGAGGCTGTTATCGCAACGGACAGCGAGGCTCGAGTCACCTTCCTCAACCCCATCGCAGCCGCCCTGACTGGATGGCAACCAGAAGAAGCCTTAAACCAACCGATCGAAAATGTGCTTAGGCTCATCAATGAAACCTCCGGCATGACCGCGGACAATGAAGTGCTCCGTGTGCTCAAAGAGAAGCAGGTTTTGGCTGTGGCGAACCATGTGGACCTGGTCACAAGGGACGGCCGTGAAATTGCGGTCGAACACAGTGCCGCGCCTATCCTCGCCGCCAAGGGAGAAGTTATAGGCGTCGTGCTGGTCTTCCGCGATGTTGCGGAAAGGCGGCAGGAGCAAATAGCGACCGCTGAGCAGGCTGCACTGCTTGAGCTCACGCAGGATTCCGTCTTTGTAATCGATATGGATGGGACGGTCCTATTTTGGAGCCGCGGGGCTGAGGCAATGTTGGGTTACTCCAAAGAGCAGGCCGCCGGCAAGATCGCTCACGACCTTCTTTGCACCGAGTTCCCGCAGCCGTTCGCTGAGATTAGAGCTCAACTGCTGCAAGTGGGACACTGGGAGGGAGACCTCATCAAGACCACCCAGGACGGCCGTCGTGTTGTAGTGGCTGGCCGCTGGGCATTGCAATGGGGGAAGCGCGGCCAAGCTCCGCGCGTGCTGGTGGTCAACAGCGACATCACTGAACGAAAGCGCGGCGAAGAGTCGCTCGTCCTGCAAAAAGAACAACTACGGGCGCTGGCCGAACGCCTTCAATGGGTGCGCGAAGAAGATCGTAAGCAGGTTGCTCGCGATCTGCATGATCAGATCGGGCAAATCCTGACCGCTATCAAAATGGATATGACCTGGATGATCCGCCATCTGCCGGAGTCGGAAACCGAGGTGCTCGCTCGACTACGGGAATCGACTGAGTCGATCAATGATGGAGTCAAGGCTGTGCGTGCGATATGCAGCGGCCTGCGGCCTGGAGTATTGGATGATCTTGGCTTGGCGGCGGCCATTGAATGGCAGGCCGGCGAGTTTGCTTCTCGCAACGATATCCACTGCCAGGTCTCTGTTCCACCTGTTGATCTGCACTTGGATGGCGATCGAGCCACCGCGACCTTCCGAATCTTTCAAGAGTGTCTAACCAACGTGATTCGGCACGCACAGGCAAAGACCGTGCGCGTTGATTTGTCCCAGGAAGATGAGAACATCCTGCTGGTTGTGGAGGACGACGGAATTGGCTTCCACGAATCCGGCGTATCGAACGCTCTGGGGTCATTGGGACTTCTGGGCATGAAAGAGCGAGCGCAGTTCTGTGGAGGCGACGTACAGATATCGAGCTCCCCCGGAAACGGGACGACGGTCACAGTCCGCGTTCCCGTAGACATTCCACGCAACGAAAGGAGCGAAATATGCACATCCTAATTGCGGATGACCATGCTGTCGTACGTCGTGGTCTTAGAGACATTCTGACTGACGCCCTTCCCGGCGCGAGCTTTTCTGAAGCCGGCAACGGGGATGAGGTGATGAACCACCTAGGGAAGTCCCCGGCTGCTTTGTTGGTGTTGGATATCAATATGCC
>JBAWCO010000705.1:0-4094 GCA_049590315.1 Occallatibacter sp. | reverse complement strand
TTCTATTGACACTTGACAGGGTCGATCATCATAATTCTCTCCGCTCATGAGGTCTGACCACTGGCTCCCCCAAAGCTATTGTCGCCAACACCCAAAGTCCAAGCCCTTCGACTCACTTCAACTTGATGTTTTTCCCGGAGATGCCATGTTGTTTCAATCCCGCCTCGTCGCAGCCCTGCCCGTGCTGTGTCTGTTATCGCTGCTGAATGCCGAAGCGCAAGCCCCTGTCGCGCTGCCGTACACCATGACCACCATCGGCGGGCTCTCGCCTATGGCGGCAACCGCTGGGACTCAATGCCCGAACCTGCCGGCGGGCGTGACGTCCACCGATGCGTTTGGCGATGGTTGCCTGGCCGTGAATGGCATCTTTGGTTCAGGCGCATTTAGCGGTGTGGTGGTTGACTCCTTTGGCAATGTGATTGTCAACGACGACATCAAGGGCGTCATGCATGTCATCAACCCTGTTTCCGGAATTATGACCTTGGCGGCAGGTGGCAACACGGCCTGCGCGAGCAAATTGGATGCTTCCGGCGACGGCTGTGTGGCGGCGACCGGTACACCGACTGCTCCGATTGCGGGTGCGCGCGGCGTTGGCATCGATCCGTATGGGAATGTCCTGCTGGCCGGCTTCAACGATCATTTTGTTCATATAGTCTGCCGCAATGCTTCGCCTCTCTGCGGCAGCGGCGGCCCCTCGGCCTCCAGTCCGATCCAGATACCGATAGGCAATATGGGATTGGTGGCGGGATGCGCATTTGCCACGGGCTCCTCCGGAGTCACGGGTGTTGGTGCGGACAATACGCCCGCCTTTTCGATTTCGACGGCATCCGCTAGTTTTGCGGGCTCTCCGTTTGTGAACGCGGGCGGTAGTTCCTCTGCGTGCACGGCATCGCTGGGAGAAGTGGATCAGCCGCGGGGTGTGATAGGAGATGCGTATGGCAATATCTATTTCGCAGATACTGCCAGCGAGCGCTGGCGCGTGGTGCTCGGCCCTCAATCGTATAACGGCGTCACCAATCCGCTGTGGGCGGTGTTGGAACAGAACCCCTCATGGCCGACAGTGACTGCCGGGTATGCCTACACTGTTGCCGGGATCACCACCACTGCGACAACTGCCGGCAGTTCTACTCACTGCAACGGCAATGCAGGTGATCCTACGCCGGAAGCGACAGATGGTTTTGGCGATGGATGCCTATTCACCAGCAGCTCCGTTTTCGCGAGCACCAGCAATACGCAGGGCGTAGGTGTAGACGCAGCAGGGAACATGATCTTCACCGATGCTGGTCACGGCCTGCTGCGGGTGTTGTTCGTCAGCGGCGCTGGACCGGCAGGCACGGCGATGGCGCATGCAATCGAGGTGAACAACGCGGGCTACGGATATGTAGGAAACCCTCAGCCCGGATTCGTGTATATGCTTGCAGGCGCAGGCGCCGGATCGGGTACTGGTAGCGTCTCCGCTACACCCAGGCTGGGCTACAGCACCACCAGCTTGAGCAGCGGGATTACCAAGCTTACCGTGAGCCCTCAGGGCAACATCTTCATCGGCTTTGGTTCGTCGACTGTGGCTTCGAACAAGGTTCTGTTCTTCGACATCAACACAGGCTACATTCGGACCCTTTTCACCTCACAATCCTCGAACGTAGCTTCCGGAAACGCGTGTGGTACTTCCGGACAGAAATCGGTGAGCGCTTACAGCGATGATTGTCCGGCGTCCGCATCGGAGTTTGGTAACAGCAACGGCCTAAGTGTGGCCGTGGACGGGCAGGGAAATCTCTATCTATACGACGGCGACAGCAGCTCTGGCGGAGAAATTGTGCGCAAGGTTTTGGCGCAGGGGCTCGCGCCACAGACGCTGCATACGCCGCAGATTCAGACCTTCGAGACGCACCTGTTGGGGGCAACCTCATCCGCGTCGACAGTCACCAATTCATTTAGCGGAGATATCAGCTACTCGTCACCTGCGTGCACATTGAACGGTGACGCATCGGTTGATTGCGCTGTGACGGTGACCAGCACGCCTTCCGCGGCTGGCCCTCGCTCGGCAACTCTGACGGTGTCGAATGCGTCAACAGGGACGAGCGGGACGAACGCCAATGTTGCATTGAGCGGGATCGTCGCCGGTTCGGTGCTGGCTTTCGACAACGCATCGACGACAAGTAACAATGTCACTACTCCTGTTGCACCTACTACCAACGTCATTTTCAGCTCGATAACACCGGCAAGCGTGGCTGTCGATGGAGCGGGCAATGTCTACGCTGCCAGTGGCGATTCTCTTCTTGAGTCGATTAGCGGAACCACCTATACACTCTCTTCTTCTTTACCTGCAACTCCGAGTCAGATCGCGGTTGATCCACTGGGTAACATCTTCGCCGTTGGCTCCGGAATTCCGACGATCGAGGAATTTGTACTCTCTGCGGCGGGCACTCCTGCGACTTATACTCGCGCGTCGATCTCCTATGTCCCATGTGCTGGTTGCACTGCAGCTCCGCAGGCCATTGCCGTGGACCAGGCAGGCAATCTCTTTGTCGCCGACTATCAATCGAACGGGTCCACCATCTATCGGCTTTCTCTCGCAGCGGGGGCCATGGTGCAGCAGGTGATAGTGGCCACAGGATTCATCGATCCGGTTTCGCTGGCAGCCGACTCCTTCGGCGATGTTTATGTTGCAGACAAAGGCGCGGGCAAGGTCTATGAGCTGACTCCATCTGTTGTCAGCGGTTTGTACGCATATTCGCAGTCGACGAAGCTTTCGAACGTCACGCCTGTTGCCGTTGCGGTAGATGCGGCTAGCGATGTCTACGTGCAGGACCAGAGCGGCGATTCCGTGATCGAAGTTCCGCTCAGTGGCTCGGGAACCACCGTTCTCGCTGGATTGCAGAGTCCGACGGGTATCGCAGTCGATGGTCTCGGCAATGTATACAGCGCCGACTCGCACAACACCAGCATCACCGAGGTAGTGCGCGATGCGGGTTCGTATGGCTCCCTCTCCAGCAATGTGACGAGCATTGCTGGGACGTTGACAAATGTCGGCAACCTGGCGGCGACCGGCACTACGCAAAGCGGCAGTCCAACCGACTTTACCCTTTCGCCCAATGGTTGCGTCATAGGAGCAAGCAACAGCTTCGCGCCGGGTCTGGCTTGCTCGGTCTCAGCCGCGCTGTCGTCGTCGGCTCTTGCGAGCCCGGGCCAATCCTTTTCAGACCAGCTTGCCTTCCTGGCTACGCCAACAACGATTGGATCGGTAACCTTCAGCGATCTGGTGCCCGCGGGTCCCACGGCAATAGCGATCACCGGTCCCAGCAGCGCGCTCTTTGCCGGTAGCGGAACCGAAGTTGCGTTTACTATCGTGGTTACCGGTATCGCTGCACCAAACGGCAGTCCTGTCTCAATCGCGGTCAACGCCGTCACTCTATCCGGCACGACGACCGTCTACACCAGTACTCCAACGCTAAATGCCTCTGGACAGGCCACGGTCAGCCTTGCTGGCCTTGCCGCGGGTAACTACACAATCTCCGCGAGTTATGCGGGAGTTACTAATACTTATTCGCCTTCAGCCGCGCAAGCCTCCTTCGCAATCGAACAATTCGTGGCCACGGGTGACACGCGCATGGTTACCGAACCCGCTTTCCCATCCGTCTGCATAACGTTGACTGCGGCGCTGACTTCGGTCAACGATGACATTCCTACTTCGGTTGATGCGACTGTCACCAATCCAGATGGCGCACGCATTCAGGCCGCGCTCAATAGCTGCGCAGGGACTGGTCAGGCCGTTGAGCTCTCCGTCGACGGTACAGGCCATGATGCATATCTCACCGGGCCGCTCAGCATGCCAGCTGATGTAACGCTGCTCGTTGATCCCGGAGTCTACGTCTACTTCTCGCGCAACGTACAGGACTACGACAAAGTCGCAGGTACGCATACGTGCGGCACCGTTAACTCCGCGAGCGCGACCTCCTCCTGCCGGCCGCTGATCGATATTCCCAGAACCTCGACGAATGTCGGCATCATGGGTTTTGGTAAGCTGGACGGCCGCGGCGGTGACACGCTGATCAACGCATTTCCGGCAACCTTTGCGGGTCAGAGCTGGTGGGGCT
>JBAWCO010000704.1:0-15888 GCA_049590315.1 Occallatibacter sp. | reverse complement strand
AGGAAGTCGTAAGCGGCTTGACGATCGAGCAGGCAATCGAAAAATACCTGATCGAGGTGCAGGCCACGAAAGGCGTGAAAACCTACCGGCAGTATCGCAATGAATTGGAGTGGTCCAGGAAGTACTCCACGAAGCGGTACAGGAGTTGCGCGCCGCAGGCCTCAACCATCTCGCATATTACTGGCAGCTTGTGCGCTGACAGGCTGTCGAGGATCGCGCAGTAAACATGGTCGCCATGCTCAATCTGTAGACAATCGTCTCCGGCGGAAGCGCAGGGCCATCTGAAGCATTCTCATGGTGCCACTCATTTCCCTGCTCGGAAATCTCTTATTTCAAGCTGTTATAGTCTTTGTCGCTGACGGGTTCTAACCAGATTGTTTTTCCCTTTTGAGTTGGGGTTACCGCTATATAAGCAAACCCGCTACTTGGCACTGCGCCGTGCCAGTGCTCTACGCCCGGCGCGCACTTTATGACATCTCCTTTGTGAACGATTCGCACTGGCTTTCCCCGTTCCTGGTAATAGCCAGTGCCTTCGGTGATAAGCAGGACTTGACCACCCGGATGAATATGCCAATCCAACTTTGCACCAGCGCCATAGGTTGCCATTGCAATACTGGGATCGAATGTACTGTCTCCGACGTTCAGCTCACTGAGCCAGATATTTCCCGTGTGATTCTTGGCCGTGGACAGTTCACCTTTTGGGAAACCTGAATCCGCTGTTTGTGCTTGAGAATGGAAGACGAATAGAGAGCTCACCGCGAAAGCGATGAATAGAAGTTTTGTTCTCATGTCTTATCTCCTCCTTAGTGCCTTTTATTTGTTATTTGCCCGGCTTTGTCAGCCCGCGCGCTTCCAGCCACCAATAGAACTCGTCGAGCCAGTGATCGCTGGTCGTGCCTTGTTTGCGCATGCTCCAGCCATGACCACCGTGCTCGTAGATGTGGAATTCCGGTTTGTATCCAGCGGCCTTCAGTGCGTCGTACATGGCGACGATTTGAGGACCGGCGAGATCGTCATCCTGTGCCATTTCCATGAAGAAGGGCGGCACGTCCTTCGGTATCGAGGGCACAGGAAAGGGCGCGCCGTAAATCGGAGCGGCATAGTTGGGCCGGGCACTTACATCCGGGTTCACTGAAGCAAACTCCGCAATCGACCCACCGGCGGAAAATCCCATGAAGACGACCCGATCCGAAGACACGTTCAGCTCGGCGGCGTGCTCGCGCACCACTTTGATGGCTTGAATTCCGTCGGCAATACCGTACTTTCCGTCCTCTGCAATAAGCGCGTGATTGGCGAGCTGAGCCCCAAAGCGCGCGCGACCGGCCTGCATTAACTCCGTATCACTCTCGCCATCGAGCGGCGCTGTCCGGTATTTGAGGACGAATCCGGCGATGCCGCGGGCCGTGAGCCATTCTGCGACTTCGTGGGTGTCTGTGCCGAGGAAGATGAAGCCTCCACCGGGAGCGATAATGACGGCGGTGCCAGTGGCCTTGGCCGGGTCGGGAAGGTAGGCGGTCAGGGTCGGGGTCGTCACGTTGACAATGGACTGCATGGGGCCGGCACTGATCGTGGCTTCCTTCTGCTTCCACTGCTCCGAGCCAGGAGCGACGCCCGGCCAGACGTTGATGACCTTCGGCGCGACCGCCGTCGTTACCGACTGTGCAGGCTTGCCGTTGTTGGTTTCCTGAGCGCTGGCCGCGGTCATTACACAAGCTGTGATAAGGGAAAGTGCGACAAATGGCTTGTAACGGTGCCTGCTCATTGATTGGGTTCCATTGGTCTTCATGGTGTCCTCTTCTTCTCTCACTTCAAATCAGCTCTCAGCGTCCGGTCATCTTCAACATGGCTTCAAGAAGGCGGGCTCCTTCGAGCTTCAGACTGGAGGAAGTTTCATCGATTTCCTTGAGATCAGCCTCGGTCAGCTCAACGTTCACCGCGCCGAGATTCTCCTCAAGCCGATGCAGCTTGGTAGTTCCCGGGATGGGCGCGATCCACGGCTTCTGCGCCAGCAGCCAGCCGAGTGCAACTTGCGCGGGCGTTGCGCCCTTGCGCCCTGCAACGCTCTTCACCAGCTCAACCAGAACCATATTGGCCTTGCGAGCCTCGGGCGAAAAACGCGGCACCATGTTCCGGAAGTCGGTGGAATCGAACTTGGTGTTCTCGTCGATCTTGCCCGTCAGAAATCCAGCGCCGAGTGGGCTGAAGGGAACGAACCCAATCTGGAGCTCCTCCAAGGCCGGCAGAAGCTCAGCTTCAGCGCCGCGGTAGAACAGTGAATATTCGCTCTGCACCGCGGTCACCGGCTGGACTGCGTGTGCGCGGCGAATGGTCTGAACCGCTGCTTCCGACATGCCGAAGTGCTTTACCTTACCCACGGCGATCAGCTCCTTGACAGCTCCAGCCACATCCTCGATCGGCACATCAGGGTCAACGCGATGTTGATAGAACAGATCGATATGATCGGTGCGCAAGCGCTTCAGGCTGGCGTCTGCCACCGCTTTAATATGCTCAGGTCGGCTATTGGTTCCCCCAGTGCGCTTGCCAGTTTCAAGATCGATGTCGAAGCCGAACTTGGTGGCAATCGTGACCTTGTCGCGGATCGGCTGCAGCGCTTCTCCCACCAACTCTTCGTTCGCGAACGGTCCGTAGGCCTCAGCCGTGTCGAAGTGGGTGACGCCAAGATCATAGGCGGAGCGCAGCATCGTAATCATTTCGCCTTTATCGGCTGCAGGGCCGTAGGCCGAGGTCATGCTCATGCAGCCTAACCCGAGCGCTGAAACTTCCAGCCCGGAATTTCCAAGTTTTCGCTTCTGCATCATTTCTCTCCATTTGCAGTTTAGGCAGGAACGGAAACGCGCCGTTACCACGATCCTGCCGATCTTTTGCCTAATTCTCTTGACTGCGAGTATTTGGGCTCGCACGCACTCGCGGCAACCGATATCCTTTTCAGGGAAGGGGTCAATCGAAATGAATGCAAACGGCAGGCATTCCACCGCACCTCCCCCAACTTTGTCGCTCCAGGATTTGAGAGCCGGGCTGGCGAGGAAAATTGCATGGTTCATCGGCGCCTCAGAGAGACAGGTCACAGAAGTGCCTGGCCTGTTGCTTGTGCGCAGAACTGCGCCGTCTGCACCATGCTCAGGAACCTACACGCCCAGCGTGATCGTCGTTGCACAGGGCAGCAAGCGCGTCGATCTTGGCCAGACGAGTTTTACCTACGACCGGTCGCGATTCCTGTTAACCTCGATCGACCTGCCCATCGTTAGCCAGGTTGTTGAAGCGAGCGAAGCCAAGCCCCTTCTTGCTATGGCGCTGAAATTGGAAATGCCGGTTGTCCGCGAGCTTCTCAGTCGAGAAGAAGTCCACGTGGGTGAAAGGCCGCCTGAGACACCGGCAATGGTCACCGGCGCGGTCACTGCTGAATTGCTCGGCGCGTGCTGCCGGTTGGTCGACCTGCTCTCGAATCCACGGGATATTCCCGTTTTCAGTGACCTCATCCAACGCGAGATTGTTTACCGGATTCTCTCCGGACCCGAGGGTGCTCGCCTTCGCGCAATTGCAACTTCAGGAGATCAGAGCCATCGCACTGCCAGGGCGATCGCCTGGATCAGAGACAACTACGCCAAACCGGTACGAGTCGACGATCTGGCCGAGATTGCAGGCATGGGCGTATCGACGTTGCACCATCATTTCCGCGTAATGACCCACATGAGCCCACTTCAATACCAGAAACAGTTACGGTTGCAAGCCGCACGTGGGCGGTTGCTTGTCGATGGCCTCGACGCCTCAACAGTGGCATTTGAAGTTGGATACGAAAGCGTCAGCCAGTTCAATCGTGAATACAGCCGCTTCTTCGGTCAGCCGCCGATGCGCGACATCAAGAAACTGAGAGACGAGAAAGTTGTTGAGATGAGTGCCGCCTGACGGCATGCCGCACGCCGAAAAGTATTGGGACCAAAATGCCGGCAAGTTTGCAAGGGGTGTTTGGGGATGCGGCCGTCACCAGCCACTTATCTACTCTAACAAATATTCAACCCAATGATCCGGCCCGCTATTTCTGCCCGATACCAAAGCCTCTGCTGTTCCAGCGAAGCCCTTCAGATCCCCAGCTTCTTGACCTCATCGTTGTAATATTTGCGGTAAAGAATCTCCCACTCCTGCGAGCCTTCCAGAATAATCTTCCGCTGGTTCGCAATCTTCAACCGCGCCGCTGTATCGATTCCAGCTTCCTGGGTCAGCAGCGCTTCCAGAGCCTTCCGGGCTTCTTGGCGAATCGTATTCCGATCCTCCATGAATCCCACTTCATCGATCTCGGCCAGCGTGTCGGCCACCGTGTGGGCCAGTTTGTTGAGCTTGTCGCGGCTTATCCTCATAGCACCGCTTTGTACTTCTTGGCCAGCTCAGTCTTCACCTTCTTGAACATCTCGGCATACTGCGCGCCAGACTTCCGCATCTCGTCCGAGTACGCTTCCAGAATCACGCGTACCTCGTCGTTGATGCGGTCTTCAAGTGAGATCTCTTCAATCAATCCGTCCGCAACACGGCTTTCCACCACCTTGATATTGCCGGTGGTGATCATCTTGGCATCGATGAGGTGCTTGACCGTGCGGCGGGCCAGATACCCTATGTAATCGCGGGAAAAAATCATGGGCTAAGGTTCAGGATACCCCATCCGGCCACTCCATGTACATCAGCCCGCTGTTTCCACCTCAAACCCACACATCGACGTTGAGGCTAGACCTTGTGGGCTGTCACGTCTGGGCAAGCCTTGTCGTGTCCTTCATCTCTTTTGCTGGTGTGCTGGCATGACCGGACGAGTATCCAATGCAAACGTGGCTTCATAACTCAAGTCGCTTGTCGCGCGCTTAATTCCCACACACGTTACCTTCAGCGGAGTTTCATGACCTTGTCACCGATCCGACGGAAGAACCTGTGCTACGCTTCCATCGTTCACCAATGAAGACAAATTCCGGACTTCTTCGACTCTGTCGTTGCGCCATGAGTTTGTTATGTGCCGCTGTTTATTGACTAAGTAATAAATAACGGCGAGCAGGTTCAACTTTTTAGGAGCGAACAGCCATGATCTCGATGCCTCCCCCGGCATTTCCGGCGATTCCCGCCGACGCCTCTCATCGTCTTTTCAGCAGCCCGCGAAATTGGAGCAAGCTGGTAACCCTGTGCGCCGTTCTGTTTGCGCTGCTCTGCGCCGCAGGGAGCAGGGCTTCCGCCCAAGCTGTCACGGGAAACTTTGGAACCGTAAACATCGGAACAACAAGCCCTGCGATACCGCTTACCTTTACGTTCGGGACAGCGGACACGCTGAGCTCCGTGGCGGTGTTGACACAGGGCGCGAGTGGGCTGGACTTCGCCGACGCTGGTTCGGATACCTGTACGGTGAATACCGCATATCTCGCAGGCCAAAACTGCACAGTGAACGTGACGTTCACGCCCCGGTTTGCGGGTAACCGCATTGGCGCGGTGGTACTGGTAGGTTCCTCTAGAAACATAATTGCCACTGGCCGTCTCCAGGGCACGGGCGTAGGGCCGCAGATCAACTTTTTTCACGGCGTACAAAGCGCGTACAGTACCGGCGGCACCGGACCTGTGGGCGTTGCGGTGGACGGCAATGGTGACATCTTCTATTCCCCCGTGGGTAGCGGGGTGATATTCGAGATGGCCGCAGTCAACGGCGTTGTCCCGCCCTCACCCACTCTCACGCTCGTTGCCGGCGGCTTTGGCAATTCAGTCTGGATGACGATGGACGGAGCTGGAAATCTCTATATCGCTGACCTTTCGAATAATGCTGTGAAGGAGGTAGTAGCGGTCAACAGCTTGACACACACCGTCAGAACCTTGGGTAGCGGATTTAGCAATCCCATAGGCATAGCAGTGGACGCCGCCGGGAACGTGTACGTCACCGGCTTGCTCGACGGCACCGTGAAGGAGATACTGGCGGTCAACGGGACCATTCCGGCTTCGCCGACCATCAAAGTCCTAAGTAGCAGCTTCAGCCATCCCGCAGGTATAGCGGTCGATAGCGTCGGAAATCTCTTTGTCAGTGATGAGGGCACATGGCTGGTGAAGGAGATTCTTGCGGTCAACGGCAGCATCCCGGCTTCGCCCACCGTCAATACACTCGGCAGCGGGTTTAATCTTCCCGTTGGCATCACTTTAGATGCTAGTGACAACGTTTATGTGGCCGACTCCGGAAATAACGCGGTAAAACAGATTTGGGCTGAGGGCGGCTATGTGGCAGTCACAACGGTTGGCAGCGGCTTGAGCGACCCGAGCAGCGTCGTCGTGGACGGCGGCGGCAATGTTTATGTGGGCGATTACGGAAATGACCGCGTCGTGAAGGTGGACCTTGCGGACCCACCGAGCCTGACCTTTGCCAGCACGGCCGTAGGCGCAACCAGCTCTGATAGCCCGCGAACAGTCATCATCCAGAACATCGGCAATGCTGAGTTGACGTTCCCGGTTCCATCCACCGGCAACAATCCGAGCATCTCAACGAATTTTAATCTCAACAGCAGCAGTTCTTCTGAATGCCCTCTGCTAACCACCGAATCCTCGCAGCCGGCTACGCTTGCGGTCGGCGCGTCCTGTGCGTTGTTCATCAGCTTTGTTCCGACGACGACGGGAGCACTGACGGGCTCACTGGTGCTGACAGACAACAATCTGGATGCATCGGCGTCCAACTACGTCTCGCAGAGCATCACGCTAAGCGGCGGAGCGAGCAGCTTCACCCTGGGATCCTCTGTTAGCTCGCTGGCCATCACTCAAGGCTCCTCCGGCACATCGAGCATCACGGTGACCGGCCAAGGCGGTTTCACGGGAAGCGTAAGTCTGTCCGCGTCCAGGCTGCCCAACGGCGTAACTGCGTCGTTCAGTCCCAACCCCACAACCGGAACCAGTGTGCTGACATTGACTGCGAGCAGCAATTCTTCTCTTGCCAGCTCCAGCGCAGTCACCATCACCGGAACATCCGGCTCACTGACCGAAACTACCACGCTTCTGCTCACGGTGAATCCGGGCCCGAGCTTTACCTTGAACGCTTCGCCGCTTTCGCTGAGTCTAAATCAAGCTGGTTCCAGCACATTGAGCATAGCTGTCACTGGCCTGAACGGTTTCATGGGCAGTGTGAATCTAGCCGCGCAGGGGCTGCCCAGTGGTATGACTGCCTCGTTTAGTCCCAACCCCACAACCGGAACCAGCGTCCTCACGCTTGCTGCGACAAGTTCCGCCGCCGCCGGAACTTACGATTTGACCATTATTGGCAGCTCTGGCACCTTGGCAGCAGCGACTTACACTACTCTGACAATCAATCCCCCACCGGGCTTTACCATTTCAAGCGAAAACTTCGGAACGATAAACATTGGGGCCACAAGCTCCGTGCAAGCCTTGACCTATACCTTCGGCAATGCGGTCACACTTGGTGCGACGACCGTGCTGACGCAGGGGGCAACCGGGCTGGACTTTACCGATGCCGGTTCGGACACTTGCGCAGTGAATACCGCATACGCCGCCGGGCAGTCTTGCACGATGAACGTGGTCTTCACGCCCAAGTTCGCCGGAACACGCTATGGCGCTGTGGTGCTGAATGACAACAACGGAAACGTAATTGCCACCGGCTATCTGCAAGGCACAGGCGTGGGGCCGCAGGTGAACTTTCTGCCGGCTGTTCAAACGGTGCTTGCGGTCACCGGTCTTTCTTATACCGGACAGGTAGCCGTAGACGGTAGCGGCAATGTCTATATCACCGATTGGGTTCATAACCGCGTCTTGAAGGAGACGCTCTCTGCCGGTGCATACACGCAGAGCTTGATTGGGAGCAGCCTGCGCCAGCCCATTGGAGTGGCTGTGGATGGCGCTGGCAACGTCTACATCGCAGATACCTATAACAATCGAGTACTAATGGAAACGCCCTCGACAGGCGGTTACATCCAAAGCAGCATCGGCAGCGGTCTGAGTACGCCTATGACAGTCGCCGTGGATGGAAGTGGCAACATCTACATCGCCGACTACGGCAACGATCGGGTGGTGATGGAAGGCCTGTCGGCTGGAGCGTACACACAGACTGTGGTGGAGACGAGCGGCCTGAATGGACCATCAGGGGTCGCAATCGATGGAATGGGCGACGTCTTTATCGCGGACGTCTTCAACAATCGGGTTCTCAAGGAGACGCTCTCGGCAACGGGATATTCCGAGACAATTGTTCAATCCAGTAGCTTGAACGGCCCCAACGGGGTTGCGGTTGATGGCTTTGGGAACGTCTATATCTCGGATTCAGGGAATGACCGCGTGCTGAGAGAATCTCGGTCTGCGACCGAAAATCTTGAGAGCGTGATTGGAAGCGGTCTGAGTGGGCCGACTGACGTCGCAGTAGATGGGAGTGGCAATGTCTACATCTCCGACACTTCCAACACTCGTGTGCTGAAGGAGAATTTTGCAGATGCCCCAAGCCTCCCCTTCGCCAGCACCGCTGTTGGCGCAACTAGTACAGACAGCGCACAGACAGTGACAGTCGAGAACGTCGGCAATGCCGCGCTTAATTTTTCAGCCGTGAGCTATCCTGCCAGTTTCCCGGAGAGCAGTTCCGAGACGAACGACTGTAACGCAACTACTACGCTATCCGCGAATCAGACTTGCACCCTAACCATCGACTTCTCACCATTGGCGGCGGGCGCTCTCAGCGCAGCGCTCGTCCTGACTGATAACAACCTCAATGCCACCGCGCCAGGCTACGCCATGCAAAGCGTCTCGCTGAGCGGCACGGGCACTCAGGCCACTCCAACCATCGCATGGGCAGCGCCAGCGGCCATCTCCTACGGCACAGCTCTGAGCGCAACGCAACTCAACGCCAGTTCCACGGTCACGGGAACCTTCACCTATTCCCCCGCGAATGGAACGTTGCTGACAGCAGGAACCCAAACCCTGACGGCAACCTTCACCCCAACCGACACCACCGACTACACAACGGCCACCGCGACCGTCACCCTCACTGTGAACCAGGCCACGCCCTCCATAACCTGGACCGCACCCGCGCCAATCAACTACGGCACGGCCCTGAGCGCAACGCAACTCAACGCCAGTTCCACGGTAGCCGGAACCATCTCCTATTCTCCCGCGAATGGAACGTTGCTGACAGCAGGAACCCAAACCCTGACGGCAACCTTCACCCCAACCGACACCACCGACTACACAACCGCCACCCGCAGCGTCCCACTGACCGTGAACAAAGCCGCACTCATCGTCACTTGGACCACACCCGCGGCAATCCCCTACGGAACAGCCCTGAGCGCAATGCAGCTGGACGCCACGTCCAATGCATCTGGAACCTTCAGCTATTCACCCGCAACCGGAACGGTACTATCGGTTGGCAACCACACGCTCGCGGTCACCTTCACACCATCCACCCCCGCCAACTACACCACCGCTACAGCGTCGGCTTCGGTAACACTCACGGTGAATAAAGCGACACCCACAGTCACCTGGGCTATGCCCGCGGCAATTTCCTATGGAACGAAACTAAGTGCGACACAGTTGGATGCCAGCTCGACAGTTGCTGGAACGTTTTCCTACTCTCCCGCATCCGGAACCGTGTTGGCCGTCGGAAATCACACTCTGACGGCCACCTTCAATCCAACCAATAAGACGGACTACACAACGACAACGGCGAATGTCACCCTCACGGTGAACAAGGCAACCCCGGTTATAACCTGGGCCACGCCCAAAGCCATCACCCACGGTACACCGTTGGGCGCAACACAGCTTGACGCCACTTCGAAGGTAGCAGGCACGTTCACCTATTCACCCGCGGCGGGAACAGTGCTTGCCGTTGGAAACCAGAAACTCACTGCGACGTTTGCGCCAACCAATGCGACGGATTACACGGCAGCAACAGCATCCGTCACGTTAACCGTAAATAGGTGAGTAACTAGGCTATTCAAACGCCTCCTCACCAACTCAGAATCAGGCTCGCTGCTGACAATAGTGCCGGGCCTGACTCTGCGCTTTCTCGCTACCCATCAACTCCGGTGCGGGCAGCTCTTCGTATTCACGCACTCATCGGCCAGCCGCAAACGTTCCACTGGCCGCCCGCCCACAAGGTGTTCCTCCACAATCGCCGCCGCATCCTCAGGCCGCACATGCCCGTACCAAACCCCCTCCGGATAAACCACCACCGTCGGTCCATGTTCACACTGGTCTAGGCATCCTGACTTGTTGATCCGCACCTTTCCGCCCAACCCCGCAGCCTTGGCCAGTTGATTCAACTGCGTGTGCAATTCACTCTTTCCATCCGAACTGCACGACGGCCGCGGCGCATCCACAGGCCGCACATTGTGGCAGACAAACACATGACGTTCAAACCCAGGCAAATGTATTTCCTCCTCAAGACGAATAACTCCAGCTTACCCTGCCCGCCCCACGCCCTCGGTCCCCAGTCCCTGTTCTTCCCAACTTTCCACAATCTCCCCCCTTGACCCGCCCCGGTCTGCGAAAATAGAAGCTTGACTATGAGCACGGAAAATCTTCTATCGCTGAAAGACGACATGGTGGCCTTCATTGAAGGTCATGGAATGCACCGCCTCCCCGGTTACGTCACTGAGGACATACCCTCCATTGTCTGGGAAGGCAACGGCAACCCCGACGCATGGAAAGACTTTGTCGAGATGGCCAAGCACGTCGGCGCGCCCTTCGTCACCTTCAGTGAAATGTCCCTCGAACGGGAAGAGCTCGATGCGCTCGTCGAAGAAGCCGGCGAAATGAACTTCCCTGATGAAGAAGCCACTGAGCTCGTCGAAGCGCAATGGCTGCGCAAGTACGCCGGCATGGTCGGCTACATCCAGCTTGGCTTTGTCTATCAGGGTTTGGTGTTCCTGCACGAAACCACGACCGAGTGGTATGAGCGCTACCAGGCGCTGCTCGAGGATATCGAAAGTTTCCAGGACATCGTCATCGACGACGCCCATGGGGACCACGAGGACGAGTAAGCTTTTGTGGCCAGTCCACTCACTCCGCCAGCTCAGTCCATGCAATCCGCCTTTACGCGCCCAGCCCAGCGTTGGCTCATAGCAGAGCCGCATCGTGAAGAAGCAGAGCGCCTCGCCACTGAGGCGCATCTCCCCCAGGTCCTCGCGGAACTCCTCTTCGCCCGCGGCATCTCCACCGCAGCCCAGGCGCATGCCTTCCTCAATCCCGAGCCTTCTCTGCTGCACGATCCATTCCTCATGCTCGGTATGACCACCGCTGCCGATCGACTTGAGTCGGCGATCGCAAACCACGAGCCAGTCCTCCTCTACGGCGACTACGACGTAGACGGCACCACCGCCGTAGTCCTGCTCAAGACCACTATTGAAATGCTAGGCGGTGAAGCTCGGTTTCACGTGCCCCATCGCCTGCGCGAGGGCTACGGCCTCCAGTCTAGTGTGATTGAAGCCGCATACGCTGAAGGTGTGCGCCTCGTCATCACCGTCGACACCGGCATGCGCGCCTTTGCCGAAGCGGAAACCGCGCGCCGTCTCGGCCTCGATCTCATCATCACCGACCACCATCTCTGTCAGGCTGACGATGCGGTTCCTCATGCTCTCGCGATCCTCAACCCCAACCAGCCAGGCTGCGCCTATCCTGAAAAATCTCTCTGCGGTGCAGCCATCGCACTCAAGCTCGCCCAGGCAATTCTTTCCCGTCGCGATCCCGCTCGTCTCCGCGACAAGATCCTTCCCAGCTTTCTCAAGATGGCCGCCATCGCCACCATCGCAGACGCCGTCCCTCTAAAAGGCGAGAATCGCGTCATCGCCGCGCTCGGCCTTCGTGAACTGCGTTCGCCCGTCGGCGCCGGTCTCCGAGCCCTCTTCGCCGTCGCTGCCCTCGACCCCGCAGCCAAACAGCTCACCGGTTTCGATATCGCCTTCCGCATCGCCCCGCGCATTAACGCCGCAGGCCGCATGGATATTGCCTCTGAGGTCATCGAGCTCTTCTGCACCCGCGATCACGCGCGCGCCACCGTCCTCGCCTCCAAGCTTGAACGCCTCAACCGCGAGCGTCGCGACGCAGAGGCCGCCGCCCTCACCGCCATCGAGATTCGACTCGCCACCAGCGCCGAACTCGCCGGCAACACTCTCCTCGTCATCGACGGCGACGGCTGGCATCGTGGCGTCATCGGCATTCTCGCATCGCGCGTAGTCGAACGCACTGCCAAGCCCGCCATCGTCGTCAGCGTTGAAGAAGGTATCGCCCACGGCTCCGGCCGTTCTGTCGATGGCTTCCAACTGCTCAACGCCCTCGAGTCCTGCGCTGATCTCTTTACCCGCTTCGGAGGCCACGCCTTCGCCGTCGGCTTCGCCATGCCTGCGGACGCGCTGCCTGAATTGAAACGCCGCCTGCGTCTTTATGCGCTGGAGCATCTAGCCACTCGTCAGCCCGAGCACCTGCTCAACATTCACGCCGAGCTGCCTCTCGATCGCATCACGCCCGTCCTCGCCGGCTGGTTGCGCAAGCTTGAACCTCTCGGCCACGGCAACCCCGAGCCCATCTTCGTCGCCCGCAAAGCCCGTCTCCTCGCCCGCCCCCGCATCATGAAAGAACGCCACATCCGCCTCGAACTCACGCAGACGCACGTCCCCGATCCAGCTCAGCAGTCAACACTCCCCACCTCCAACTCCGTCATGCGCGCCGTCGGCTGGAACCTCGCCGCCCGCGCAAGCGAGCTTGGTCTCGCTGAAGGCTCCCTCATCGACATCGCCTACCGCATCCGCGAAAACAGCCACCCCGAGTACGGCGGCCTTGAAGTCGACATCTGCGGCATCGAACTTTCGGCTCTCTGACGCAACAAGGCCCACGGTTTCCCGTGGGCCTTGTTGCTAGTCTCCCTGAAACATTACACCCTCGCCAAAATTATCTAGCGTCCGTGCCCGCCCTTTCCCCCAGCAGGCTTGGTCGTGTTGTTGTTGTGCTTCTCGTTGTAGATCTGCTTGCTGTTCTTGTTCTGCTCTTTGTTCACTTGCTGCCTTTGCTGCCCATTCAGCGCGCCGCCATTGGCCGTACGCTCGTTGTGAACCTGTCGGGCCACGTTCGACTGGTTCCGATTGGTGCGTGCCGCTTCGCCGGAGGTCATCTCGCCGCTGCGCAAACCGTTCGCTGTGCGCTGCTGCTGATTGGCTTCCCGGTTATCCACTGCGTTCGGTGTCACGGTATTCCCGTTGTGCTTCTCGTTGTAGATCTGACGGCTGGCCGCGTTCTGCTCGCCGTTGATCTGCTGACGTTCCTGCCCGGTAAGCTTGCCGCCATTCGCCTCGCGATCGTTGTGAACCTGCTGATCGATGTTCGACTGACTCCGTTCGGCGCGAGCCGCTTCGCCTGAAGTCATCTGACCGCTGCGCAGGCCGTTGGAGATGCGCTGGTCCTGGTTGGCCTCACGGGTGTTCGGGTTGTAGTTGTGGCCAGCGGTGCGGTCCGCCGCCGAGATCGGTTGCGAGGCCGAGTGCTGCTGTGCCACCTGGTGATAGGAGTTGACGTTCGATGCCGCCATAGTTGTTGGGCGGCCATGATTGATTGACGCGAGCTGCGAGCGATCCTGCGCAGCGAAGTTCTGGTGCTGCATCTGGTTGCTGGTTGCCTCAATATGATGCTCGTTATTGAAGCGCGCTTCCTCCGGCCTCGGCTCGTGAGAGATGCCGCCTGGGCCGTTGTAGCTCACATGGTTTACGTTGACAATTGTGTTCCGCTCAATGACCGTACGGTCCTCGTAAACATTGGTTACGTGAACACTGCCAAAGTTGGCGACCGCGCGATTGTAGGCGAAGAAACCGCCGCGCCACTCACCGCCGCAGAAGCCGATGCCACCGTAGCCGAATCCGTAGTTGACGCCGCCGTAGAAGCCCACATGCGCACCCCAGTACCCTGGATGCCATCCGTACAATCCACCTGCGAATCCCCAATAACCAGGGGTCCAGAGCAGGCCGACACTAGGCGGTTCAACCCAGACGCCAGGAACCCAGTAGTAGCCCGCGTCGCCGTATGCCCAGTAGCCGGGGGTCCAGATATATCCCGGCGCGGGCAGCGGGGGTTGTTCATACACCGGCAGCGCCGGTGGAACAATTGCTACACCAACAAAGACTCCCGCATAGGAAGAAGCGGGAATCACAGACAGAAGCAGAACTAGCAAAGCCCGCCGTGCAGAGCGAAGCAGTCGCATATCGAACCCTCCTGAGATCCTCGTAAAGTTCTGACCTGAACCGCTTCTGCGCGGCCGGTCTATGTTTTGTTAAAACCCACCCCGTCGTTATAAGTTGCACTTCGAGATCATTTCCAATGCCTGATGTTTGCTAGAGCGCGTTACGAAAACCCGCTCTGTATCAGGGCACGACTTCAGTCGTGCCGAAAAGTGCCGCAACGACCAGGGTTTTAACCCCTGACCGGTGATAGCTCAACCACGACGCCTATCTCTGATACACGTTGCCGAGTTCTCAGCGCTCTGACACAACAAGGCCCACGGTTTCCCGCGGGCCTTGGATGGATAAAAACCTATCCATTGCTTTTTCGGAGGGAGCGTGAGGCTTCAGCCTCACGAATAAGAACCATCAATCCAATAGGGCTTCAGCCCTGGGCCTTCCCAGTATTCGCCCCGCGCCCCATTCATCGCGCGATGAATGGGAACGCACAAACTTCAAATTACGAAATCACGCGCTTATTTATGATGTCCGCCGGGGTTTCCCTTCGGCTCCGATCCACCACCGCCGCCTTTGGGCGCCGACGCTGGATGCGGTGCCGACGCCGGATGTGATCCCCCACCGCCATTGATGCTTCCATGGTTCGATCCCGCCGGGTTCGTATGCGCCGCTGCCATCGTGTTCGTATGCGACTGAGTCACGGTATGCGACTCCGTCGTGCGCGTTGTCGTTGAATGCGACGTCATCCCATGCGTCGTCTCGCTCCCATGTGAAGTCATCGCGTGAGCTTCGTTTCCATGCACCTGGTTCCCATGCGCTTCATTTCCATGCATCGGGTTTCCGTGCGATTCGGTCCCATGCGCTTCATTCCCATGCACCTCATTTCCATGCGCCTCATTCCCGTGCGAAGCGCCAAGCGGCCTCGACACGCCGCCATTCGCCGGGTGCCCGCCATTGTTCCTCGCATACGAAGTCCTGTCCGCCCGCGCAGCCTCAATATGATGCTGCTGCACATCGCTCGGCCCCCGGTGCTGGTCGCGCTCGGCCATCCGTTCCTCGGGGCGCGGGTCGTGACGAATCCCGCCTGGACCGCCGCTAAATGCAACGCGGCTATCCCTGGCAACGAATCCGCGCTCCACCACTGCGTGATCTACATAAACGCGGCGACCCCATCCGCCGCCAACGCCCACATGCATCACCGCAGTGTTGTAAGAAAAGAATCCGCCCCGCCAAATGCCGCCGGCAAATCCGATACCGCCGTAGCCAAATCCATAATTCACGCCGCCATAGTAGCCGATGTGCGGACCCCAGTAGCCATCATGAAAGATGTACCGTCCGCCGCCCCAGCCCCAGTATCCCGGCGTCCACAGCGCGCCAACGTAAGGTGCCGGCACCCACGCGCCTGGAACCCAGTAGTAGCCGTCCGGCCCGTACGCCCAGTAACCCGGCGTCCACATCATTCCCGGCTCCGGGCATACCGGCTGAACATAAACCGGCAGCGGTGGCGGAGCAATGCCCACGCTGATAAGAACTCCTGCAAACGAACTCGCGGGAATCGCAAAAAGAATAGCTGCCAATAGCAGCAAACGGGCAGAGCGCAAAAGTCGCATGAATATCCTCCAGACTGCTTCAAGACGCGATAAGGGAGTCTCGCGTCAGTCTATACGAGTTCAACCCCCAACCGTCGCCAGAACATCCACAGCACGCAGCACTTTAG
>JBAWCO010000703.1:0-6523 GCA_049590315.1 Occallatibacter sp. | reverse complement strand
GTAGGAATTGCGGCGGTGGTATCAGTGCTGAGAACAAGCCCCTTCACGGCCTGCGTTCCCGAACCGCCAACATACGAGATGGCATTGAGAGCCAAGCCGCCATCTCCCAACAGACTTAGATCGGTAGTTACAACTTGCCCAACGGATAGGCAGGATGCCCCTGCAGTGGAACAAACGGACACGGGGTAGTTATATGTCGTCGAACTCTCACTTGTAAGGACCAGCGAGTCGCCGAATGCAGTAGTTAAGCCGATCTGATTGCCGTTCACGCCCGTGATAGTTCCGAAGACATCATCTATCTTTGGTTGCTCGGAAGAACTACTTGCTGGCTGCGGCAACACCGATAGATTAACGGACGTTCCGTTTGCCAATGACAACGACAGATCGCTTTGCAGCAGATCGGGAATGCTTAGATCGAGGTTCAAGCCGGTGGTTGAATTTGCGGCAACTGTAATCGGGAAGACCCCGCTTGAAATAGTGACGCTCGCATTATTCAGAGCCGGAACAAACGTACAGATGGCGCCTGCAGCACAGTTTTGACCGCCAACAGTAATGGCCGAACTCTTGTCGTTAATGATCGTGACCTGGGGGTTAGCGAAAGTCATAGTGAGACTGGTGAAGGTTGCAGAGTCGATGACTGTCGAAGCCAGAAAACCTGTGTCGCTTACCAACTGGGCCAGATCGACCGTGACAGGATGTGGCAGAAGCGATACATTGCCTGGCTGCAGCACTGCTCCGGTGATCTGTACCTGGAACGACAGCACAGTGATGTTCGAAGGCGGTGTATCGGTTACGACCAGATTGACCGTCCCATTCGCAGTAGGGTTCGAAGAAGTTTGAATCGTCGCACCGCTGGTGCAACCACAAAGATACATCCCCAAAATCAGTCCAAGACTTACCGTCGCATTTCTCCGCATATACATTACATTCACCCCAGTTTGCAAAGCTCAATTGCTCTCGACATCTCCGTTTCTATCAGGAATTGCGATTGAGAAATGTATGGAAGTGCAAGCGTGAATCGACACTTCCATACATCACTGGAATTGCAACGGTGTTATCACTGGTGAATGCCGGTCTGAATGAGCGACCGGTTCTGGAGGAGACGATGAAAACACGATGGGGAATGACTGCCGGAGTCTGTGCTCTCGGTGTCGCACTGGTGGCATCTGCAGCCGCGTTGCAAGATCGGGATGGCTGGATGCAGAGACGGGTCCAGGACCAATTCATTCACAGGATCGAGATGGAGTTGGGTCTCACGGAAACACAGCGTGCGCAAATCAAAACGATTCTGCAGACAGAGAAGCCGGCGATTCTGGCGCTGGCCGAGCAAGCCCGACAAGAGCGCCAGCAACTTGAATCGAGGCAGACATTCGATGAAGCCTACGTACGAACCTTCGCGCAACAGCACGAATCCACGGCGGAAGAAGCCATCGTGGAGCGCGAGAAGGTGCGCTTTGAGATATGGCAGGTTCTTACACCGCAGCAGCGCCAGAAAGCAGAGCAGATTCGGGAGGGCCTCCGCGCCCGGTTCTTCGAACGCCTGACGACAGTCGGAGATCAATTGTAGCCGGAGCTCCCATGAATCGAGGCGAGATGACAGCGATTCAATCTAAGCTTGGCGATTCATCCGCCTCGACAACCGAGCGCCACGTCGAAACTTGTAGAGGGAAGAGATCATGAAGGCTCGAAATATAATTGCAACTATCGGCGTAATCACGGTAACGATATTCAACTCGTTCGGAAACACCCAAACGATTCGGGAACGGATACGCGAGCGCAGGGAGGCTAAAGAGCAACAGGCCAATCCAGGCTTTCCCGCCAAAGGCGATCTGACGCAGGCACGCCCTGTCACGTTGACTTTTGATGGAGTCCGGCGCTCCTATCTGATCGAAGTGCCAAGAGGTCCGGGACCGTTTCCGGTTCTCATATTGCTGCACGGGGGCACAGAGGATGCCGAGCAAGTTTGGCGGCAGACCAGCCTTCCGACACTGGCTCGGAGTGAAGGATTTATCATCGTCGCTCCCAACGGGCTGAACAAACATTGGAATGATGGACGGGGAACAACGCTCAGCGGCTTGGTCTCGACAGCCGATGATGTTGGCTTCCTCAAGCGGGTCATTGCAGACGTGATTGCGAAAGACCGAGGCAATCCAAATGCCGTCTTCATGGCCGGCGTTTCCAATGGCGGATTTATGACCATGCATTTCGCCTGCCGGGCAGGCAGCCTGCTCCGAGCAGCTTCCTACGTTGCGAGCACTTTGCCCGAGGCCGAAGAAACAAACTGCGTCGCCCCACCTATGCCTTGGCTTGCGATGAACGGGACCGCTGATCCGATCATTCCCTTTGACGGAATGAAGGCCGGAATCGTGAAGAACGGCTCACCGCAACCGGAGCTGCTCTCCGCCGACTCCACTTTTGACTTTTGGGCGGTGCGTGATCATTGCGGGGCATTCGTTTCAAAAACTGGCTTGCCCCATCTGAATCCTGCCGATCCCACGACAGCCGAGGAGCGCGTTTGCAAGGGCGATGGCGGTCTGCCTTCCGTTCAAATTGTGTTTCAAGGTGGCGGTCACTCCTGGCCCAATCTGCAATACACGGCACTCATCCAGGGATTTGTGGGTTACTCCAATCAGGATGTGGATGCCGGACAGGCAATGTGGAGTTTCTTCAAGGGAACGTTGTAACCGCACCGATCGCCTGGACCAACCTACAAAAGCTGTATTGGTAAGGGGCTCGGACGAGGCCCGGGGACCGTTAGACTCGTCCCTGCCTCTCGGCACTCGCCATCATTTTTCGTTGACTCGTCACAGAACCCCATCTACAATCCGCACATGCAAGACCGATCAGCAGCCGTTTTGTCCCGCATCGCGCGATGTTAGAGACGGACTAGTGCTTTCAATGCGATCTGCATGTCATTCCCCGAGAATATTGATCGCTGATTGTTGTGGCGTCATTGCGGTCAAGCCTGACAAGCAATCGCCTGGTGTACAGCTTCCTTGCAAGATCCTCGGGACCAAGTGGTCGGCTCGTGAAACTTCTTCAGACGGACGTGTAGGCCCGCGGGCCTGCCGAGTCTGGCAGTCGTCTTCATTCGTTGATTTAGGAGCGTCCGCAATGGAGCTCTTGATCAGCGATGGGGCGAGCGGGAGTGTTCTCGAAGATCTCGAAAACAGTTTTAATTTGTGCCAACACATTTCAAGGAGATGCCGATGCGTTCCCCACACTCACTAGTATTTAAAGCCCTGGCGCTTGTTGTTCTTGTAATCGTTTCCTCCACAATCGCCACGGGCCAGACCTTCCGCGGCAGTATCAATGGCACAGTTACCGATGGCTCAGGTGCGGTGATTCCCGGGGCCAAGGTAACGGCAATCGACGTCGCCACTGCGACCGCCCACGACACGATTTCATCCGGGGCGGGCGAGTTCTTGTTTAACGACCTCCCACAGGGTACCTATACGGTCAAGGCGGAAGCTCCCGGTTTCCGTATCACCGAGGTCACCGGCGTGCAGGTGCAGGCCGGCAAGATCTATACACTGCCGGTTAGGCTGGGCGTCGCACAGCAGGCCACCACTGTCGAAGTGGCAGCCGACTCTCTTTCGCTCGACACCACCACCGTCACGCAGACCACCGTTCTTGACGGGCAAGCGCTGCAGGATGTGCCGCTCAACGGCCGTGACTTCACGCAGCTTCTCGGCAGCTCTGTGTCCTTTTCCGGATATAACAACTCCGGCTCGGTCAACGGCACGCGCAACAACCAGATCAACTACACCATCAACGGCACTGACAACAACGATCTCTACCTGAACGTGGACGCGGTGAATCAGGGCGGCATCAGCGGCATCGCCGGCGTCGTCTATCCCGTTGAAGCGCTCGACGAGTACTCGCTTCAGACCACCGGCAACAGCGAATCCGGTCGTAGCCCGGGTGGGAACCTGAACGTCTCCACCAAGTCCGGCTCCAATCAGTTCCACGGCGATGCTTACTACTACAACCGCAACGAGGCCCTGGCCGTGCTCTCCCCATTCGCTGACCCCACCAGCCCGGAGCAGCCGTTGCGTAACCAGAACTATGGTGCTACGGTCGGTGGGCCCATCTTTCGCGACCACACCTTCTTCTTCCTCACCTACGAGGAACAGAAGTTCGTCATCGGAGAACCCAATACCGTCACCGAGCCGTCGCCGGCCTATGAGGCGCTGGCCCTCGCGGAGTTGACTAAGTACAACGTCCAGCCGAACCAGGTCTCGAAGAACATCCTCAGCACGCTGTGGGATCCGGCCGCAATTGCCAATCTTCCCGCGTCACCCGGCAACTATTCCAGCAGCGCGCCGCAGGCTGGCTATAGCCACAACGGCGTCGTCCATCTTGACCATAACTTCAGCGACAAGAGCCATCTTTCAGCCATCTGGTACTTCGGCCAGGGTTATGCCGATGCCCCAAGCTGCATCTTCGTCTGCTCCTATCTGCCGGAGTACTTCCAGACCGTTCCCACGCACATCCAGAACTACAACACGGTCTGGAATTACAGCCTCCGCCCGGCTCTGAGCAACCAGCTTGCCGCGGGCGTCAACTACTTCATGCAGGACTTTGCCGATGTGAACCACAGCCAGAATCCCCTCACACTGGCAGGCCTTAATACGGGCGCTTCACTTTCCGGCGCTCCTCAGATCGCCATCAATGGCTTTGACTCCATAGGTGTCACTCCCACCTCCGGCCGCAACGACATCGGCGGCCAGATTGCAGACACGCTCTCCTGGACAGTGGGCAAGCACCAGATTCGCTTCGGCGCTGAATATCGGCGCGAATATATCGACCTTTATTACAACTGGAACGGTCGCGGCGCCTTCAACTTTGGCACTGGCGGCGTACTCGGGCCCTGGGCGAATGATGCGTCCGTCACAGACTCCAACGTCCAGAACCTGGCCGACTTCATGGCCGGTTACGCGTACACGTCCGGCATCACTCTTGGCACCCAGGAGCGCTTCATCTACACCCACACCGGCTCCGCTTTCGCAGAGGACTCTTGGCAGATCAATCCCAAGTTGAATGTCAATGTTGGTCTCCGTTACGACTATCAGCAGCCCTTCTACACCAACAGCCCCAACCTCTCTGTATTCGACCCCACCAGTAGCACCGGCCTGGTCGTAGCTAGCGGAGGCTCAGGCACTCCGGATTACATCTACAACAGCAACAAGATCGATATCTCGCCGCGCGTTGGTCTCTCTTACCAGGCGCTTCCAGGCACCGTCATTCGAGCCAACTACGGCATCTACTTTGACCAGCCCGCCGGTCAGGCCTTCTTTGGCAACATCGGCATTCCCAACGGCGGCGCGGGCGGCGTCAACAACAATCCGGTTGGCAGCGAGCCCAACGAGTCCATCGTTCTCAACACGCCGAATCCCGCGCCCATATGGAGTTACAACCAGACAACGCCGATCTTCACGGCGGCCCAGGGTCAGCCCACGGGCGACAACATTGTCTCCATCTACTCGGTCAGCCGGAACTTCAAAACACCATACGTCGACCTCTACGGCTTGAACATCGAGCAGCAATTGGGCAAGAGTTGGCAGTTGACTGTCGGTTATGTCGGCTCAGCGAGCCGCCACAACCTCGTCCTCCAGGACATCAACCAGAACGCACTGGGAGGCGACCAGTCCACGCGGCCCTACTTCTCCAAGTTCCCCAACTTCGGCATCATCAACCAGATCAACTCCGCAGCTTCCTCCAGCTACAACGCACTGCAGGTTTCGCTGAAGAGCAATTCCTGGCACGGCCTGACCGGCCAATTCTCCTATGCCTGGAGCCACAATCTTGACGACTCCAGCGTCTTTAACACCATCCCGCAAAATTCCCTCAACCTGCGCGGGGATTGGGGCAATGCAAACAATGACATCCGTAACCACTTCTCGTCTTATCTCGGCTACGTGATTCCCACCTTTGCCTACGGACCCAAGGCTCTGACGCACGGCTGGGAAGTCAACGGCATCCTCAAGTTCCAGAACGGCCAGCCGGTCAACGTCCTCACTGGCGCGGACAACAGCGGTACGGCCGAGGGCGAGGACCGCGCCAACATCACCGGCCCGGCCATCAACGGTGACCGGTCAGTGCAGCAGTACTCCTTTGCGCAGTACCTGAATCCCGCTAGCTTCAATGTGCCGGACAATGGCACCTACGGCAATCTGGCTCGCAACCAGGTCGTCGGACCCGGCTTCGGTGACGTGGATCTGTCGCTCATCAAGAACACGCCCCTCTATAAGGAACGCGTCCGCGCACAGTTCCGCGTAGAAATGTTCAACGTCTTCAACCGCACAAATCTGGCTCAGCCGCTGAATAACCTTGGCTATGGCAGCGCGTTTGGCTGGAGCACCTCAACCATCGGCGTCTCCTACGGCGCACCCGGCATCGGCTCCGGCGAACCGTACAATACCCAGCTCGCCCTGAAGATCCTTTTCTAAAGGGATGCAAGTTAACTGAGCAAGACAGCACGATAGACAGCGAACCGAAGGGCCGAGGCTCTTCGGTTCGC
>JBAWCO010000702.1:0-7124 GCA_049590315.1 Occallatibacter sp. | reverse complement strand
ACCCAGTAGCATTCGCGATATACAGCCGGTCGCCGAACAGTTGCGTCAGCAGCTTGATATACGCCGTCTCGCCGCATCCTGCGCAAGCGCCCGAGAATTCAAACAGCGGTTGCAGTAGTTGAATGTCTTTCACCTGCGTGTGCGAAATCTTCGAGCGATCCACCTCGGGCAGCCCCAGGAAGAAATCCCAGTTCTCGCGCTCGGCCTCGCGGAGCTCAGCCTGCGGCGCCATGTTGATCGCCTTGTGGCTCGCGTCGCTCTTGCTCTTCACCGGGCATACATCCACGCACACCGCGCAGCCCGTGCAATCTTCCGGGGCGACCTGCAGCGTATAGCGATCCTGCTCCATCGCCTTCCACTTCGGCTTGGCCCATTGGAAGGTTGCCGGCGCCTTGTCTCCAAGCTCCGGACTATAGACCTTCGACCGGATCACAGCGTGCGGGCAAACCATCACGCACTTGCCGCACTGGATGCAAAGATCCTTGTCCCACACCGGAATGAATTGCGCAATATTCCGCTTCTCCCACTGCGCCGTGCCCGTTGGAAAAGCTCCGCCCGCGGGAAGCGCGCTGACCGGAAGTGAATCTCCATGTCCCGCCGCAATCTGTCCCAGCACATCGCGGACGAACTTCGGTGCCTTGCCGTCAATCGAGGGAATCAGATCGAACTCCGACGAAGCCGCTGTCGGCAGTTCCACCTTTTCCAGGTGCGCCAGCGCGGCATCCACGGCGGCATAGTTCTTTTGCACCACCGCCTCGCCGCGTTTTCCGTAGGTCTTTTGAATCGCCTTCTTGATCTGCGCAATCGCTTCTTCACGTGGCAATACACCGCTGATCGCGAAGAAACAAGCCTGCATGATCGTATTGATGCGCGTGCCCATGCCCGCTTCCCGCGCCACACTGTTGCCGTCGATTACGTAGAACTCAATCTTCTTGCGCAGAATTTCCTGCTGCGTCGTCTTCGGCAGGTGACTCCAAACTTCCGCTGCCGCATACGGCGAGTTCAGCAGGAACACCGCGCCCGGCATCGCCGCTTCCACCACATCCATCTTCTCCAGGAAGCTGAAGTTGTGGCAGGCCACAAAGCTTGCGCGCGTAATCAGGTAGCTTGACCGGATTGGATTCGGCCCGAACCTCAAGTGTGAAGTCGTCATCGAGCCCGACTTCTTCGAGTCGTACACAAAGTAGCCCTGCGCAAAATTCGGCGTCTCGCTGCCGATAATCTTGATCGAATTCTTATTCGCGCCCACCGTACCGTCGGAACCGAGTCCGTAGAACAGGGCTCGCACTGTCTTCGGATCTTCGGTTGAGAACGTTGGATCGTAGCTCAGACTGGTAAATGTGACGTCGTCTTCAATACCGATCGTGAAGTGATTCTTTGGTTCCGGTTTGGTTAGCTCGTCGAAGATGCCCTTCACCATCGCCGGTGTAAACTCCTTCGACGACAAGCCGTAGCGCCCGCCAATCACCGTCGGCTTCACCGCAAACGGCAAGCTTGCGTTCTCGGCCAGCACAGTAATGATGTCCTGATACAGCGGCTCACCAAGCGCTCCCGGTTCCTTGGTGCGATCCAGCACCGCGATCGATTTCACCGTGGCCGGCAGTGCCTTCAAGAACGCGCTGGCATCGAAGGGCCGATACAGCCGAACCTTCAGGATGCCGATCTTTTCGCCCTGCTTGTTCAGCAGGTCAACCGCTTCTTCCGCGGCCTCGGCGCCCGAGCCCATTAGCACAATCACGCGCTCTGCGTCCGGTGCGCCGTAGTAATCGAACAGGTGATACGCGCGGCCTGTCTGCGCCGCAAAGCGATCCATCACCTTCTGCACAATTCCCGGTACCGCGGCGTGGAAGGGATTGCAAGCCTCGCGCGCCTGGAAGAACACATCGGGATTCTGCGCCGTCCCGCGAATAATCGGCCGATCCGGGCTCAACGCCCTCTGTCTGTATTCAATAATGTACTTGTCGTCCAGCAACGCGCGAATTGTCTCGTCGCTGATCGGCAGAATCTTGCCCACTTCGTGCGAGGTGCGGAACCCGTCAAAGTAATGAATGAATGGAATTCTCGATTCCAGCGTTGCAATCTGCGACACCAGCGCCATGTCGGCAACTTCTTGCACGGAGTTTGAGCAAAGCATCGCCCAGCCCGTCGACCGGCACGCCATCACGTCGGAGTGGTCACCGAAAATCGAGAGCGCATGCGTAGCAAGTGTCCGAGCCGTCACGTGCATCGTCGCCGGGGTCAGTTCACCGGCAATCTTGAACATGTTGGGGATCATCAGCAGCAAGCCTTGCGACGCAGTAAATGTGGTCCCAAACGCCCCCGCCTGCAACGCGCCGTGCAGAGCACCCGCGGCTCCGCCTTCGCTCTGAAGCTCTTCCACTATGGGCAGCGCGCCCCAAATATTCTTCTTGCCCTCCGAGCGCCACTGATCCGCCCACTCGGCCATCGGCGACGAGGGGGTAATTGGGTAGATCGCAACCACTTCGGAAAGACGATAGGCTACCGAGGCTGCCGCCTCGTTCCCATCCATAATCACCATCTTGCTGCCCTTTGACTGTTCACTCATTCGCTTCGCCTCACAGCGCGGCCTTCAGGATTTAAACCGCTAGGCTGAGTCTCTTCTGTGAGGCCGGGTGTCGCTGTGACGCGAGACACACGGTGGATACGTAATACCATATTATGAAATACATTCCGCATAATGCGAAATCAAACTGAACTCCCGACCCCCATGTGCGGCAGTTCGCTTTCTTTCTTCTTTGTCAGTGTTTCGAATCGACGAAGAGGGCCTGTTTGTGACAAGGAACAATCCAGTCAGTACACGCCCTCCGGGGAGCCTCTAGATTGCCGAACCCTCAGCGACTTTCTCGTGCGCGTTGAAATAGAGCAGCGTGATCCCAATGCAGTAGAAGGGAAACAAAAGTGCGTCGAGCAAGAACGATGCGATTGAGGGGATAACGACAAAGCTGAGAACTGCAATAAGAGGATGCGTCCCCGTCAGAAGATGCAGTGACCAGCCGCTCACTACCCCGAGCACAAAACGCAGCCCTCCTGTCACCGCCAACAACTCGAGCAACCGCATCCCGGTTCCCCTGCTTAACTGCGCACAACGCCTCAGCGACGGGTCCACAGCCAGCCTCTCCATCACCGACACCGGAACAGCCATCGCGTAGCGCATGTGCATCACGATTCCAACCGGAACGCCGACAAAGAGAGCAAACGCAATAAGCGCATACCAGATGGCCAAGCCTGCATCTCCAACCTGGTTAGACGCCAATGCCGTCGCTCCAAAAACGAATGCCGATAGTGATCCGGCCAGAAACGCTCCCCACACATAAATCGTTGCAACGAGCTGAACCTTCAGGCACCGAAACCAGTGTGCGCGAGTTCTCGCATACGCGGGCTTCATGCCAACTGCTTCGCTCGGCGACATTGCGGAAACGACGCCAGCAGTCGATGAAAGAGCAATTCCGCCCAGAATGTAGAAAAGCAGCAGACCGACGATTGTCAGTGCGAGATTGGTCGAATAGATATTGAGACCCCAGTCAGAGTTGACAGTGACTCCACCCTGAGGCCACTCAGGATGCCGATGAATCGCAATGGTGCTCCGGACCAGGTTCCAGCAGAGACGCCCAATTGCAGGAACCATGCTGGCCGCCGCAAAAGCAAAGAAATTCGCCCGGCAAAGCCGGAAGCTCCGTACCAGTAAGTGGCCAAGGCTCAGCGGTTCGCGCCAAAGCTCTTCGCCGCGTTCCCAAACGACCTGAGGCGCACTTTCCATCTTGAATCGCGATTCGCCCGAAATTTTAACGCCTCTCAACCAACAGTGCAGTGACAAGTCCGGATATAACCGCAAATTGGCCAACATATTTTCTCTCGCCCCGCAATTCCTCTTCCCTGCGTGCACTGCCGGCAGCGGCCTTGAACGCTAATGTCGTTGGGAACACGCTCTCCCGCCGCGGTGTCTAATAAGTTGAGGTCACCCATGAAACAGAATCTTGTTTGTCTGCTCGCAATCGTTCTGTCTCTTGCCTGCACTCTGCCGGCTGATGCCGCCACGCCGACGGTAGGCCAGCCCGCTCCCGCCCTCACCTTTACTGATCTTCTTCATGCGCCGGCTGGCACAAAGACTGACTGGCCTTCCCTGCACGGCAAAGTCGTGGTTCTCGAATTCTGGGCCACCTGGTGCGCCGGTTGCATCGAGGAACTGCCTCACCTCAACGCCCTCGTCCAATCTCTTGCGCCGAACAATATCCAGTTCATTGCCGTCGACGATGAAGATCCAGCCGTTGTGACCAAGTTCCTAACCAAGACCCCGATCAACGGCTGGCTGGGAATCGACACCACGAAGAAGATCATCGACGCTTACGACGCTAACGTTCGACCGCGCACCTATGTCATCGATACCAACGGTCACATCGCGGCTGTCCTGAATCCCCATCAACTGGAAAAAGACCAACTCCTCGCGCTTGCAAGCGGCAAGCCTGTTACATTCCCGGTCGATCAGATGCCAGACATTCGCCAGGAAGCACTCAAGCAGGCAAAGGCCGCCTCCGACGCCGCAGCCGCAGGAAATGCCGGACCCAAGCCGCTCTTCGACATCTCCATTCGTCCCGGCGACCCAGCCGGCCGCACGGCCATCGCTCATCGTTCCGGCAAGAACGACGATTCCTACTCGATCGACTACCTCAATGCGCCGCTGCAGATGCTGATGCAGCAAGCAGGCGGCGTTCCTGCCAGCCGTCTGGTGATCCACGGCGCGAAAGACGCCAAGTACTCGCTCCACGTCAGCGCCCCAGGCGGCGACATTCAAGACCTGGCTCCGGCCATTCAGCTCGCCATCATCACGGCCACCGGCATGAAACTGACTCACGTCACCGCAGAAGAAGATGCCTGGATTCTCCAGCCCACATCGAAAGCGGCCAGCCTTCTTCCACCTGCCACGTCTGACCAGGGAAGCATGTGTTTCTACAACCCGCAGGCCGGCAAATTGGTGATGATGCAGTCCAGCCTCGACAGCCTCGCAGATACACTGGAGCCCGTTCTGGGAGCGCTGATCGTGAATGAAACCGGCTTGAAGGGTGACTTCGACGCCAACTTCAGCGTGCCCAAAGGCGATATCGATGGCGCCCGTGCCGCGCTCGAAACCAATCTCGGGCTCACTCTCGTCAAAGCCCGTCGCAGCATCGATCGCGTCGTTCTTGATCCGCTGCCACCCGCCGCAGAGAAAGCCGCAAACCAGCCCGCGAAGCCCGAACCTGCTCCCGGCCAGCTCATCCAATCCATCGCCGTGCCTCACCAGTAAACCGACACGCGCTCAGGACCGGTCCACGCAAAATCGCTCAGTTGGGCGCGGGCGCTGTTGGGCCATCAAAACCAGCCCCCGGATGGCGTGAGGCCATTGATGCGCAGATACGTGACGAGATTGCCGTAGTGCAAGGCGTCATGATTTGCGACTTGCGTCAGGACGAACATCTTGTTTGTCTTGGTACCCCAGAAGTCCGCCGGATCATTGAGGTGCGCATCGGTGAACCCGGAGTACACGCCGTCGCAGTAATCGAACGAGCCTTTGAGGTAGGCCATGATCTCGGTCTTCGAATGCTTGGCGGTAGCCGTGGCGGGGTTCGCTTCACCCTTGACGTTTGAACACAACGTGTAGGAAATATCCGCCACATGATTCAGGATCTCGGCAAATGAGCGAACGTCCTTCGTCGGCTGGTAGCTGTACTTGGATTCTGGCATCGCGTCCGCCGACTTCATGATCTTGTCCTGCATATTGCTGCGAAAAATGGATATCGTCGTCGTCAGCGGATTCGGCGCCGCGATCGGATTGGGCATTCCTTGTTGAGCGTTGGCCAAGGACGCTAAGACGGAAACGGACACCATGCCAACAGGAATCACGACGCGAGCAAAGGATCGGAACATTGGGAATCCTCCAGCGTCTCGGGCGTGCCGGAAAAGGTCTTGAGATTCAAAGATCTCCTTTGACCGGCCTCTGCACGAGATGCGATCTGGGATGGGGCACGCAGCCCGCCAAAACGCTCCGAGTTCAAATCGTTGATTCATAAGTTAAGTTCAGTTCCAAGCTGGCGGTCGACTACGCGATCTTTGTCCGGAATCGAAACCCACTGATCAAAAACGAACAATCGGTGCGATGACCCGCTTGTCGCAGATTTAAGAGTTCCACGTCTCTTTAACGCAGCATCTTGTCTGTTTTGTCACGCAAGCCCGAAGTACACTTCACCCAGCCAGCCCTTCTACCAAGGCCTCCCACTCGTCCTCTAACCTCTCCCGATGAAACTGCCGGCCTGCTCGCTTATACCAGTAGTCCGCGTTCCACGCCTCGCCTTCTTTCCTGTGCAGATACGCGTGAACGGCCATCCCCTCCGGCGTCTCCAGTTCATCCACCAGCCCATGCGCCCGCGTCCAATCCCCTTTCGCGTCCCACCACAGCGCCGCCATTGGCGCCGTCAGACCATCCGGTGTCTCCTCATGTGCCAAAGAGGCTCGAAATTCCTCAATTCTCATGCACTCCTCCTGCCACTGGTTTCGCCATCCTCGCAATCAATTCTGACCCACTGAAGTGATATAAGTCACATCCGCTCATTCTCGCCGCTGATAAAAAGAATTCATCATCCGATGAAGAATGCAAAGGGCTGCCAGGGGGCTTGGGCCAGTGGGTCCGGGAAGGGCTTGGCGACTCTATGCCGCGAGTCCCCACTCGCAGAGGTCAATCCATGCCAGTGTTTTCTCGGAAGTCTCTCGATTCTGACGTTTGCAAATCAGACCATAACGGTCGTATACTCAACTACGACCATAATGGTCGCAGTTTTCGGCTGCTTCTTTTCAAACAGCCCATGGGAGCGCGGCAGGTGAGCGTTTTAAGCGAAGTAAAAGTCGGCCAGACTGCCCTCCTGGTAGCCCTCGATCTGCCTGAATCCGTCCAGAACCATCTGATGCATATGGGCTTTGTCCCCGACGCGCTGGTCACCGTACTGCGTCGCGCCCCAGCCGGCGACCCCACAGTCTATTGCATCGACGGCATGGAAATCGCCCTCCGCCATGAAACATCGGATGCGATCCGCGTCCGCACTCCCGACATTGACGAGCTTGGCAATGTGGAAGGC
>JBAWCO010000701.1:0-16242 GCA_049590315.1 Occallatibacter sp. | reverse complement strand
CCAGAATCTGGCGGGTGCGCGACCGACCAACTGATCCGCTTGATCCGCGGCCTTCCTGACGAAGCGTACCGGTCAAATCGAGACGACTCATAAGCCAGGCTGGAGCAAGCCCGAAGGCGGTTCCGGCTGCCACGGAGACGGCGACAGCAAACGCAAACACGTCCCAGCTGATGGATATGTCATTGAGGTGGGGGAGGCTCTCCGGAACAAGCCGCAGCAGGAAATGCTGGGTGCAGAAGAGAAGGCCAAAACCAGCGATTCCGCCAATCAGGAAGAGCAGCAGACTCTCGGTGAGAAGCTGGCGGATGAGGCGCATTCTTTGCGCACCCAGAGCTTGGCGAACCGCGATCTCACGACTGCGCACACTGGCCCTGGCGAGCAGGAGATTGGCGACGTTCACGCAACTGATCAGAAGGACCAATCCTACCGCGCCGAACAGCAGAGTGAGGGATTGGCGAACGCTGCCAACCACGGTTTCGCTGAGTGGAATCAGCCGCACGGTCCATGCGGTCTGTGCCGGATAATCCGCCGGATATTGCTGTTTCAGCGATTCTACGAGCGCATCGAGGTGCCCCTGCGCGGCCGCAATCGAGAGACCGGGTTTCAGGCGCGCGAGGACCGCTCGACTCCGCAGACGTGAATCGCGCTGCGGGGGCGGAAACGGCACACCGGCAAAGCCGGCTCCCAGCCAAAGTTCCACGTTCTGCTCATCGCTGGTTGAGCCCTGATCGCGAAAGCCGCGCGGCATGACGCCCACGACATGATAGTCGTCGTTGTCCAAGCGCAGAACCTTGCCGAGAATGTGCGGGTCGGCTCCGAATTCCCTCCTCCAGAGCCCGTCGCTGATCACGACCTCCAGGTTGTAACCGGGAGTGGTGTCGTGCGGATCGAATGTG
Organism: Occallatibacter sp.; assembly: GCA_049590315.1. Lineage (GTDB taxonomy): Bacteria > Acidobacteriota > Terriglobia > Terriglobales > Acidobacteriaceae > Telmatobacter. Next base: position 15,346 of record JBAWCO010000701.1, on the reverse strand, counting down.
CGGCCCAACTGCGCGTCTACACCGAGGACCGCGAAGTAATTCGGCGTAACCTGCTTGAAGCTGAGACGCAGGGGCTGTGCATTGCCGGTGAGGTTCACGTTTGCGCCGGTGCCGGTAATCGCTGCGGACTGGAATATCCCGGAACTCTGGAGGTCTCTCCACTCGGGGACGGAGATGCCGACGCCCTGCGCGCCTACGCCTGGTAGGTCGTCCACAACACGCACCAGCTCAGTTGGGTTTGGATACGGCAAAGGGTGCAGCAGCGTGGCGTCGATCACGCTATAGATCGCAGTGGTGGCTCCGATGCCCAGCGCCATTGTGGCGATCGCAATGAAAGAGAATCCAGGAGATCTCAGAAGCATGCGAACCGCGTACCGCAAGTCGTGAGACAGATTCTCGAAGAATGGGAGGCTCTGCTCGGCGTGGTGGTATTCGCGTATCGCTTGGGCCGCGCCTAGTTTGAGCACGGCATGCCGCCGCGCCTCATTGGGTGACATGCCAGCGCGCAGGTTCTCCTCGGTCTGGAACGCAAGATGTACCGCGATCTCTTCCTGCAGGCGTAGGTCAGCACTTTGCCCCGTGGCAAGATGCGACAAGCGTATGAAGAAGCGTCGCAGAAATTTCACGTCAGGTCCTCCGCTTTGACTTTGAAAAAGCGCGCGATGATTGCCGCGGTTTGCTCCCACTCGCGGGTCTCGGCCTGGAGTTGCTTGCGGCCGGCCCCGGTGAGGCGATAGAAGCGTGCGCGGCGGTTGTTTTCCGATGCGCCCCACTCGGAAGCAATCGAGCCCTCATGCTCCAACTTGAGCAGCAAGGGATAGAGCGTGCCCTGGTTGACGGCGAGAAGGCCTCCGCTGATCTGCTCGATGCGCCGGGCGATTCCCCAGCCGTGCTGCGCCCCCAGGACATCGAGTGTCTTAAGAACCATCAGGGCGAGCGTTCCTTGCAAGACGTCCGGCTTTTCCTTCATGGCCAATCCGACCTTTAGGTTTCCAACAGGAATAATGACATGCTTCCTCTTGGAAAGCAACAGGAATCGTAACGATTGATTCCGCCCACAAATTCGGAGCCGATAGATCCAGAAGAAATAGCTGTCCCGCCATTTTCGCACTGTTCGTAGGCGGCCATGGAGGTTCCAGGATGGCGTACGCCGAAGGCAACACAGTCAAGTTGACGCGACCCAAGGAGCGGCAACCATGCACAATGCTCGAGAGGGTATCCCCAGGTTGATGTCAGGGATACCCAATCCTTGCCGCGCGACTCAAAGCCTGCGTCACGCGATGCGCTCAACCCATTGGCTCCGCCAGCGCGGCGCCTCAAAGGGATCTGCGAAATATTGCGTCTCGTGCACTACCTTACCGTTGCGGAATTCCATGATGCTCACTGTGTACGCTGGCCGACCCTCGTAGGTGATCGTGTATTCCGTAATCCAGAGATCGCCCGCCCCGAGCATGCGCCGGACATTGAAACCTGAAGGCTTGCCAGGATGATGACTCCGCAACGCCTGCAAATTGCTCCTCCCCAGGATTCGCTCGCCGGACTGGGGATAATCGCATATTGCATTCTTATCGTAAATTTCGTGCTCCGCGTTGAGATCCCCGGCTGCGGACGCATGCCAATGCGCATTTAAGACTTCACGGATATGTTCGTCCTGCATAGTCGCTCCCCCGAATCTTCGAATAGGATGATCGTTTTCAGCAAACGGCCCGCGTTCCATCTAAGATTTGGATGCCCCAGGTCTCCGAGATCCCCACGTATAGATTTTCGTCAGCGGGGTCGAGGTCCACCTGCCACGGCAGAAGACGTGGGATCCAAATACTTCCTGCCCAAATATTCAGCCGATCAGGGCACCTCTGCCAATTATCTGGTTCTCTTCGCTTTGTCCTTGGCCCGCGACCGCGTAAAAAAGCTGCCTATCAGATGGCAACATGACGTGTTGGCGACACGCTCTGGACCGCAAAAATCGTCTCGCGCGTGGTTCGGAGGCATATGCCGCGAAGGTTATTGTCGTCTTTTCAGGCAGCGGCGGCCACGCAGCAACGGTCGCGTCCGGCCTCCTTCGCGGCGTAGAGGGCGGAATCCACTTCGCGAAGAACTTCGTCGGGGGAAGTCGACCCCGAGATCCTGGATGCAAGAACTCCCATACTCGTCGTTAGTTGAATTGGGCCAATGGTGGTCTTGATTGGAGTGGATCCGATGACACCGCGCAATTCGTTTGCGCGCTCCAGGGCGGTTTCCGCATCGCAGTTCGCTAACACAATGAGAAACTCCTCGCCGCCATATCTACCAACGGAGTCATACGGCCGCACCGACGTCATCAGCCGCGCTGCCACTTCGCGAAGCACCTCATCCCCAACCAGGTGGCCATATTTGTCGTTGATGTCTTTAAAGTGATCCAGATCCGCCATCAACACAGTAATCGAAGTCCGCTCTCGAACTGCGCGGGCAAGCTCGCGCGCAAGCACGTCCAAAATCGCACCGCGATTCAGAAAAGACGTCAGGACATCATGGGTCGCCTGAAATCGCATCTTCTCGCGAGCTTCGACGGCCGCTTCTTCAGCACGCTGGCGCTCCACCACCTCGAGTTGCAGTTTCATGGTGCGTTCGTTCACCAGGCGAGTGAGTTCCTCCGCCTGCGCGCGCAAGCGGCGGGTGTTATATCGAAGCAAGCCAATCACCAAAGCGATTGCAGCCAAAGAGCAGAGGCTGTAGAACCACGCAGTCTGGTAGTAATGCGGCTTAAGTACGAAGCTTGAGCTCGCGCCCTCCATGTTCCACAAACCGTCATCATTCTCAGCGATTACTTGAAAGCGATACTTTCCTGGACTGAGGTTGTTATAGTAGGCAACGCGCCTCGTGCCCGCATCCACCCAATCATGGTCGTAACCTTCAAGCCGATACTTGAATCGCACCCGTTCCGGGACCAGCAAACTGAGTGCGGTGTAGTGGAATTCTATCTTGTCCTTGCTCGCCGGGATTCGAATTTCGCTATGCGGCGAGAACTGAAGATCGTCGGCCGTCACGCTCTCGATTGCCACCGGCGGAATGTGACCGTTCTCAAGCACATTTGTCGGATCGATCCACACAATCCCTGAGACCGTCGTGAACCATAGCCTCCCATCCGGGCCCTTGCATCCCTGTGATCCGATATCGGTCGAGCTTGCCTCGCTCGTCTTCATGCCGTCCGTAATTCCAAAAACTGTCGATGGCACATTGGGAGCGAGGCCATTGGCGAAGTCGTCGAGATCCTTCTCTTTGGCCCGATAGATACCGTTCGAAGTGCTGATCCAAAGATTGCCGTCGGCATCAGAAAGCGCTCGCGCAGGGTAAACATCGAATAGGCCATCCCGTTTCGAGTAGTGGGTCACTCTGCCGTCGGCTATCCGCAGGCGAGTGAGCCCCGGCGTACGCCCGCCCAACCACAAATTGCCCCGTTCGTCGTCCGAGATTGAAGTTACCGGAAAGTCGATGCCGGGCTGAAGAACCGGGATAGTGCCAGGTGCATACTTGAAGAGCCCTTTCTCCGTCCCAAACCAAAGGACGCCCAACGGCTGACGATAAATCGTGAACGTATAATTCCCGGGCGCAGTGAATGGTGTCGTTTTTCCTTGAACTGTAAACGGCAGCGCTCTTCCGTCTTTCACGCGCACCACCAACTGCTCGGCGGTCGACGCAATCAAGCCCTCGCCGTCTTCGCTGATGGCCGTGATAAATTGCTGCGTCAGCCGTGGGTCAGATTTATAAACTGTCATTTTGCCGTTTTTGATCTTGGTCAGCCCGCCAACTGCACCGATCCACAATCCGCCGTCCGTGGCTTCGAAAAGAACCACGCCGCGAATCGGCCCCACTCCCGGAATCTCCTTGGTTACACTCACTACTCGGTTGTTCTCAATCCGCGCCAACCCCGCAGATGAGGCGAGCGCGTAAATGCTCCCGTCACGAGTCGCAATCGCTGAGGCCACCTGGTTGTCAGGTAGGCCTTCTTTCACCGTCAGCGTCGTGACTTTTGTGTTGCGGAATCGGTCCAGCCCACTCGCTGTCCCTACCCAGAGGCTCCCCTCCCGATCTTCAAACAGAGTATGAATCCTATTATCTGAAAGCCCATCGGAGAACTGGAACGATGAAGCCACACCCGCGGTGATCCTCACCAGTCCTGACGACGGAGTGCCCATCCACAGGTTTTTTTGCCGGTCTTCAAGAATCTGGCCTACCCCGCCGCGCAAAACGTCGTAGGGTGCTGGTTCCAGCGATGCCGCATCCTTCGCTACCCGAAATAGACCGTGCGGGGTTCCCACCCAGATCGTGTGGAGATGGTCCTCGGCGAGGGCCGTGATTTCATCGCCAGCCTTCGCCTTCAGTGCAGGCCCAATCACCCCGTTGCGATATGCGTATAGATCGTAGGTTCCTCCGATCCATACGGTTCCCCTTTCGTCTTCGAGCAGTGCATTGATCCATGCCGTGTTCGCCTTGACCAGATGCAGCCCATCGCGTTCCGCCGTATAGATAAAGTTATCCGAGCCTACAAATACCTTATGTTCGCGGCTCTCGAAGATCTCGCGAATATCGCCATCGGGAAGACGCGCGGCGGGCAGATAGTCAGAAAACGCACCTTCCTTGTAGACCACGGTTCTCGATGTCGTCCTGATCAGAAGATCGCCATCCGCACCCATCGCGATCGCCTTCACGGGCTCACTGCCGATCACCTCATCCATCAGAACGAATCGAACCCCATCGAATCGGACCAGACCGGCAGAGGTGCGCATCCACAGGTAGCCGTCGCGGGACTGGAGGATCTGATAGACCGCCTCGCCGGGCAGGCCTCGCTGCGAGGTCCATGTCTCGTGGAAATACTGATCGATGTTCCTGTTTGGATTAAGCCCGAGAGCTGGCACAGCCACAAAGCCCACCGCAATCATTGACGCGACACAGATGCGGCAAGCCGTCCACAGAGCCTCACAGAAGGTCGATACACCCTCACTCAAACTCGGTGATAGGGGCCTCTCTTCTATTCCACCTCTGTCATCTTCGATGCGAGCGCGCTTCTTCACTTTGGAATCGGCGATCGGCGATGGTGGTATCACAGTGCGCATGTCTTGCAGTCAGGTAACCCGACTCTTCCGCTTTCTTCAAACCCAAAGGTCCTCAACTAGTTATCGGCAACTGCACGTGAGCTTTAAGCGGAAACCGAGATATCTTTCGGCATTTTCGTTGAACCACTCGAATATGACCCTGCGAGAGATGCATAGCATGTGATTTAGATCACATCTCGTGTAACCGACACCTTTCCCTTACTTAAATCCTGGTCAGATCCTGTTGCTTTCCGGGCCGAAGATCCAACATAGGGAAGGATGGGCGACGACCGGAACTCTAGAGGCCGAGAGATCGGGACCAGGTTGAGCGACCGCCGAGTGTTCCATCGAAAAGCGTCTGTCACTCTCAATCGTGACGGCAGTCACCGTGCGGTCTTTTTGGACCTATTTAGTCTAAATTCATTCGTTTTCCACTTAGAGGAATTGATGCCCAGTTATAGTCTTCGTCCGCGGGTCCTGCTTGGGCGCAGAGTGCCGGTGCGAACTCGAACAATTGAAGAGCAGGATGAAGCCGAAGCAGGCGCTGGAGTTGAAGCTGGCTTTGAAGCTGAAACAGAAGCTGCGGCCGATTACGAAATCCCCGAATACGAAACACAAGGATTTGAGGTCCAGGCGGAGCCAAACCCGGAACCGGATCCTTCACGTACGAACACCAAAGAGGAAAGATCGATGTCAAGACTAGATGAGTTGAACAGTATCTTGCGTAATTTGCAGAGTAATTCCCCCGGACTCGAAGCTGGCGCGCTGATTTCCGAAGATGGATTGATGATCGCCAGCGCACTTACACCGGATCTGGATGAGACCCGCGTCGCCGGAATGACCGCCACCCTGCTCAACCTCGGCACGCGCGCCGCCCACGAACTGTCGCGCGGCGAGGTCAAGGAAGTGATCATCCGTGGCGAGCGCGGCTATGCGGTGATGATCGATGCTGGACGCGGGGTGCTGATGCTGGCCTTGGCCAACGAGAGCGCCAAGCTAGGCCTGATCTTTTTCGACATGCATGAAGCCATTCGCAGCCTGAAAAAAGTGCTTTGAGTTTGTCGCGACCTTCTTTATACGCATGTTCTGGCCCGAAAAGTCCGCAACTATCGGAGACATGCTCTACGAATCGCGGAGTTGGAAGACCTGGAGCTAATGATGGCGAATCTTGAATTGTTCAACAACGGAACGCACCGAAACGTGCTGCTGCAGGAATTCGACGGCAACGGCCTCGCCGTGCAGACCAATCAGCATGTCATCGTCCATGGCGACGAAGGAATGATCCTCGATCCCGGCGGTCACAAGATCTACAGCAAGGTCCTGTCCGAGACCTTCTCGGTACTGGGCAAGGCCAAGCTGAAAGAGATCTTTCTGTCGCATCAGGATCCCGATATTGTTGCGGCGCTGAACGGTTGGCTGATGACCACCGACGCCGAAGCCCACGTTTCTGCTCTGTGGCTGCGCTTTGTACCGCACTTCGGACTCGACCGGTTGGTATCCGACCGTTTGCACGCCATTCCCGACGAGGGCATGATTTATGAAATGGGCGGCGCCAAATTCTATTATCTTCCCGCGCATTTCCTCCACTCGGAAGGCAATTTCCAGGTCTACGACCCGATCTCGAAGATCCTCTATACCGGCGACCTCGGCGCCTCCATCGGCCAGGACTATCGGGAAGTGACCAATTTTGGCACCCATTTGGTTCATATGGAAGGGTTCCATCGCCGTTACATGACCTCGCGCAGCGTGATGCGCGCCTGGGCTAACATGGTGCGTGGCCTCGACATCGAAATCATTGCTCCGCAGCACGGCGCCTTGTTCCGTGGCAAGCAGATGGTCACGCAATTCATCGATTGGTGCGCCGATCTCGAATGCGGCATTGACCTGATCACGCCGATCTTTCGGATTCCGACCGCCTGACGGGCAGTCTGCTCCGGCGTAACGGAAATGGAGAAGATGGCGACCAATATCAACTCAGGCGAAAACCGGCAATTCCGTCTGGCGGGTGAGGACGCGCCGCTGTGGCCGGCGGCTGCGTTTGTTCTGTTCGGCGCAGCCCTCGCTTTCGCCGCGAGCGCGCAAATCTTCGCTCCCCCCGCACCGATCATAGTTCCAGTCGCGGCGACAATTCCGCCCCCAACTCCGCCAGCAGAGCCCAAGTTGGCCGCCTGTCTGCCGATCATTTCGATCCCGTTCGATCTCAATAGCACGCGGTTGAACGCTGCGAGCCTCGACACGGACATCACGCCACTGCAGGCCTGGCTCGCGGATCACAAGGAAGCCATCCTGTCGGTCGAGGGCCATGCCGACGCCACCGGAGATGAGGCCGCTAACGTTCTGCTCAGCTACAAGCGCGCGAAGGCGACAGTAGCCTGGCTGACGCAGGCTGGAGTTTCGGCGGATCAGATTGGCACGCGGGCCGCCGGCGCATCATCGCATCAAGTGGCGAACACCGCCGGCAATCGCCTGGTAGTTCTCCAAATCGAGGGCGTCGAACCGTGCCGTGATGACGGCGCGCCGGAGCAGAACCCATGACCCCTTTTTCAATGACCCCCTTTTCCATAACCCCTCTTTCCATGGTTATTGCCATCGCTTCCGTCGTGCTGCTGTTGAGCGCCGGTTATCTCATCGGCATTCGGCGCGGCTTTGCGGCGCGCGAAAAGCTGCGCGCCGAGGCGCAACGGCAAACACAGGCGCTGCAATTGGCTCAGAGCGAACTCGAGCGCAAGGTTGAAGTGCAGGAGCAGGGGTTGCGCGCCACCATAGAAGAAGCCTTGGCGCCGCTGCTTCATCGCGAGCAAGTGTCGATCGACCTGTCGAGCCTGAAGACTGGCAAGGGCGCGCGCGACCTCACGTTACTGCTCGACCAGATTGCCGAGGCAGGGGATTTCACGACCGTGGTGTTGAGCAATTCTGAAGGCCTAGCCTTGGCCGGCAATAGCGGCGCGGAAGATCTCGACCGCCTCGCGGTGAATTCGTCTTTTGTGATGCTGATGGCCGAGCGCATTGGTATCGACGAGTACCCGGCGCCGACGGCGATCCTGGTTCGCGACACAGCCGACTCCACGACGCTCTATCGCATTTTCGACGTGCAGGACGAGAAGGTTGCGTTGAGCGCCATTGCCAGCGGCACCAGTCTGACACTGACTACCCTCGATGCGGTGCTGGCGAAGGTTTCAGGGATGCTGACCGCCAAGCATGAAAACTGATCGGTCTTAATATATCCGCTTTCGTAAGGGTAGTTCCGGCAATTTGAGTTCCCGCGCCCCAGCGGTCTACGCCACAGGCCGCCCAATCTCCCAATGATGCCCGTAGGGGTCGGCCACGCGCCCCACGCGCCATCCATGCCCTTCACTCACCGGCCATATCTGCGACGCCCCCGCCTTCACCGCCAGCGCAAACATCGCGTCCGGATCGGCCACCGTCAGAATGATCCGCACCGTCGATCCGCCCAGCGACTCGGGACTGAAATTCAAATGCTCCGGCGACTCATCCCCGACCCAGAACTCCGCCCCATCCACCGCCAGTCGTGCCACCACGTTCCCGTCAGGGTCCTCGATCCGATAGACCTCGACCGCCCCAAACGCCGCCTTGTAAAACTCCACAGCCTCCGCGCTCTTCCGCACCGAAAGCCACGGAGCAATCGAGCACTGCCCAATCGAGCTTTGCATTTGATCTCGCGCCGCCCCCATGTCCATTCGCCTTCCTTCGCTGTCGCCCATCTACCGCATCACAAAGTGAACGGCCACATGCAGTGCCATTACCAGCCCCGTCGCCAGAATCCCTGCGGCCACCGGCCCTCTTTTCCGCCAAAGCGCCACGGTTGCGCCCACAAAAATGAGTTCCGGAATAGCGAGCACTGCCATCCAGTAAGCCCAGCGTGAGTGCTCCCAGCCCAGTCCCGGAAACAGGATGCTCGCAATGCGCAGAATCGCAAATGCGCACCCCACCATCGCCAGCGCGGAAACCATCCCCAACCCCACTCCCAACGCCCTTTTCCCTGTGTTGTTCATCGCTTCCTCCTCCTTTGTCTTTCCTTTGAACCAGCCCCGCCATGCGCTCGCCGCATGCCGCAAAATCACCGTTATGCTGCCCAGCGCCCAGAACAGCGCTTCCCACTCACCTTCAATAAAATCCAACTCCCGCAGCATCGCTGCAGCCCACTCGCGGCTCTCGCCCGGCGTCAGCCGAGCCGCAGTTCTCAGCAGCTTCGCAGCCAGCCTGCGCGGCGCTCCCATCAACTTCCTACCAATCCCAGCGCCACCTGCCCCAGCCCGCCCCGTGCGCCCGACGCCGCATTCAACCGCGCGAACCGCAACCCATCCGGCGTAAATCGATACATATGCCGCGGCGGCCTGCCCGGCTCACCCGCCTCCCACTCCGTCTCCAGCAGTTTCCGTTCCGCCATCCGCATCAGAATCGGATACAGCGTCCCCGACTTCAGCCCCGTCACCCGGCTCAAGTCGTAGCCATACATCCACTCCTCTGACTGCTCGAGAAAAGCATCCAGCACCAGCACGGTTTGCGGAGAGAGTCGAAGCTTCATTCACCAAACTCTACATATGTAGACATTCCTTGTCAACATCGATTTATCCAGATTTCTTGCTCCATCTCCCGCCAACTACGCCACTTCCCCTTGCCATAATCCGCGCTTCAGGACTACGCTGTTTCTATGCGTCGATGTAGCTAACACCGCCCTGGTGCCAGCCGCGATGCAAGCGTGCGCCTTGCACGGCCGCGTTTCTTCCCGCCTGACAGCTCGACCGTCACCCCACAGCCTTGCAGAGTTCGACCCCGGAAACCTTCCGGAAAGAGGAGATCATCATGGCGCGCATTGCCGCGGATGTAACTGAAATCATTGGCCGCACCCCCCTGGTCCGGCTCAATCGCGTAGCTGCTGGCCTGCCCGCTACCGTCGTAGCGAAGCTGGAAAGCCAGAACCCCCTCTCCAGCGTCAAAGACCGCATCGGCCTGGCGCTGATCGATGCCGCCGAGAAAGACGGCAAAATCACCCCCGGTGAGACCATCCTCATCGAGCCCACCAGCGGCAACACCGGCATCGCTCTCGCCTTTGTCGCCGCGGCCAAGGGCTACAAACTCATCCTCACCATGCCCGAAACCATGAGCCAGGAGCGTCGCGCCGTCCTCCTTGCCTTTGGCGCGGAAATCGTGCTCACCCCGGGCCCCAACGGCATGAAGGGCGCAATCGCCAAGGCGAACGAAATCCTCGCCAAGACGCCCAACGGCTACATCCTCCAGCAGTTCGATAACCCTGCCAACCCGGCCATTCATTACGCAACAACTGGCCCGGAAATCTGGGAAGACACCGACGGCAAAGTCGACATCCTCATCTCCGGAGTCGGCACTGGCGGCACCATCACCGGCGTCACCAAGTACATCAAGGAGCGCAAGCCCAGCTTCAAGGCCATCGCTGTCGAGCCCACTGACAGCCCGGTCCTTTCCGGCGGCAAGCCTGGCCCGCACAAGATTCAGGGCATCGGTGCAGGCTTCGTACCAGGAATTCTCGACACCAGCCTGATCGATGAAATCATCCAGGTCACCAACGATGAGTCCATCGCCGCTGCCCGTCAGCTACCCCTTGAGGAAGGCCTCTTCGTCGGCATCTCGTCCGGCGCGGCCATCTCCGCTGCGCTCAAAGTCGCCGCACGGCCTGAGAATGAAGGCAAGCTCATAGTCGTTGTCCTGCCTGACTTCGGCGAACGCTATCTCTCCAGCGTTCTCTTCGATGCGCTCCGCCAGAAGGCCCTGGCCTTGCCCACCGAGCAGATTGCGGTTGTTGCATCGGCGTAACTGGTCCCACGACCGGCGAGACTCACCGAGTCTCGCCGGCCCCAACTGCACCCCGAACCGCACTTTGTTCGTCTAAGCATTCACGCAAGCCATGGCAGCGTTTGACCGCATCCGCGAAGACATCCGTTCCGTAATGGAGCGCGATCCCGCTGCCCGCTCCCAGCTTGAAGTTCTTCTCTGCTATCCAGGCCTCTGGGCAGTCTGGTTTCACCGCGTCTCTCACGCTCTCTGGCGCGCCCATCTTCCATTGCTCGCGCGCATCGTCTCTCAACTCGCCCGCTTCTACACCGGCGTCGACATTCACCCCGCCGCGCTCCTCGGCCGCCGTCTCTTCATTGACCACGCAACCGGCGTCGTCATTGGAGAAACCGCGATCGTCGGCAGCGACGTCACTATCTACCAGGGAGTCACCCTCGGCGGAACCGGCAAGGGTCACGGCAAGCGCCACCCCACCGTGTGCGACGGCGTCTTCATCGGCAACAACGCCAACGTCCTCGGCAACATCACCGTCGGCGAAAACTCCCGCGTCGGCGCAGGCTCCGTCGTTCTCTCAGACGTTCCTCCCAACTCCACCGTCGTCGGCGTCCCCGCCCACATCGTCTATCGCAACGGCGAGCGCGTTCTCATCACCGACCCGCACGACATCAAAGACCCGCTCTCCGACGCACTCATCGCCCTCTCTGCCCGTGTAGAAGAGCTTGAGGCCCGTCTCTGTGCTGAAGGCGTGCCGCCCCCGCGCGTCATGGAACCCTTCGCCGCGGAAGCTGCCGAGCGCGAAGCCTACCGCGAAGAACTCGAGCGCCTCCGCGAGTACGTCTCCATGGGAGAGGGAATTTAGGGCCGAAAGCATCTAGTGTGGCGATCTCAGGTTCGTTTCAAGGAAGATCGGTTATCCTGAGCAGCGAGCACTGATGCGGTCATCCTGTCGAAGCCATTCACCCAGGCCCTGTGGAATCTAGGGTCGACGCATCTTAATTGCTATATGAGTAGAGTGCGATGGCGGTTGGTGCTGCCCCAGATGAAAGACTTTCACATCCACGCTGTTTCTTCCGGCATCGGCCAGGTATTCAAGCCGACTGCGGCGAAACTTCAGTATCTCTCCGAGACCATGCACGGATTCGATTTTGCAGTTCAAGACGATCACCGGGTTTGCTTTGAATTGCATTCAGCGGAAATGCGGCAGTCGCAGGCTTCACGACTGCCGCTACATTAGGTGGGAGCGATTAACGGGTTCTCGTGGCGGATCCATGCGGGGTTGTTCGCGACACCGTGGCTGCTCCGGTGCCCCGCCCTGTGACCGTGCGATTGGCGCTCTGGCCATTCGGTCCAGTTACGGTGGTGGAGCTGCCGCCAGCATAACGTTGGGTATTTCGTGTAGCGGTATTGCCGTTGGGGCCGGTTGTAGTCGCCGTCACGTTGCCGGTGCCGCGGCCAGTGACAGTTCGGTTGGCACTGTTTCCGTTCGGACCTGTCACTGTGGTTGAGTTGCCACCCGGATAGTGGGTGGTGGAGCGTGTAGCGGTGTTGCCATTGGGACCGGTGGCGGTTACGTTCGTCTGACCGTTACCACGGGTTGCGGTGCGTGTGGCTGTCTGTCCGTTCGGACCTGTGGTGGTAGTTGTGCTGGTAGTTTGGGCCATAACTGTTGACGCATACAGAGTGAATGTAGCTGCGGCAAGAGCAACTAATCTCGATTTCATGGAACTCTCCTCATGGCTTGAATATCGGCAGGCTTTCTTACTGCACCGACTAACCATGTGAACCTAAGTATGCAGCAACAGTTGTGTTTTGAAGTGTAAGGAAGTGTAGCGCCTAAGTGGACGCGAAGTTAGAGTTAGGAACTAAGCTGAAGGTAGATATAAACGTACTGTTAGTCCCGAGGAATCGTTTCGATTTTCAGCGCGTATCGCGCCTTGATGCAAATTCGCAATTCTTTGAGAGATGGAAAGTCCGAGCCCTGTTCCGCCCGTATGCCTGTCTCGCGATTCCGAAACCCTGTAGAAAGGGTCGAAGAGAAATGGAATCGACGCCTCGGGCACACCAGGACCGTTGTCTGTAACTGCGACTTCGCATTGCCTTCGTCCTGATTCACTTATTGAATGAAGTGCCGTAATCGCGACCGCAGTGTCAGCCGCGGTATACCGAACCGCATTCCGCACGATGTTTTCGATACAACTTCGGAGGAGGTTCGGATCTCCCCACACTATGCAATCATTCTCAACCCCGACCTGCACAGACTTGCATTCGCTCTGCGCTTCGAATTCGGCTTCACTAGCGATGCCCTCCAACAACCGCCTCAGGTCCACCTTCTCCATAGCGGGCTGAGCGGTCTGAAGATCAAGCCGTGTGAGCAGAAGAACCTGGCCGATCATGGCATTCATTCTGTCCAGGTCGATCTGCATCTGCTCCAATACGTCGCCCTCTCCGCGGCGCATCAATTCAAGAGAAACGGAGAGGCGGGTCAAGGGAGATCGCAGTTCGTGTGAGATGTCTGCCAACAGTTCCTGGCGTTTCTGAATCAAGAGCTGGATTCGGTCTGCCATCTGGTCGAAGGCCCGCGCTGTATCCGCAAGTTCATCGTCACGAGGAGCGATAAGAGGCATCACCCTTGTGCTAAGATCGCCGGCAGCGAGCCGCATCGACGCCACCTGCAGCGCCCGAACGGGGGCGACAATATGCTGCGTGAGGAAAAGGCAGAAAACTCCCGCAATCAATAGTGCAAGTAGCAGCCGGCCGAACAGCGGAATGATGAAAGTCCCATCCACGAAGCCGCGTAACGGATGCACTTCAATAACGAAGACAAATCTTCGCTGGCCGTAGCTGACAGGAGAAGCGGTGGTCCAAAACCTGCCAAGACGAAGCGTTGATTTCCCTGTGCGGAGGCTCTCCTTCAATGTTCCATCAATGTGCGCCGGGAGCGGGCGGCCAAGTACGTCCTGTTGCTGCTCGTCCAGGAGGCATGCCTCTATTCCTGACGAATCGCGGAGCGTGTTCAGATACCGCTCAAGCGCGGGCTTGCCACCGGTCTCATAAAAATCAACCGCGCTGTGCGCGTATAAGTCCTGGGTCAACCGCGCCCAGCGGCGCCCGAGCGGCTGGGATCCGGTAAAGACCGCAGCTACTAGGACAAACAGCGAACCGACAGTTAGTGTGAGCCAGAACCAAACAAATATCTTGACATATAACGTTTTCAGGCCTTTCATGTCCCTTCGACCTGTCCGGTATAGATATAGCCGGTTCCCCGAAGGCTGCGAATGCGTTCCGTTTCACGATAAGTGGCGCCCAACTTCTTGCGCATATTGCTGATGTGGTTATCGACGCTCCGATCAAACGGTGCGACAGGACGCCCAAGACAAACTTCAGCAATCTCATCCCTAGAGACAACCTTGCCCGCCGACCGCACCAACACGAGAAGGATGTCAAACTCAGCTCCGGTCAGAGGAACTTCCTCGGTCTTTTGAAGCACTCTCCGGGTAAGCGGGTATATCTCGATATCTCCAATGCGAATGGTTTGCGGTGGTGGGGCCTGCTGAATGTTCCGCTTCAGGATCGCGCGGATGCGCGCCACCAATTCGCGCGCGTTGAATGGTTTCGGTAGGTAATCGTCCGCTCCTGCCTCAAGGCCGGCAATGCGATCGGCCTCATCGCCGCGAGCGGTCAGCATGATGATGGGTACCTCGGAGGCGGTGCGGATCTTTCTCAGAACGATTCGCCCATCTCCACCGGGGAGCATCACGTCCAACACAATCAGTGCGAAGGACTCCTCTATCGCCTTGTGCATTCCGTCGGCGGCGGTGTGTACCGCGGTGACTTCAAAGCCGTCCATCCGCAGCAAGCGCTGCAAGGATGCGCATAACTCCGTGTCATCGTCGATAAGAAGGACGCGAACCGGCTCTGCACTCTGGCGACGAGAGGGACCTTCCTCGCCAAGTATAGAATTCGTAAGTGCGGACTGAGTCGGTTTGAGCTTCACCACGGCGAACACATAGCCCTCATCTTCATACTAATTTCCCGCGGCTCTCTCACGAAGCTGAATTGTGCTGAGTGTCGGATATCCGATGCTGCTAACAGTGTTGAAGAGCGGCCCCTTGGCGGCGACGAACTGACCTTCGTTTACAGCGCTGACCGACGCCGAGCCGAATCCAACAAAGGCCGTCGACGCGCCCGCCTGCACTTCCATCTGCTGAATAGCGGGACGCGATCCGGTAAAGAGCCCAGATAGACTATCCATCGAGAGAGAAGAAGAGGCCGCATTCACTGAGACCACCTTCCCGATCCATTGCGAGGACTCTAAATAAGCAGTACTCGCAGCAAAAGCAGGCACGGAGCCGGTAACAAGGTTAGATCCGGCACTGAGGACCAGTTCCTGCCCCGCCAACAAGTCCGATGCGCCGGTAAACACCTCTCCGGATGTTTGCGGATAAGCGGCAGTACCGACGGCGTAGCCAGTTCCCGCAGGCAAGGAC
>JBAWCO010000700.1:0-1868 GCA_049590315.1 Occallatibacter sp. | reverse complement strand
CGCTCAGGCCGCGCACGTTGAACACCATCAAATGGCTTGCCTCTGCGATCTTCGCGCACGCAGTGGCAACAGGCTCCTGCGATACCAACCCCATCAGAGATTCAAAGGTGCTCGGCAAGACGTTGGGACACTGACCTGCTCCCCTGTTTCCGCACAAAGCTGAGTATGATTTCAGCGAAGGAAAGGGGAAGAAGTATGTCGAGGAGCAGGCACACGGAGGCGCAGATGATCGGGGCGCTCAAACAACTGGAAGCGGGGCGGCAGGCGGAAGACGTGGGACGGGAGATGGGCGTGTCGAAGCACACGCTGTACGCGTGGAAGGCAAAGTACGGGGGCATGGAGGTGAGTGAGGCGCAGGAAGCGAAGCAGTTGCGGGAGGAGAACACGCGACTGAAAAAGCTGGTGGTGGATCTAAGCCTGGACAAAGAGATGCTGAAGGCGGTGATCGCAAAAAACGGATGGGGCTCGTAGACCGGCGGTGGGCGGCGAGTTGGCTGCGGGTGGAGTACGCAGCCAGCGAGCGCCGGGTTTGCGGGCTGCTGACGATGGCGGTATCGAGTTGCCGGTATGAGGCGCGGGGCAGCACGCGGGACCAAGCGCTGCTGGCGCGACTGGTGGAGTTGTCGCGAGAGAAGCCGCGGTTCGGGTATCGGCGGTTGCATGTGTTGTTGCGGCGAGACGGAGAGCAGGTGAACCACAAGCGGGTGCATCGGCTGTACCGGGAGGCAGGATTGACGCTGAAGCGGAAGAAGCGGAAACATTGCGTGCGCGAAGGCAGGCCTCTGGTGGCGCGGACTGCGGCCGACCAGGAGTGGGCGCTGGATTTTGTGCACGATGCGGTGGAGTGCGGGCGTGCGATCCGGGTGCTGAGCGTGGTGGATGCGTACACGCGGGAATGTTTGGCGCTGGAAGTGGACACCAGCTTCGCCAGCCGTCGCGTGACGCGGGTGCTGGACGCGCTTATCGCCGTGCGCGGGCTGCCGGCGGCGATCCGTTGCGACAACGGACCGGAGTTCACCAGCCGGCATTTTCTGGCGTGGGCGATGGAGCGTGGCATCGAGCTGATCCACATTCAGCCCGGCCAGCCCACGCAGAATGCGCGCGTGGAAAGTTTTCACGGGAAGTTTCGCGAAGAATGTTTGCGGGTAAGCTGGTTTCAAAACTTGTTCGAGGCGCGGCGTAAGATCGCAGCCTGGCGGACGGAGTACAACGAAGAGCGTCCGCACAGCAGCCTAGGGTATCAAACACCGAGAGAGTTCGCGGCGGCGCAGGCAGGGGGCTTCTACATAGCTGAGAAACTGGGGCAAGGGGACTCAAACGCCGTCCCCTTGCCCCAGACCCCCATCCCCGCTCACACGGGAGATGGAACCAAGGAAGTTTGTCGTATGCTCAGGTGAACGGAAATGGGGGGCAGGTCACTCTCTCGCATACCGGCGATGCCCACGCCCGCGTTCCCATCGGTGCCGTGCAACTGGCGCAAACGGTCTTCGGCGATTCCCCGACCATTGTCGGTCACCTCAAACATGAGCTTGCCATCGTCCAGCCGTAACCTGACCCCGGCGGTTGAAGCCTGCGAGTATCGATGAATATTCGTCAAACACTCCTGCAACACCCGAAACAGTGCCAACTCACAGCTCCGCGACAGGCGTCCCATTCCATCTGGAATGTCGGAGTGGACCGAGATCCCGCTGCGCTTCGCAAAGCCTTCGACAAACCATTGCGCGGCAGACGCAAATCCAGATTCGTCAAGCAGCGGCGGATGGAGCAAGTACGATGTCGTGCGTATTTCTTTAGAAGCCTCGTCTATAAGGGCGTTGAGTTCTTCTGCCAACCGAGAGACTTCGGGCACCGCCGCTCCAGCCCGTTGA
>JBAWCO010000699.1:0-3346 GCA_049590315.1 Occallatibacter sp. | reverse complement strand
CAATCGAAACTGAGCTATGACGAGCCCCGGGAAGAACCGCCCATGACGCATCTTCCGGAAAGGAACCGCCCCGGGCCACGGTTACCCGCAATACATCCTCGCGCAGCGCAACGATCCTGAAACGCAGATCACCGGCTTCCACTTCGATTCCATTGGGCAGAGGTGACATCGTCGCCTGCTGCGCGCCGGCGCGCGATTCCGCCGTATGTGTTCCCGGTTGCGCTCGAACCATGGCCGCTAGCTGGCCCAACATAAGAACAACGAGCGCGACGAACGTCGCATAAAAAGAGCGGTATAAACGCATGATTGCTCCTGAACATAGGGTGATTCCTAAGCTTTGTTCGTGGATATGAAGTTGCAAGCGGGTCTTGTCACGGCTTGGAAGCTGCATCGGGTGGAGATTCCAGCGAGGAAAGATCGGGATCTTCAACCATCTTCACTCCGCGGCCACGGCGCTGTTGCTTGATTGTCTTTACCTGCTCAAGCGCCACAGACGCATTTTTTTTGTCCCCTATCTCGCGGTAGAGTCGCGCCAGCAGGTAGTGAACAGAACCGTTTTCATCGCTCGCGACGCTCATCTTCAATTGGTCAATAGCTTCCCGAGGCCTGCCGGTTTCCGCATAGACTTTGCCGATCAGGGCATGCACGTGACCAAGTATTTGCGGCTTCGCATCCAAACTCTTCATCAGGTATGGTTCCGATTCTACGTATTGATATTTGGCCATCAGTGTCTCTGCCATAATCAGGTTCAGCTCCGGATCCTGCGGCTTGCGTTCCAGCGCAAGACGCGCCGTTTCCATTGCTTTCTCGTTGTTGTTGTTGCTGAGATAAGCTGATGCCAACCCCACCATCGCCCCCAGATCGCCTGGAGCTATGCTGAGCGCCTTGGTGTATTCGGCCTCTGCATCATCGAATCTCTCCAACTGGTCGTAAATGTCACCCAGAAGAACATGGCTCCTGGCGGAGTCCGACTCCAGTTCCTGGAAATGCGCAAGGGCCTCGAGCGCGAGCCGCTCATTCGCCTGAATCGACCAGTAGAGAGCTTCAGGAGAATGCGGCTGCGCTGCCTCCAATGTAGTAGCCGCGGCAATGGCGCGCTCGTCGTCGCCAGCAAAGAAGGAGCACGCTGCCAGCAACCGGATTTTGTCCATGCGCCCCGCAGCAACGACTGAATCGAGTTGCCTTGCACACTGTTCGAATTCACCCGCCGCATAGTGCTGTTCGGCGGTATGCCGATCAGAACCCGGCTCCGTCGCCACATGGGCTTCCGATTCGCCCCGGCCAGCTTGATCGCGCAGATCATTCAAATCCGCCTCGTCGCCATTGAAGACCGCCAACAGAGTATTGCGCAACTCCGCAGGCATCACGACATCAGACTGGGAAAAATACGCAGTCAGCTTGGCGATTGCGTCACTTGACAGGCCGTCTACCAGAACAGCGGTGTTTGACGCGACAAATCCATGATCGCGGCCCCATAGCTCATCGAGAACCTTGACGGCATCTTCGTTGTCGCCACTATCGATCGCCAGGCGCGCCTGGCCGAACAGCGCAAGCCCGCACTCCGGATGCGCCGAGCGCTCAGCGGCGAACTCGCCGCTCGCTCCTGCCAGATCTCGATGCCGCAGCAGCGAGAACCCCAATTGAGAACGGATGCATGGGGGTTGAGGCTGGGAAGCAAGCAAGCTCCGATAAAGAGTTGACGCCTCACTGAATCGTGCCTGTTTTTCAAGCGATTCGGCGTAGAGCGCCCCAGCAAATGCGGAGTCCTTCGCTTCCACTGACATTCTGCGGGCGTCCGCCTCCACCTGGTTCAGCCGAGCAAGCCCAAGGGCAAACCAGGCCGCGCCAAGCTTTGGATCGAGTGAAGTAGCATGCGCAAATTCCCGCGCCGCCGGAGAAAACTTGGCCGTTGCGAAATAGGCACGCCCCAGTGCAAGCGGCGTTTGTGGGTCGGTCTGATTGATCTTCTCCGCCTTGGTCAGAAATGGAATCGCCGCAGCCGCTTTGCCCGTGCGCTGATAGTCGATGCCTAGAAATAGATTGGGAACATACAAAGACGGTTTGAGACGATTTGCTTGTTGAAAGCTGAGAATTGCCGCCGGAATGTCCCCGGCCTCCTGCTCCATGAGTCCAAGATTGGCCCATAGTTCCGGCATCGCCGGTTGGATCTTCACCGCTTGCTTGTAAGCGTTCGCGGCGGAAACATAGTCCTTCGCTGCCTGCGCCTGTTGAGCGACAGCCACGAGCGACTCGAACTTGGCGGCCGGCTGCTGCTGGCCAGGCCCGGAAATGGGCTTGACCAGCAGAACCAGTACCAGTAACTTGCAGCAACTGTTCACAGGTCGATTACCAGTAGAACTTTCCTGCCCACTGAATGCTTCTGGGCATGAAGGCGTTGGTGATTTGTCCCAGTGTGCTTCCGCAAGTTGAGCTTGCATTAGGATCGCAACCTGAATAACTGGTCGCTCCCGCCGATGGCGCGTAGAAGTTCGGATGGTTGAATGTGTTGTAGGTTTCAAACCGGAACTGGACTCTCATGGTTTCCTTGATGTTCCAGTTCTTGGCCAGAATCGTGTCCCAGTCCTGATAGCGCGGGCCGCGAAGATTTGAGAAGAAGCGAGGCGCGGTGCCGAAGGTGCCGTACGGCGCGTATTGGAATGCCGCCGTGTTGAACCATTCGTGAATGGTTGGATTGTGTACATGTACATCCCCAACCACGTCTGGCCTCGGATTGCCGCCGTAGGAACTGTAGTCGTTGCCGAAGATTCCCAGCGGGATCCCTTCCTTGAAGGTTGCGATACCCGTCACTTCCCAACCGCCCACAACCGCGTCCGCAAGACGGCCCATGTTTGAACCGAATTGCTTGCCGCGACCGACAGGCAGTTGATAAATGTAACTGGCTACCAGCGCCTGCGGAACATCGCCGGCGTCCACGCTCTTGTCCGCCGCGAGGTTATAGTTGTTGGCCGGGGTAACTCCCCAGTTAGTCGGTCCGTTGTATGACCACGCGTTGTTACCCTCAACGTTATCGAGGAACTTTGAGTAGGTGTAGGAAACCAGCGCTGTGAGTCCCTTGCTGACGCGATGGTTGTAAGTGACCTGTAGTGCGTTGTAGAGGGACTGCCCCACAGGGGCATCCGTCTGACTTACCGCACCGTTGCAGAATTGCGGATACGGCGAAAGCAATTGCGCTTCGGTTACGGTTGCGTTGTCCAGGTTGCACGAACTGGCTGCAACCTTTCCTGATGCGGAGAGCGCGGTGAGAGCTGCGCCTAGCGGATTCGGCTGCTGCGCATTCAGGGCCGTGGCACCCATGGCAAGATACTTGGGATCCAACTGGTTGTAT
>JBAWCO010000698.1:0-4623 GCA_049590315.1 Occallatibacter sp. | reverse complement strand
TTAACAGACTGTAACGTTCCCCGGCGGTAAGGTCCACGGGAAGCCGCTCAGGCAGAAGTGATTTCGCGGCGATTTTCGCCTTCCCGTCACCAGTTTGTTGCAAGAGATTTACGCTGTCCTCCCGGTTCCAGGTTGAACTATGCCAATCGGGGGTGTTTACCGACATTTGCCATTCATTTTGGCGACCAAGGAGATTTCATGAACGAGGCCCAGATCCAGACTTCCACCACAACTGTTCAGACCCCTCACACGCAAGGAGGACTGATGTTCAGTCGGCGTTTTTCCAAGGAGGGCGTATCGCCTTACGACGAGCTTCAATGGGAGCGCCGCACAGCGTCCATCACAGACACCAAGGGCAACACGATCTTCGAGCAGAAGGACGTAGAGGTGCCGGTGGACTGGTCGATGACTGCCACCAATATCGTCGCCTCGAAGTATCTGCACGGGCAGGTTGGCACGCCCGAGCGGGAAAAAGGGGTGCGCCAACTGGTGGGACGCGTGGTGGAAACCATTCGCGACTGGGGTCTGGTTGGTGGCTACTTTGCCACACCCGCAGATGCGGGCATCTTCCATGACGAACTTGCGCACATGCTGCTGACGCAGAAAGTGGCCTTCAACTCGCCGGTGTGGTTCAACGTTGGCTGCGACCGTCTGGAGCCGGATTCCGACGGCCAGAACTGGCACTGGGATGCGCCGAGCGGCGGTGTGAAGTATTCCGCCACCGGTTATCGCAATCCGCAGTGCTCGGCGTGCTTCATCAACTCAGTGGAAGACTCGCTGGAGTCCATTCTGACGCTCGCCAAGACTGAGGGAATGCTATTCAAATGGGGCTCGGGAACTGGCACCAACCTGTCCAGCATCCGTGGATCGAGGGAACTGCTTTCGGGCGGCGGCGAGGCCTCCGGTCCCTTGAGCTTCATGCGCGGCTTTGACGCTTTCGCTGGCGTCATCAAGTCAGGTGGCAAGACGCGCCGTGCGGCCAAGATGGTGATCCTGAACGCTGATCATCCGGACATCATGGACTTCATTGATTGCAAGGCAAAAGAAGAGGCCAAGGCTTTCACGTTGATCAAGGCCGGCTATGACGGCTCGGGGCCTGACTCCGAGGCGTATTCGTCCATCTTCTTCCAAAACGCCAACAACTCAGTTCGCGTCAGCGACGAGTTCATGCGCGCCTATGAGACCGACGGCGACTATACCACCTATACGGTGAAGAGCCACGAGCCCGTGAACACCTACAAGGCGCGCGACGTCATGAAGAAGATTGCCGAAGCTACGTGGCTTTGCGGCGATCCCGGCATGCAGTTCGACACAACCATCAACAAGTGGCATACCAGCAAGAACACGGCGCGCATCAATGCGTCGAACCCCTGCTCGGAATACATGTTCCTTGATAACTCGGCCTGCAATTTGGCCAGCTTCAACCTGCTCAAGTACCAGACGCCCGCGGGTAGTTTTGATATCTCCGCATATCGGCATTCCATCTCGGTCATCATCACCGCCATGGAGATACTGGTCGATAACTCCGGCTATCCCACCGAAGCCATCGCGCGCAACTCGCACGATTACCGGCCACTGGGACTCGGCTACGCCAATTTGGGTGCTTTGCTCATGGCTATGGGCCTGCCGTATGACTCAGCTGCCGGCCGCGACTTTGCCGCGGCACTAACCGCCATCATGTGCGGCCAGGCTTATCTGCAATCGGCGATTGTTGCGTCGAACTGCCAGCCAATCGCCTCCGCCACGCCTCTGACTGCCTCGGTTGAGCGGCCGGGCGGCGCATGTCCCGGTTTCTACGTGAACCGCGAGCCGTTCCTCGACGTAATCCGCATGCATCGTGCCGAAGTGAACAACATCGGCAAGTCGCGCATGAGCGGCGAGCCTTTCAGTGTGCCGCAACTCGACGCTCTCATCGACGCGAGCCGCGAGTGCTGGGATATGGCCTTGATCTACGGCGAGCGCCATGGCTATCGCAATTCGCAGGTTACTGTCCTCGCGCCCACAGGCACCATAGGCTTCATGATGGACTGCGACACCACCGGCATTGAGCCTGACCTAGCGCTGGTGAAGTACAAGAAGCTGGTAGGTGGCGGCATGATCAAGATCGTCAACAACACCGTACCCGCTGCGCTCTTCAAATTGGGCTACGACAACGAACAGGTGAACGCTATTGTCAGCTATATCGACGCGACCGGCACCATTGAAGGCGCGCCTGGCCTCAAGCCGGAGCATCTCGCGGTCTTCGATTGCAGCTTCAAGCCGTCCAAGGGCACACGCTCCATCCACTACATGGGGCACATCAAGATGATGGCGGCAACGCAGCCGTTCCTCTCCGGCGCCATCTCCAAGACAGTGAATCTACCCCACGAGGCGAGCGTTGAAGATGTTGCCGAGGCTTATGCTGAGAGCTGGCGTCAGGGCATCAAGGCAGTGGCCATCTATCGCGACGGATCCAAAGGCACGCAGCCGCTGAATACCAGCATGGACGAAAAGAAGAAGGAGCCGTCCGCTCTGGACGCTGTAGGCAGCCGTGTGTTGGCAATCTTGAGCGCAGGCCAACAACCTGCCGAGGCAGACGTAAAAGCTTTGGAAGCCAAAATCGGCGAAAAGCTGGAAGTCAGTGCCAAGCAGGTCATCGCAGCCGCCGCTGCGTTCCAGACTGCTCTTGATGAAATTGCGAAGGCTGCCGCAGTGCCGGTACTCACACCATCACAGTCGCCCGCGCCCGCGCGAGAGGTTGTGAAGGATGAAGCGCAAGATCTCAACGGTCCGCCTAGAGCAGTGCGCCACAGATTACCTGAGGAGCGTGCTTCCATCACGCACAAGTTCTCCATCGGTGGCCATGAGGGCTACGTTACTGTGGGCCTCTATCCTACCGGCCAGGTTGGCGAAATCTTCATCAAGATGGCCAAGGAAGGTTCCACCGTCTCAGGCCTGATGGATGCTTTTGCGACGTCGATCTCGCTTGCTTTGCAGCACGGTGTGCCGCTCAAGGTGCTCTGCGAGAAGTTTGCTCACACTCGGTTCGAACCTTCAGGCTGGACCGGCAACGAGCAAATCGGCTACGCCAAGAGCCTGATGGACTACATCTTCCGCTGGCTCAATCTGCGCTTCCTGTCCGGTACGCAACTCACGCTTTTTGCCGGACTGGCTCCGCAGGTGTCGCAACTGCCCGCCTCGCCCAGCCTCATTCCCGAGACCGAGCCTGAAGACGACGCTGTGACTTCTCAGCATCATCTGGCCAGGCTTGCCGAGGAGGTAGCCAAGCGTTTGAACCAGGTGAGCGGCCACTTTGCCGGTCAGGTTGCGGGAGGCGGCATTGCGCCTGAAGCTCAGGCCATCCATTCCACGCCAGCCGCTCCAACTCACGGCCCAAGCCTGCAAGACCGTGGCATCTATCATGCGGCCGAGGCCATGCGCGAGATGTACGACATGGGTGACGCCCCCAGTTGTGGCACCTGCGGCGCCATCATGGTCCGCAATGGCAGTTGCTATCGCTGCATGAGCTGCGGCTCCACAAGCGGCTGCAGCTAAGAGCGAAGCGGCTGCAGCCAGGATTGGTTGCAGCTATCTCTCAGCGCTTCCCATCACCGGAGCAGAGATATTTCTGCTCCGGTTTTATTTTGGACTTCAATTCCGGGGACTCCGAGTCGGATTTTGTTTTGACGCCAGACGGCCGACGCCAGTGCTGGCCGCAAGAGCGTCATGGGGTTTTCCCTGTCAGGACGCGGATTGGAACCGGAATGGCAAACGTTCCATCAGGATCGCCGCATGCCATCTTGGTGGGCCGGTTAGGTCTTGCTCGGAAATCTCTGCTAACCGCATCTGGTACTGTGGGTGTCTAATATTCGTCATAGATACAACCGCCATGATCGAGTTGGTGATGCGCAGACTGCGTTAAGTCTTGGGCGAGAACCGCCAGAACGGGCAAGCGCAAGGAGAAGTAATGGTAAGTTCACGGATAACACTCGTGGCAATGCTCGTGTGGTTGCCGTTGGCATCGGCGTCTCAGACTCAGCTGGCAGCAGCGCCAGAATCTTCTGCATCGCAACACGGCAAGAAGGGCTCAGGTCAGGAGGCGTCTGGCACCATGCTTCGGCTGGAGGTCCGGCGCGTTCCCATCGACGTTGTGGTTACTGACAAGCAGGGGAACGCGGTGCGGGGTCTCAAGAAAGACGACTTCGTCGTCAAGGAAGATAAGAAGACACAAACAATCCTTTCATTCGATTATCAGGACGGCTCTGTGCCCAGCTTACGCCTGCCAAGCTTCCTCAGTTGCCCACCAACACGTTTGTGAACCTGCCGACCGAGCCGGAGCGCGGGCCGCTCTACGTGCTGTATTACGACATGGTGAACACTCCCATGGATGACCAGATGACCGCTCACAAGCAATTGCTGGACTTTATCGACCACGCCCCAGCCGGCTCTCGTTTTGCGCTTTTCGTGAACGCCGCGGGCCTGCACTTGGTCCAGGGATTCACCAGCGACCACGCGCTGCTGCATGCCGCAATTTTGGCGAAGGGACCTGGTCCGCACGTGCCCGACGTTTTCATGTATGGGGCCAATTACGGATGGGAGGATGCGGGCGCGTCGCTTCACTGCCTGAAGTTTATTGCCGAATAT
>JBAWCO010000697.1:0-5155 GCA_049590315.1 Occallatibacter sp. | reverse complement strand
TCCTTGCGCATGCGGTACTCACAACCGACGAGGCAGTGAAGGCGATGGAACGCGGCTCTCGGTAGCGGAACGTTGAACCTATGCGATAGGTCCAAACTCGAATGAAGCTACTACGATACCTGGCGCTGATATTCATTGACGGATTTGGAATCACACATCCATCCATGGAAGAGCGGGATCGCGCCGCCAAGTACATTGCCTTCCTGATGATCGGAATTTTTGTGACTATTTGTTTTGCTTTCTTTGTTGGTCTACATCTTCTGCGTGGGTAGCGATGAGAGGGCAACTTCTCAACGTTCTACCCATGCTCGAGCAAGTAGATTTGACCTTGATTTACTAAAGCTCAATCGATAGCTGCATCCGCTGCGCAGTCATGAAGAGAATATCGTAGAGCTTTGCGCTCATCCCTCCAAATAGCCCCGCTTCATTGCGATAGTCACTGCATGCGTGCGATCATTCGCTCCAAGCTTGGATAGAATGCTCTTCATATGTCCCTTTACGGTCGCCTCAGAGACCACCAGTTGCGATGCAATAATCTTGTTTGAGTGGCCCGTCGCCACGCCTTTCAAGACTTCAATTTCTCGGTCGCTCAAGCCATCGTCGGTCACATGATCAGCGAGTTCAGCGGCAATTTCCGGTGGTATGCACCGTTTTCCTGAGTGCACCTTGCGGATAGTATCCAGGAGTTCTTTCCGGAGCATATTCTTCAGGAGATAACCCATTGCTCCGGCCTTCAGTGCACGTAAAGCCTGAATGTCTCCCTGATAAGTTGTCAGCACGATAAAGCGAGCATTTGGAAACTCCCGGCGAATTGCGGAGATAGCTTCAATGCCGTTCATGCCTGGCATCTGGAGATCCATCAACGTCACGTCCGGACGATGAATCCGGAAGAGTTCAACGGCCTCTGCGCCGCTGGCCCCCTGAGCCACCAACTCTAAGTCTTCCTCTCCGTTCATGACCGCCGCGATTCCATCTCGCAGCAAGGGGTGGTCGTCTACCGCGAGAACTTTGATCTTCTTCGACACAGTTGAATACCTCCTCAGTGTTCGCGGTACGGACGAAGGCGTCGCCAGAATGGCCGCTTACGTTTAATTGAAGATGCTGCCTTCACCTGGATTGTTAAATCAATCTCAGTGCCTGCGCCATGACGACTCCATATGTTCAGCTTGGCCCCGATCTTCTGAGCACGTTCCCGCATTCCGGATAGGCCCCAGTGTCCTGGACGGCCGGCGGAGAGAATTGAGGGCTCAATTCCCGCTCCATCGTCGCGAATTCTTAGACAGATTGTTCGTCTACTGTAGGTCAGCTCTACTTCGACCTTTACAGCCTTGGCATGCTGAAAAGCATTCAGGAGAGCCTCTCTCGCGATCCGAAATATCTCTTCCCTGACGATGGGATTGATCGGAACTGGAGTGCCCAAGACTGAGAGAGCGAAAAGCGTCGCGCCACCCTCGGCGAGTTCCTGGCCGCACCGGTGCAACGTCTCCGCCAGATCGCCGCCTGCTGCACCTGCTTCTCTCAGCCCCTGAACACTCCTCCGACCCTCGAGTAGTACCTCGTCAGCGTGGTCCATCACCTTCTCCATCATCTGGTGGGCGGCCTCCTGAGGCGGGAGCATCTTCATGACGGACTGAAACCGAAGCATTAACCCTTGGAATCCTTGTAGCAGAGTATCGTGCAGTTCTCGTGAAATTCTTTCGCGCTCATCCAAACGTTCTCCCAATCGCTGTTCGACCTGTTCTTGGGCATGCTTCAGTCGCATTAGGTAAAACAGCCAAAGCACAACCGCCAATGTAAGGGCACACAGGGCGACGAACCACTTCGTCTGGTAGTATGCGGCCGCAATGCTGAAGTCGATGCTGTCGCCGGTTTCGTTCCATACTCCGTCGTTATTGCAGGCGATGACACGAAAGCGATAGTCGCCGGGCCGAAGGTTGGTATAGAACGCTTCTCGGCGCGTGCCGGCATCTTGCCAGACGTTGTCCTGCCCTTCAAGCATGTACTTGAAACGAACTCGCTGTGGAGCCACGAAGCTCAAGGCCGTGTAGCGGATCGAAACGCTCCGCGTAAATGCAGGAATATGTCGATCATTCGCAGCGGAGAGGGTCCTGCCAGCAGCCGTAATTTCCTCCACGTGCACGGGAGGTAGAAACGAGTTCGAAGGCAGGTGTTCAGGATCAATCATTTGTAGGCCCCCTTGGTTCGCAAACCATAACTTTCCGTCTCGAGCGAGTGCAGCACCCTGAAACGGTGAATATCCCGGTTGCACGCCATCCGTTGAGTCGAAGAATCGAATCCGCACTCTTGCGCTTGGGTTCCTCCACCATCCTTCGAACTCTTCATGAGGAATTCGAACCAATCCACATTGTGTGTAAAGCCAGATTGCGCCAGCCCTATCTCGGACGAACGAGTTGATTGCATCGCAGGGGAGACCGTTCTCCCGAGTGAGGATTTGCTGCTTGCCCTGACGCCATCCGATCAAGCCGAAATCCGTTGCCCCAAAAACGGAGCCGTCCGGCTCAGCACTGACTTGGTTGACCATAGAGTCTTTCTTTCGAGGGAAGTGAAAGGTGTCGAGTTTCCCCTCTCGATATCGCGCCAGGTCTCCATTCAGCAACCCCAACCAAATACCACCGTGCGGATCCGCCCCAACCTTCTGCCCATCGGGTACTTCAGGCGCTGAAAACACCCGTTTCACGTGATAGTTTCTAATCTGAACAAGCTCTCGAGGATTGCCGCTGATCTCAAGCCAAACATTGTCCTCGGCATCTTCAGTTATCCCTACAACGAACCCCATGGGTTTACCGTTAGGCCGCTTAATCTCGGTAAACTTTCCATTTTCCAAGATTGATATCGTTTCGTCGATCCCAACCCACAGCCTGGCGTTGTGGTCCTCCATCAACGAGGTCACTTGCTGCCCAGGTAGTCCCTTGCCACTTCCATAAACGCGGATGTTACCCTTGCTGAAGTTATCCAACACTCCATCTCCCCCTATCCAGACGGAGCCCCCACGCGTGGCCAAAACAGAGTCAACCTCATTGGTTCCTATGCCCTCCCGAGTTGAAAAAGTAGACACAGCGAGATCGCGAAAGCAATCGACACCTCTGGAAGTCGAGACCCAGATGTTGCCTTCGCGGTCTTCTAGAAGGTGGCTGACAAGGTCACCACTCAAGCCGTCCGATGCGGAAAAATGGTCTACGTTGCTGTTATAGATTCGGAAGACGCCATTTGCTGAAGTTCCAACCCAGAGCGCCCCATGGCGATCCAAAAGCAGCGCGTATACACCCTCTTTACTGCTGTCCCAGCCGCCAATCCTTACAGGACCTAATTTGCCGTGCGCGAAGTGCTGTAATCCCTTACCTCGACCGGGGTCTGAAACGCCAATCCATGCTGTGGTGTCCGGCGCAACGAGAATACTGTACACGCCACCAGAGTGTGGATGGGAGCCGCTGACCTTGTATGTCTTAAAGGCTGATCCCTCAGGCGTCCAGACTGTGAATCCCTCTCCTGAACCCAACCATATGCTTCCCGCACTGTCCTTCTTGATTACGAAGCAACAGGTCGGCCCGACTTGTTTCACGATGTTGTAACAATGAGCCTGCCCGGAGCGAATTTCGCAGACCGGCCCCGACCCGTCCAACACATTAGCTCGCGTGATCCAGATCGATCCCCGATTGTCCTCCAGAATTGAAGCTATCAGCGTCTCAGAAGACAAATAGCTGGTGAGCGTGTGATCTTTCCACTGCCAGACTCCATTCCTGTCCGTACCGATCCACAGGCTACCATCAGTTGTACCTTGGAGGACAATGATTCTTGCCCTTCCGATCACTTCACCTCCAGGCGGATTCCATGAGACAAATCGGACGCCGTCAAAGCGAGAAATGCCTGACATGGTTCCAATCCAAACATATCCGTCGGTGGTCTGCGTGATTGTATTGGGCGCACTGCCAAAGGGGCCGTCTTGCATCCGCCATGCGCTGTGCGCGTATTGTGAGATTCTTCTGTCGGGATCAAGCGCGCTTGCGGGAACTGCCAAAAGGACAATTGCAAGCGCAGTTGTCACGAGGGCCCGATGGGGCCACAGTTTCACCGCCGCCTTATCGCCGAAGAAGAGCAAAGGAGACCGCCGGGGGAAGATCAGAAACACAGATTACCTCAAAGAGGCGGCACCCACAGCCTACGAATGGATAGTCCGCTGACCCTCCTTTCGAGATTGTCTGCCTGTTGCAGTTCCAGTAGTCTCCCACTGTGCAAAGACTGTTTTCAATGTTTCCGACGGGGACGGCAGGCGCTGCGCTCTTCGTTTTGCGACTTTCAATTGCCACGACTTTCGTTGTGGATGGAACCGCACACTGCGCCCCGGTGACTTCGTTCTGGATCTTTCTTGGATTTGCAATTCCAGCGATCTTCTTGTTCCTTGGCTTCCTAACGCCCTATTTATCTGTCGTCTGCGGCCTAGCTGCCTTATGCAGTCTATTCATTGGAGGCAACAGTCCCGTCCACCTCCTAGGCGCCGTCGCCGACGCTGGCGTCTTGGCGACTCTGGGACCTGGCGCATATTCCATCGACGCTCGTATTTTCGGACGCCGACTTATAACCTTGTCGCCACGGAAATAGCCGCGGTCGAAGCCAGAAGTCAATTGCAGAATAATCTCCGCGGCAAATGCCTCTCCTCCTTTGAGGGTCTTGCATCCAGTCGGGTGGCAAACAGGGTATCCGAAATGGCAGCGCGAAATCAGGCTATTCGGGGATTTCGCGCCACGAGAAAGACCGGGATACTTCCTCCACTAGCATTCCTTGCTGTCTTCTCCGACCTAGGAAAGAGGGAGCCCTTAATGCAGGCGATCTCTCACGGACGCAATTTCCCCACCGGTTCAAGATCGTTTTCCAGCCACACCGCGCCGCCACCATTCAATTCGGAAGTCGCGAGTATTCCTCCGGAGGTGGTGTATCTCGTGGATCAGGATCCCGGCGCCCTGAAAGAAATCTCCGCGCCCCTCGCCACACTCGAGGTTACGGTAGTGGCCTTTACGTCTGTGGCAGAATACCTCGAGCACAGCCATGTTGGAGTGCCGTCATGCCTCGTCTTGGAATTGCAGCTCACTCATCGATACGATCTGGATTGGCAGTGTCAGATCGCCGAGGAAGAGTGCCC
>JBAWCO010000696.1:0-3189 GCA_049590315.1 Occallatibacter sp. | reverse complement strand
AGCCGCGCGCTGTTTGGCTTGATACCAAGCTATCGATCGATACTTTCGTCTAATGGTTGTGTGCAGCCAGACAGGATGTAACCGAGGCACTCTCATACGAGCGAATTCTGCCGGCAGAGGTCGTACCATCTTCCTCGCCGCGAGTTGAATGGATCTAACTGTTATCGAGCCCATCCTTCATCCTCAGTCGATCTAAGTCGCTGTTTACGTACCAGTCGATCCGATTGAGCTGCTAAGCAAAGCGCGCGGAGCCAGGGATGGAACAGCCTTCGCCGCATCTTCTATCCAGTGATAGAGGCGCGCCTGCCGCACGATAATCCAAGTGAACGACTGCTCATCGTAGACGGTGTCTTCAAACTCCTGCGGAGTGAAGATGTGCACGTCGAGCGGATGGAGAACGCCGAAGAGCAAACGATGGATGGCTTGCGCAGTTGGTGGCCGTGGTTCGGAAGGCTTGCGGATGATGAACAGATCCAGGTCGCTGCCCTCGTGAGCGCTGCCGATAGCGTAGGAGCCGAAGGTCCCCACTGCCAACGGCGCATGAGCGGCGGCGATGCGATACGCAATACGCGCAATGTCGTTTTCGGTCAGCATAGATTAGACGATGGAATAATTCAGGACTAGCAGAACGTCTTTGAACTTGTTGGGGTCGAGGACCGTTTGTCCGTTGACTTTGGTTGCCAGACCTGGCGGTATGTCAGTGGAGCTGATGGTGAGGGTAAAGGTTTGCGGTGCAGAGACAGTTGGCGTGAATGTGACCTGCGCGGTCAGGGCCTCAATGGCAGTATTGGCGGTGGTTTGGCCGGGCATGGGTGCAAGGGAGATGGGATTTGCCGAGCCGCTGAACGTGGCGGGGATGGTGTTTCCCGATGATGGTACGGAGAGCACGACATACATCGACAGGTTTTGCAACTCGGCGGTGCCATGCGCCAGGTTGGTGTAGGGGAAAACGTTGTTGGTCAAAGGGAGCGTAAGAGTCTGCGCTGTCGCCGCCGGCGCGGGATTCATGAACGTGTAGTACCAGTCGGGGAACGTGTTTTGCACGCTGAGCATGATGGTGCGCGGATTGGGAGGCGTGAGGGTCTTGAGCCCGGCGCGGACATTGTCGGCAGCGGTTTGATCACCGCCTCCACGTGCGGTATATCGCAGGTGTAGGACAACGTCGGTGATGGTGGTGAAGTCAAAGTTGTTGTCGCGCGGGTCAAGGGTCAAATTCCATGTGCTGATGGCGCCCTGTCCTTCGAAGGGGAGCCAGCGCTCATCGTGCAGATTCACATCGAACAGCCCGGCGTCGTTCTGGCAGTTACTGGTGGCGATGGTCTGAGTTCCGGCGGCAGCAATCGGCGAGACCAGCACGCTGGGGTCGTTGGGTGGGGCGCTGGCGTTCTGTGGTTGATACGATGTGCCAGGCGCCTGCGTGCGGACCATGGCATTAGTGAGGGTAAGGGTGGCATTCACACCGGTGTAGGGTCCGGTGACACAAGGAATGGTGATGGCGACCGAGCGCAGGCGGCGGAAGTACTGGCCGGGGTGATCGTATTCGAAGAGAGCTTCGTCGAGGGAGATCTGGCAGGCGCCGGTTTCTCTCAGCGTGACAAGCGCGAGAGCGTTGGTGAGGACCAGCGATACGTGCTTTGTTAATTCCAATTCCCGGCTGTTCTCGGCAAGGTACTGGGCCTCCATGCGGCGCAGGTCGAAGAGTAGGCTCTCCCCGGCCGTGAGTCCCTTATGCTGGCTGTCCCAGTAGCCGAACTGGATGAAGGTGCCGGTGCTTCCCAGTTCGTACTGATAGGCATTTTGTGCTTGAAGAGCGAGGGAAAAAGACAATTGATAGGCCTGGGTGTAGACGGTGGTCAACTGCGTCAACATCCAGTTGTAGAGCTGGGCATTGGTGTACTTGTTAGTGAGGAAGTCACTCACTGCCTGAGCATTGGAGATTTGAGTGTTCTGGATATTCAAATCCTGCTGCGCGGCGTTGAGCCGATCCTGCGCTGCGGTGATTTGGCTGGCTACCTGGGTGAGCTCTGCCGTAGCGAGATTCAATTGAAGGTTCCACTCATCTGACCGGCGCTGGTAGCCGCCCATTGTGGTAGCGATGCCGGCGCTCTCGCTCAGCAGGCCCGCCCTGGCGCGGATCACTCCGGCCGCCGCGCTGACAGCTCCGGCAATATTCTCTCCGCCAAAAGACACGCTCAGGTTCGGTGATCCGCCAAAACCCGCGATGCCGATGGAGAAGCTCGGAAGCAGATGCATCTCGCCGGCGGTGATGTCCAAGACGATTGCCTGTCCGTTGATCGCCATCGCCTTCGCTTGCAGTGCGAGGGCGCCGGTCTCGAAGGGGTTAAGCCCGGCGGCGATGATCGAGCTGTAGTAATTCGATCGCACCTGGACAACGGCTTGCTGGTTCTGGAGAGCGGTGATCTGGTCGGTAGCCTCCTGCACATTTTCCGTCTTGACACCCAGAATGAGAGTCTGGATGTTGATCTCCTGGTTGGCGCGCAGTACGGCAAGGTTTTCGGCATCCTGTTTTTCAAGCGCGGAGAGGATCAAGGCTCCATATTCGCGAACGTCGTTCGTGAGTTCCACCGCTTTCTGCAAATAAACCGAGAAGCGATAGATAGGTGCTGACTGGGTGGCACTGGAATAACTGGATCCGGAGCCTTCCGCTTCGATCAGCGCCAGGGGATTGATGGGCGGTGCATAGAGCGGCAATGGCTGCGGCTGGCCCTGCAGGTTGAGACAGTGACGAATATTGTAAAGCCGCTGCGCGACCGTGCCCCAATACGCAAGTAATTGGCCGTTCGGTGGGACGCAAAATAGAAGGGAGCTTCCCACGCCGGGGAACTGCGGGAGCGTGGGCGCATCCCCCGCGCCATCGATGAGCGATTGCGGCGGTTCCGGCGCGACGATCACGTTCTCGACATTGACGAGAGAATTGGAAAAGGCGTCAATGTTTTTGAGTGAGGCATAGGTAATGGTGTCTGCTCCGCTCTGGTTGGCGTCCGGGAGTCGCAACTCTTGCGGCTGCGGCCCAAGCAGCATGTCAGCGAGGATATAGAGCTGTTCGGCCTGGCTTACGAACTCTGCTGTGTACTGGGCGTAGTAGCGGTCGCCCCAGGCGATGATGGTGTTCAGCAGCGCCATGACGGTGGCCTTGCCATAGGCAGAGATACGCAGGCTGGCAATTGC
>JBAWCO010000695.1:0-13446 GCA_049590315.1 Occallatibacter sp. | reverse complement strand
GTCCTCTACAAAGGTACCAGAGAGCGCTTGAGGCGTCAAAAATCAGGAGTCGTAACAAAAGCGGGTCCTGCGGCCTCCGAAGCCCGCCCGAGAGTCAATAGGGTAACCTGCCTGAGCGGTAATATGGGAGCACAGCAAGGAGGCCTCATGTCCAGGATTTCCCGGCTTGACCGTAGCGAAGTGACCCCCGAAATGGCAACGCTCTACGACAAGGCATTTGCCCAGCGCGGCAACGTGCCTAACATTTTCCGCGTCATGGCCCACCGGCCCGAAATCTTCTCGACCATGCAGGCACATTTTGCTGCCGTCCTCAATACCGGCACGGTCCCCGCCAAGCTCAAAGAACTGATCATCGTCCGCACCAGCCAGGTCAATGTCACTCCCTACTGTCTGGCTAGCCACACCCTCCTGGCTCGCAATCTAGGTTGGTCCGACGACCAGCTATCGCACCTGGCCGAATGGTCTCAGCGCAGCGATTTCACTTCTGCGGAAAAGGCAGCCCTTCGCCTGGCTGAGACCGTCACCCGCGACGCCCATTCCGTCAGCGATGAGCAATTCGCGGAACTGCGCAGCTTCTATTCCGAAGGGGAAATTGTCGAGTTGCTTTGCGCCATCGGCCTCTTCAATTATTTCAATCGATTCAACAACGCCCTGCAGATGGAGCCGACCCGCCCCGGCGAAGGTGGATGCGCAGCACCAGCCGAGACGTCCATCTCCGCAAACTGACTCTTGAATGGAGCCGGAACCATCGCCAACCCGAATACGTACGATTGCGATGAGACGACAGGCATGCCAGCGAAAGAAGAAGCGCAAAGCTCCATCCCGGCTCCGCCAAAGACCGAGACCCTTCTGCTGCTCGCGATTGCAGCAGCAGTCACGTTCCTTCACATCCTTACCAACGGTCGTTACGGATTTCACCGCGATGAACTTCAGTTCCTGAGCGACGCTCGGCACATGGATTGGGGGTTTGTGGCGTATCCGCCGTTCACCCCGTTCGTGGAACACATCAGCCTTGGCCTCTTCGGCCTTTCGCTCGTGGGGCTGCGGCTCTTCTCGGTCATTGCGCAGGCTGCGGCCCTCGTCGTCACGGGACTGATGGCCCGCGAACTCGGCGGTGCACGACTGGCCCAGGTCACGGCCGCACTCACCGTTGCCCTTTCGCCTTTGCCGCTCTTTGAAGGCACGGAGTTTCAATACACCACCTTCGATTACTTCTGGTGGGTGCTCATTGCCTACTTCACCATTCGCCTGCTCAGGACGGACAATCCGCGCTGGTGGCTGGCCATCGGCGCAGCCGTGGGAATGGGCTTGCTCACCAAGTACGCCATTGTGTTTTTCATAGCGGGCATTCTCGGCGGAGTCGTCCTGTCACGTGCGCGGAAATTCCTCCTCACCGGATGGTTCTGGGGCGGGATTGCCCTGGCCCTCCTCATCTGTCTCCCCAACTTCCTCTGGCAAGTTCGTCACGACTTCATCTCCTACCAGTTCCTCCAGCACATTCATACGCGTGACGTGGGCCAGGGCCGCGCTGATAGCTTTCTCCCCGGCCAATTCCTCATCTGCGTCAATCTCGTCGCGGCGCCGCTCTGCCTCCTCGGCCTGGTTGCCTACTTCCGTGACAGCCGCTACCGCATGCTTGCCTGGATGTACCTGATCCCCTTCGCACTGCTCTGGCTTGCCAAGGGTCGCGATTATTACACCGCCGCGGCCTATCCAATGCTGCTGGCCATGGGCGCGGTAGCTGGCGAACGATGGCTCGCTTCCCTGCCCAAACTCGGCCGCCGCACCGTCGAAATCCTATTCTTCACCCTTCTTGGTGTTTGCGGCGCCTACATTTGTGCGCGAGTTCTCCCGCTAGCGCCCAGCGGCCCTCTTCGCGATTTCGCGCTGAAAAACAACACCGATCTCCGCGAAGAAATTGGTTGGGATGAGTTGGTAAAGACCGTCGCCGGCATTCGCGATTCCCTTCCACCCGATCAGCAATCAAATCTCGGCATCACGGTCGGCAACTATGGCGAACAGGGCGCAATCGAAATCCTCGGCCCCGCATACCACTTGCCACCGCCCATCAGCACCACGAACTCAGCCTGGCTGCGCGGCTATCCCACACCGCCGCCCGCCACCATCATCGCTCTCGGAATCACCCGCGAGCAGGCCGACTCCATCTTCACTAACTGCCGGCTCGCAGGACACAACGGCAACTCCGAAGGCATCCGGAACGAAGAAAGCCAGTATCATCCCGACATCTTCGTCTGCGGACCGCCGCGCTTGCCCTGGCCCGAGCTATGGAACGAGCACCGAGACTTCGGCTGAGCATCCTTACCACTTCAATTTCGGGGTGGTCAGTACAGCAACACCGCCAGCCGATAAGACGTAAACGCCCCTTCCACATCCTGCGCCGGGCAACTGCCTATAGCCGCCTGGCGATATTTTCCTGTGGCCAATCGATCCACCAGTGCCTGCGGTAGTTGCGACAGATCCGAATCCTGCCATTGCATCAGAAACCTCGGTTGTTCCGCGCCTCCCGCGTGCCCTCCACCGGCGCAATAGCTGCGCGCAACCGTCGGGTCGCTAAGAATCGTCACGCCGCTGGCATGGATCAGGCGGGCAACCGTCGTCTCCACCTGCGTCGCCGACAGCGACTGCACAGCGCGCTCGTAATCGGCCACGGCATACAGCACACCGCGGCTTGAAACCACCGCCGCTCCCATCCGGTCCACTTCCGGATTCAGCAGGTTCGTCCGATGCCCCGGCGAATGCATCCACTCCTCGTGAATCGCCGCCGGATCAGGACCAATCGCCACGTTCTCTTCAATCAAGCTGAAGTGCGCGCCCGCCTGCGCTGCGCGTTCTGAAACGTCCGCTTCTCCACCATAGCGGTGCGAAATCGGCCCTTCGGCCGCCATCCGCAGGCAATGTTGCCGCGCTGCCTGGGCCAGTGCCGGATCCCACTTCAGCGTCCCAGCGCCATGCGCGGCACGCGCCTCATTGGCCAACGCCAACAACTGTTCGGCCTCTGGCTGCAGCGTTTGCTGCCCTCGTTCTCGCCCCTGTGCCTGCACAAAAATTGCAGGCACAGCCAGTATCAGACCCAGCGCCAAACCCCTTCTTGATATGCCCATACTTGATTGGACCCCATCCCCCCGCCAGTGTCGCGGTATTCTTTTCATTGTCGATGCCTTCTAGTCAACCCAGCATGCTATTCAGTCTTCGTGATCTGCTCAGGCACATCCGCCGCCAGCCCCTCGCCGCAGCAGGCGTGGTGCTTCTCGCCGGATTCGTGCTTGCAGGCCTCACCGCTCCCTGGATCGCGCCTCACAATCCATCGGCCATCGACCTCCTGCATCGCCTCGAAAGCCCCTCCGCTGCTCACTGGGCTGGAACCGACGAGCTGGGCCGCGACACCTTCTCGCGCCTGCTCTGGGGCGCCCGTCTCTCGCTCGCCGTCTCTGTCAGCGTAGTCACCGTTTCGCTTGCGCTAGGTCTAAGCATCGGCGGCCTCGCCGGCTATCTCGGTGGATGGGTCGACACCGCCCTCACCACTTTCGCCATGAACACCTTTCTCGCGCTTCCCGGGATTCTCCTGGCCATCGCCTTCGCCGCGTTCCTCGGTCCCGGATTCTCCAACCTCGTTCTCGCTCTCGCCATCGGAGGCTGGGCCGGCTACGCGCGCCTCGTCCGCGCGCAGGTCATGTCCGTGCGCGACCGCGAATATGTAGATGCGGCCCGCGCCCTCGGTGCCGGCGGCATGCGCATCTTCTTCCACCACATCCTTCCCAACATCGTGCAGCCCATCGTGGTGCAGGCCGCCATCGGCATGGCCGGAGTCATCCTCGCGGAAGCCACTCTGTCGTTTCTCGGCCTCGGCATTCCCGCGCCCGCGCCCAGTTGGGGCGCCATGCTCAACGACGCCCGCTCGCACCTCTTCGATTCACCGCACCTCGTCATCTTCCCCGCCCTCGCCGTAGCCGCCGCAGTTCTAGGCTTCAACTTCCTCGGCGACGCCCTCCGCGACCGCCTCGATCCCCGCACGCGCTTGGAATTGGGGCTATGACGATCGAAGTTTTGACTGTGTTTGTGGGAGAATCTCTAGACCGTGTTTCATAGACCTGCTTTGTATCAGGGCACGACTTTAGTCGTGCCGCAAAACTGCAAAATAAACGAGGGCTTCAGCCCCTGTTGCAATGTTGGCTTCACATCAACGGCTCGTTCAGGACAATGAAGGAGGTCGCAAATGAAGATCGGCGTAATCAGCGACACCCACGGCCTCCTCCGTCCTGAAGTAGCCCCCGCTCTCGCCGGTGTCGACCGCATTCTCCACCTGGGCGACGTCGGCAAAATCTCCATCCTCGAAGAACTGCGCAAGATCGCCCCAGTCACAGCCGTACGCGGCAACGTCGACCGCGAAGGTCCATGCAGCGAACTCCCGGAAACCGAAGTCGCCCTCATTGCCGACCGCTATGTCTACATGCTCCACGACCTGAGCACGCTCCATCTCGATCCAGCGGCCGGGAAGTTCGCCGCCGTTCTCTACGGCCACTCCCACGTCCCCAACTACATTCACAAAAAGGGAGTCCTCTACTTCAACCCCGGCTCCTGCGGCCCCCGCCGCTTTCAGTTGCCGGTCACCATCGGCCTCCTGACCATCGGCCCAGATGGCGAACTCCGTCCAGAGATCGTTCCGCTTACTCTGGAACTCTGATGCCCTTCGGCTCATCCGCACTCAGTCTGATCGATTCAGCCAAGGTACGAACATCCAGCAGAAGTTCGCGCAGAAACTGCCCCGGTTGCAGGAATGCCGCAAAGTGTCCTGCGTCTTGAATCAGAGCCATCCGCTTGATCGGCGCAACCACATCTTTGAAGAACATCTCGGCCAATCTTGGCGTAGTCAGCACATCGTCCGCACCCTGGAAAAGGAAGAACGGTATTTCAAAATTGGTTCCCTGCTCCCAAGCATCGAACCGTGCAATCTCCGGCAAAAGCTTCTCTGTCGAATAGCGCATCCCGGCAACAAAGGCGCGTATATCTTTCAGTGTCCAACCCGGCGCATACCAGACGGCATCCTTGAGCAACTTCATGGTGCGGTGAAATCCTTGCGGATCGGACTTCATCGTCCATTGGGCGTTAGCGTTGAAATCTTCAGGGCGCCAACGACTCGGATCGGGCCCAATACGATCGAGCGCCTTGACGCCTTTCCGTAGCCCAAGCAAGCGCAAGCGTTCTTGGACCGCGGAAAACTCCTCGTTTCGTTCCCGCCGCATTCCAACATTCTGATCCGTGCCAACATACGCATAAAACAATTCCGGACGCAGGAGCGCGACCCGCATTCCGAACGTCGAGCCCATCGAGCTCGCCAATAGTATGATTCGGTTCTTGTTGAGCCGCGTGCGCACGTACTCTGCAACTTCGATGGCATCGCTGGTGAGCTGTTCGAAACTGATTTCGCCGCTGTGTCGCGCTCCCATATGCGAGAGAGTCTTGCCACCTCCACGCTGGTCCCATTGAACAATGGTGAAGTACTTCTCCCACGGGCGCAGGTGAGGCGTAAAGATGGAATAGGAGCTACCCGGACCTCCGTGCAGGATGAGCAGAACAGGGTTATCCTGGTCCTCGCCCCGGATCCCGATCCATTGGTCAATGCCGCCGATTCCGACGAATCGTTTCTCTTGAATTCCGCGCCAACTCTCAATCCTCAACGCCGCCGCCGCCCTTGCTTGCCGCATTGCTCTCTGCATCAGCAGGCCAGTTGAAATCCCGAGCACTACCAGCACTGCCAGGATACAAACCATCCAAAGCATTCAATTCTCCTAATTGTGTATCATATACACAGATCTCAAATCGAAGCAACAGAGACGCGCTCGCTGGAATGAGTCTCATGAACCTGTCTTGTACCAGGGCACGACTTTACAGCTTGGTGAAATACTCGGATTTTCGTCTTTTGGAGGGAGCGGGAGGCTTCAGCCTCCCGAATAAGGTCAGTCGACTCAGCGTGGCTTCAGCCACGGGCCTTTCTACAAACCGGCTGCGAGGATGAATGCCCAGACTTTGCGCCCATCAATGAAATACTCTCTACTGAGCACTGCGCCATGAATGAGAAACTCATAACGAGTCAACATGACAAACGCGAAGCACACCTCTTCAAATCACTCTTGGGCAAGAAAACCGCCCCCGAGCCGAGGACCCAAGCCCTCTCTCAGCCCATCAGAGATCGCGCAGGCAGCTATCCAGATTGCTGATGAGCAGGGTCTGCAGGCCGTAACCATGCAGTCTGTCGCGCAAAAAGTCGGGGTCACCACCATGGCCCTGTATCGTTACTTCCCTGGCAAGTCCCAATTGCTCGCGCTCATGATCGATTCCGCCGGCGACGGTCCTGCGAACTTCGGACGTTCTACATCGTCATGGAAAACCCGATTGAAAACATGGGTACGGCGGTGCCTGGCGATCTACCGAAGCCATCCCTGGTTTCTGGAGGCCACCTCAACACGCGGAGGCCAGATGGGACCAAACGAGCTTGGTTGGATGGAAGCAGCCTTGGCCATGCTGGCGGAGTCAGGCCTGAAGCCGAGGGACCAACACCACGCCTTTCTAGCATTAATCGGGCATGTGCGAGGGCATGCCACGTTTCAACAGATCGGAGCACAGCATGAATCTACTCATTCGTGGACAGATGATTTGGCGAAGTTGCTGAAATTAGAACCCGATCGCTATCCCGCCTTGGTGCAGGCGCTCGAGACGGGCCAATTCTTCAAAGACCCCGATGGCGCCTTTGATTTCGGCCTCGACTGTATACTCGAAGGAATAGATGCACGAGTCAGCCGGCACAAGACAAGATCTCAAAGAAGATAGCTGCGTGCCCCATGCCGTGCCTTTGTCTTTTACGGCATGAGTGGGAAACGAAAATACTGGACCGCTCCACTCCTAATCCCTCACCCTCGCATCCGCGGATTCACCCAGCGGTTCACCACGTCCGTCAACAAATTCACCAGAACATAGGTCAATCCAATCGACAGCAGGCATCCCTGCACCAGTGCATAATCTCGATTCGAAATTGCGCTGACCGTCAGCCGCCCCAATCCCGGCCAACTGAAAATCGTTTCCGTCACAATCGCCCCGGCCAGCAGTGCACCGAACTGCAATCCGACCACGGTGATGATGGGAACCAGCGCATTGGGCAGCGCGTGCCGGCAAACGACCGCATACTCTGAAAGCCCCTTCGCGCGCGCGGTTCGAATGTAATCCTGCCCCAGTTCCTCCAGCATCGCCGTACGCACCATGCGCGTCAGAATCGCGGCCAGCGACGCTCCCATTGCGATCGAGGGCAGTACAAGATAGTGCCAGTCGATCAACCCGCTCCCGCCCGGGTTTGCGCCGGAGACAGGCAGCCAGCCCAGCCCAATTGAAAACACCAGGATCAGGATCGGCCCCAGCGCCAGCCCTGGAACGCTCAGCCCAAAAAGACTCACCACAGACAGCACTTGATCCAGCCAGCGTCCGCGCCGCACTGCGGCCAGAATCCCGGCTGGCAGCGCCAAAGCAATACCGAATCCCAACGCCGTCAGTGTGAGCGCAATTGTGTACGGATAGCGCGCGACAATCAGGCTGCCCACCGTCGAGTGCAGCCGGATCGAACTGCCTAGGTCGCCATGCAGCACACCATTCCAGTAATGGAGATATTGCGCCCAAATCGGTTGATCCAGCCCGTACTGATGGCGCAGCAACGTGATGTCCGCCGGCGCAGCTCCTTCGCCCAGGATTTGGAGAACCGGGTCGCCAGGAACCAGGTGAATCAGCAGAAATACCAGCGAAACCACCAGCCAGACAACCGGAAGAGTAAGCGCGAGTCGGGTAAGAGTCTGCTTCATGGGCTGACTACAACCATAAATCAGCGATCGGTCTCGTTGCCCTGCCGCAGAACCCTGAACTCTGATTCATGAACCCTATTTCGTGGCCCACCCACACTGTCGCGTCCGGCAACAAAATCCAGCCCCGGACTGAACCACTCCGACCACCATCGCCTCTAAACAACTCCAGAATCGGGTGAAAAACGCGCGAGATGCGCAGCTTCTCAAAAACGGCGTTCAATTCTCGACAACCCTTTGCTCAGATACACAACTTTGTAGGCAGCCTTTCCGCAAATGCAGCAGGCCCACAAGGTTAACCCTTCAAAGAAATACAACCCCGCGGGCGAACATTCACGCAAAATCGCAACCCTGCAGGCGATCGT
This sequence comes from Occallatibacter sp., assembly GCA_049590315.1. Classification (GTDB taxonomy): domain Bacteria; phylum Acidobacteriota; class Terriglobia; order Terriglobales; family Acidobacteriaceae; genus Telmatobacter. Next base: position 5,222 of record JBAWCO010000695.1, on the reverse strand, counting down.
TTACCGTTAACGGCACAACCCTCCCGGCCAGCATTTCACCGGTAAACAACCGGGATAAAATGCTGCTCCTGGTAAGGCGGACGCACATATTCTGATTTCATCAGCGGCGGCAATTCCAGCACCTCAGGTGTCAGATCCTTGTATGGAATCTTCGACAAAAAATGACGAATGACATTGAGCCGCGCGCACTTCTTGTCCTCGGCGTTCACCACGAACCACGGTGCCTGCTTGTGGTCCGTAGCATTGAACATATCGTCTTTGGCTCGTGAATAATCCGCCCAGTGTTTGCGGGATTCAAGATCCATCGGACTGATCTTCCATCGCTTCGTAGGCCTGTTCATGCGGTCCTGAAAACGCCTCTCCTGCTCCGCATCGCTCACTGAAAACCAGTACTTGATCAGTATGATTCCTGACCGCACCAGCATCCGCTCAAACTCCGGACAAGTGAGCATGAACTCCTGGTATTCGGCCTCGGTGCAGAAGCCCATCACCCGCTCCACGCCTGCACGGTTGTACCAACTACGATCAAAAAGAACGATCTCTCCGGCCGCCGGTAAATGCGGAACGTAACGCTGAAAATACCATTGAGTTTTTTCTCGCTCTGTCGGTGTTCCCAGCGCCACTACTCTGCAAATCCGCGGATTCAGCGACTCGGTAATGCGCTTGATCGCGCCCCCTTTGCCGGCTGCATCTCTACCCTCAAACAGCACCACGACTTTCAGACGTTCGTGACGAACCCACTCCTGAAGTTTCACCAGTTCGACCTGAAGGCGGCTCAATTCTTTTACGTAATCACAGTCTTTGCCAAGTCGTTTCACGTTGGCGTCAACAGGCGGCGCGAGCGCTGCTCCGTTCCTCTTGGCTTGAGAAAGCTTCCCCTTCGCCTTCATGCTCTTTTGCTTCATCTTGCTTTTGCTTCCCATGATTTCTCGTCCAATTCCGCGGCATGTTTCCGCTCAGGCGTCCATCGGAGAGCTGTCTCGGGCCGCCCTGCTCATGTGGCTCAATTATTACTATCGGCAGATCTGGCTTCTTTTTCGGCTGAGAGGAGAATTCTTTTTTGCGAATATTCCTACTCATCCGCCTTCCACACATAGGCTTCCTTCTGAGGAAGGCCAATGTGCGCCAGCACGCGGTAAACAAATTGCCGCGCCATCTCCGTTGAATCCACCGGCAGGTTATAGAACGCCGGGATCACCGGAAAAATCACCGCTCCTGCCTCCGCTGCCAGCGTCATATTCCGCAAATGAATGCGGTTAAACGGCGTCTCGCGCACGCACAGCACCAGCGGTCGACGCTCTTTCAATGTCACATCCGCCGCGCGCGCAATGAGCGAGTTAGCCAGCCCGTTCGCAATGGCCGCCAGCGTGCCCATCGAGCATGGCAACACAATCATTCCGTCAGAAGGATGGCTCCCGCTGGCGATCGCTGCACCGATATCCGCATCGGTATGCTGGACGGTTTTTGCCGACGTCGAACTAAGCAATTTCTCCAACAAACCGTTGCGCCCATTTATGCTGAGTTCCTCGGCCATCACGCGCAGCGAATTCTCTGAAGCCACAAAGTGGACGCGCCCCACGCGCTCATCCCCCTCCAGTGTCCGCAACATTTCCCTGCCGAACGTGGCCCCGGATGCGCCGGTGATTGCAACGGTAAGATTCTTTCCTTCCACCCTGCCCGCTCCTTGCCGTCACCGTATCCCTGCTAAAGACCTGCCTGCTCCAACTCTAAGATAAGCCGCGCGTATTCTTCTGAGTCTTCCAGCGCTACAAATCGCCGCATTTCGTCCATAGCCTGTTCCCGTTGGTCAGCGCCCCACAGCACGCGAAAGAACAGAAGCGAAACCCGCTCCGATCGAGGTGAAAGCTGGACAGCCACGCGCCCGTGCTCAATCGCCTCGCGATACTGGCCGCGGCACGACAGCACCCAGGCGAGGTATCCGTGCGCAACCCCCTCTTTTGGAAACTCCGCAACCAACGCTGTCAGCCGTTCCGTCGCCAACGGGATCTGATCATTCGATACGAGTTCGACCACCTGAGTGACCGTGTCAAACACTTGTTGGTGGGTCTTCTCACTGAAATCGTCCATAGCTCCTACTCACCCAACACTCTCTTGAAGATGGCGTCCACGTTCCCTAGTTGCCGCGTGTAGTCGAAGGTCCGTTCCAGCTTCTCAGGGCTCAGAAGCGCTGTAATCGCCTCATCTCGCGCGATCTCATCGCGAAACACCAGATCCTCTCTCCATGCCTGCGTCGCATGACCCTGCACAAGCCGGTACGCATCCTCGCGCAACATACCCGCTTCGGCAAGGTCCAACAGCAACTGACCACTGAAGATCAGTCCGCCTGTGGACTCAAGGTTCTTTTTCATCCGCTCCGGATAAACGAGCAGGCGATCAATCAAGTCGGTCGTTTTCGCCAGCAGATAATCCGCCAGGATCGTCGAGTCTGGAAAGATAACCCGCTCAACCGAAGAGTGAGAGATGTCCCGCTCATGCCACAGCGGGATATTCTCGAAGGCCGCTTGCGCATTTCCGCGCAGCACTCGCGCGAGCCCACTGATCTGCTCCGACGTAATGGGATTCTTCTTGTGCGGCATGGCCGAAGAACCCTTTTGCTTTTCGCTAAAATACTCCTGTGCCTCGCGCACTTCGGTCCGCTGCAAGTGACGCACCTCGACCGCGATCTTGTCCAGCGTGCTCCCGAGTATCGCCAGCGTGGAAATATACGCCGCGTGCCGATCCCGCTGGATCACTTGCGTCGCTACAGGAGCCGGTTTCAGCCCCAGCCGCTCGCAAATCCTCTCCTCGTGTTCCGGCTTTAGATGTCCAAAGGTTCCGACTGCTCCCGACAGCTTGCCGACCCGCATGTCCTCGGCCGCTGGGTCGAACCGGGAGATATTCCGCTCCATCTCCGCATACCAGTTCAGCAGCTTCAACCCAAACGTAGTGGGTTCCGCATGAATTCCATGCGTCCTGCCAATCGTGGGCGTGTGCTTGAACTCCAGAGCTCGCCGCTTGAGCACCTTCAGCAGTGCCTCCAGTCCTGCCCGGATCAATGCCGAAGCTTCAACCACCTGCAGAGCCTGCGCCGTGTCAACGATATCGTTTGAAGTCAGCCCATAATGCAGCCAGCGGGACTCGGCGTCCAAGCCTTGGTCTTTCAAGCTCTCGGCAACAGCAGTAGTGAAAGCGATCACGTCGTGCTTCACTTCCGCTTCAATCTCTTGAATTCGCGACACAGAAAAGCCGGCCTTGGTAGCGATGGCCTCTGCCGCCATGGCAGGAATCACTCCATCCTCGGCGAGCACGATGCTCGCCGCCGACTCGACCTTGAGCCAGCAGCGGTATTTGTTCTCTTCTGTCCAGATCCGGCCCATCGCCGGCCGCGTATAGCGTTCGATCAAACCGCGCTCCTTGTCAGGCCGCACGCCGCGCCCTTCCCAACTATCGATTGTACGAGGGAATAAGGAGTTACGAGCGAGGAATCCCCAAACGCTGGTGCAGCTCATCGAAAAGCAGCCCTTTGCCGGGCAAATAGGGCTGAAACCACTCGCCGTCGATAACCAATTGCGGAATCGCCCGCTTGCCCACGCGGCGCACAACCTCAGCGGAAGCGGCTGGATCGGCGTCCACATTGATTTCCGTGTAAGGAATTCCGTGCGAATCGAGAAACTGTTTAGCCGCGCGGCAATCCCGACACCATGCAGCCGTATACACTTTCACCGTCATATAGCAATTGTACCGTCAACTCACTGTTAACATCATGTGATCATGACCGTCGACGAAATCAAGGCTCTCCTGAATCTTCAGCCGCATCCCATCGAGGGTGGCCATTTCCGTCGGACATACACATCCTCGAACACCGTCGACCTTTCTCGCGGAACCCGCCCTGTCGGCACCGCGATCTACTATCTTCTGGAGCCTGGAACCTTTTCCGAGATGCACATGCTCTCGTCTGACGAAGTCTTCCACTTCTATCTCGGCGACCCTGTCGAAATGCTCCAACTTTACGAGGACGGGGGCTCCGCGCTTTTCACTCTCGGACAGGATCTGATGGATGATCAGCATGTCCAACTCGTCGTCCCCGCCGGCGTCTGGCAAGGCACACGTCTCATCGGCGACGGACAGGTAGCGCTGCTAGGCTGCACTGTAACCCCAGGTTTCGATTTCGCAGACTACCGCAGCGGCACTTATGTAGAGTTAGCAGCAAAATGGCCGGATCGTGCGGCCAAAATCAAAGCCTTGACAAGGAACCAGCGTTAGCGCCGTTCTCGAAAAAAGCTACGCAGCAACTCCGCGGCTTCATCGCCGAGAATCCCTCGCTCTGCCATCATCTGATGGTTAAGCTGCGGATGATTGATCACCGCCAGCACAGACCCCGCCGCACCCGCCTTGGGATCGGCGGCCGCAAACACGACCCGGTCCAGCCGCGCATGAATCATGGCTCCGGCGCACATTGCGCACGGCTCCAGCGTGACGTAGAGTGTGCAGCCATTCAAGCGATAGTTCCCTAGCGCCAAAGCCGCCGCGCGTAACGCCACAATTTCTGCGTGTGCTGTAGGGTCCACGTCACGCAGCACGCGGTTCTGCCCGCGCGCCACGATCTCCCCCTCGCGCACTATCACCGCGCCAATCGGCACCTCGTCGGCCACGCGAGCCATACGCGCCTCGGTGAGCGCGGCTTGCATCGCCTCCTGATCGGAGATCATGACTCTGGCCTTAGACATGCCGGCTGCTGCTGCGTCATACAATGCAGCGTCCCCAGCCCCCATACCAGGTCGACAGCGTGAATCCCGGTCACCTCGCGGCTCGGAAACGCTTCCGCCAGAATATTCAGCGCCACCCGGTCATTGGGATCGTTAAATGTCGGCACAAGCACTAAGCCATTCGCAATATAGAAATTTGCATAACTTGCCGGCAGCCGCTGTCCTCTGAAAACCACTGACCGCGGCAGCGGCAGTTCCACTAGCGTGAACTGTTTCCCGTCCGGAGCCCGCGCTGCCTTTAGCCGTTCAAGATTCTCAGCCAGTGGTTCATGATTCGGGTCCTTCGTATCGCGCTCAACCGCAGTGATAATTGTGTCCGCTCCGACGAACCTCGTGATGTCGTCCACATGTCCGTGAGTATCGTCCCCGGCCACGCCGCGGCCCAGCCAGATCACCTTGTCGATCCCAAGAAAGTCTTGAAACGTCTGCTCCAGCTTTTCTCGGCTCACTCCAGGA
>JBAWCO010000694.1:0-2930 GCA_049590315.1 Occallatibacter sp. | reverse complement strand
CCTTGTTCAGGGCTCACCTTCAGTATTGCTGGCGGGGGATACGAGCTATACGCAGGCGCTGTTGAAAGAGGGCAAAGTGGACGGTGTGAGCCCGGATGAGGAAGTCTCGCGCGCGACGATGGGCAGGATACTGAATTTGGCGCGAGAACGGCCGCTTGTTTATTTGCCGTCGCACGATGTGGAGAGCGAAGTGCGGCTGGAGGGAAAGATTACGCTGTGAAGCAGACCCTGCAAGTTGGTGTTTGCAACCGCTCAATCTTCTGCTAGTTTATTTCTGTACCTCGGCAGTCCGCGGCTCGGTTTGAATCAGTGGGCTCTACCTGCACTCTCCTGCTTCTGAGGGAATGTGGATGGAGGCGTTTCAGAGCACCCGGGAAAGGTGTGCCTGCGCTTCCGAACTCTATTCTGGAATCCGCACCGCCTCTCCCTCGACTCCATTTGCATCAGAAACCAAAAAGGGAGAAATGCGATGAGCAATGCGGGAAATCACCACAAGATCAATTACATTGAGTTTCATACGACGGACATTGAACGGGCGAAGAAATTCTACGCGACGGTTTTCGGCTGGAGCTTTGTGGATTATGGGCCGGATTATGCCAGTTTTCAGGGCGCCGGGATTGATGGCGGATTCGTCAAAAGCGACCCGCATGAAGGGCCGGGGAAGTTTGCGCCGCTTGTCGTGCTCTACTCGTCTGACCTTGCCGCTACTGAGATTGCGATAAGGATGGAGGGCGGCGGCGTGGTGGTGCCGACGTTCGAATTTCCAGGAGGGCGGCGGTTTCACTTTTCTGATGGGGTGGGAAACATGCTGGCCGTTTGGTCGGAGTGAAAGAGAAAGTTGTCAGGGATCAGTTGTCAGTTTTCCCAGGTCTCAAAATCGAGACCTGGGTTACCCTGCTGCTTCGTAATGATGCATTCGGTCGTTCAGACCGCAGTGCCGGTTTGTCCCTCGGTCGGCACGAGATGTTTCTTTAGAAAGGTGAGTGAACGCTCGCGTGCTTCTTTGGAGGCTGCGGCGTTGTAGCTTGCGCGTGCATCGCAATTGAAGCCGTGGCCGGCGTCGTACCAATAGATCTCGACCTCGGGATGGGCGGAGTGGACCTTCTCAACTTCCTCGGCAGGAATGTGCGCGTCCTGCTTGCCAAAGTGGAGCATCACGGGGCATGAGGGGGTTTCAGTGGCATAGTGGCCGATGCCGCCTGCGTAATAACCTACCGCCGCCTCAGGATGGAGACGGCATGCGGTGGCCCAGGCCATGGTTCCGCCGTAACAGTAGCCGACGACGCCGATTTTCTTGCCGGTCGAGCTGCAGGCAAATTCAGTTGCGGCCGCGATATCGGAAAGTACCAGGTCGGGAACGAGTTTTTGCGCAAGGTTCCCGCCGGTCTGAGCATCGGGGCCTTCGTACTTGAGCTCGACTCCTGGCTGGATGCGGTCAAACAGTGCGGGAGCCACCGCAAGGAAGCCGTCTTTCGCGTAGCCGTCGGCCACGGAACGGATGTGGGCGTTGACGCCGAAGATTTCCTGAATGACAACCAGACCTGCAATAGGATCGCCTGACGGTCGGGCTACATAAGCGCTAAGCCTGTGCCCGTCCAACGCTTTCAAAGTTACATATTCACTCATGGGCTCTCCTGCTGCTTAGAGTAGATAAGCAGCAGGGAAGTTGCACACGAAGGCCGGAGACTCTGCTTCTGCCTTAGTTAACGGTAGGTGGAAGCATGAGAGGCTTGCGAGGCCCGAGTTCTTCGCGGACCAGTGTAAGGCCGAGTATGTATCGTTCGAATCGGTCAGAGAGACGCGCAAACAGCGGGGCTTCCTGCTCGTACTCGAAGAGATTGAACTGGCTGACGATGAAGTAGCTCTGCTTGCCGGCTTGGATGAGCTCGCCGAGCGTCGGTTGATGATGACGCAGACGGCGCGGTGAGCCGGTTGCCTCAGGGTACATGCCGGCGACGAAGAGAGCGTAGTCGCCAATGTGTTTGCGGAGAGCGCGCTCGGCATCGAACGAAGGCGCAGAGCCGAGTACCGGGTCGGCCGCGAGCATCATGTCGCTGAGTTCTTCGATGGGACGACCTTCCTCGTCGCGCACCTTGTAGAGATTTTCGGATTCAGAAAACTCGCAGAGCAAACGCGCTACGTATGCGGTTGCGTCGGGATCGTTCAGGCCGAGTTTGCCCTCATAGCTATTGCGGACCATCTGCTGGAAGAACGGTTCGAGCGGATGAGACTGGGTCTGCATACACACCTCCCGCGACTGCTAGCGCAGTCATTCTGCCTGATGAGGCTTTGGCAGTCGCTCACGAGTGAGTCGCCTGCCGTTGCCTATTTATGATGCGTTAACACAGAGAGTATCGGAAATGTCGTGATTTTTTAAAGAGGGGAAACCAATTTTGTTAGCAGACGAGTGTCGCGATTGCAAACAAAGATGGAAAGGCCGAGCAACTCAAAAACATCGTGAACAGAAAAAGGGCAGCCGCGATGGGCTGCCCTTTTTGCGTTTGATGCGATGCGACTAGACGGTTGCGGGAGCGCGCGACTCAAGTTCGGCGAGGCGCTTGGCGAGCAGAGTTTCCAGTTTGACGAGCGCTGCGGAGAAGCCTTCAATGCCTTCCTTGAGCTTGTCGGTGGCCATGCGGTCTTCCGCGTGCATGCGGTCGAAGGTGGCTTTGTCGATCGTGATTTTCTCAATGGGCAACGCCTTGGCCGCCGCGGGGTCAAGCTTGCGGGGCAGGTCGCCTTGGGTGGATTCGAGCTCGGCGAGCAGTTGCGGAGAGATGGTGAGTAGGTCGCTTCCAGCCAGCTCTTTGATCTCGCCGATGTTGCGGAAGCTGGCGCCCATCACCTGGGTTTTGTAGTCGAATTTCTTGAAATAGTTGTAGATCTTGGTGACCGATTGCACGCCAGGATCGTCGGGACCGTGGTAATCC
>JBAWCO010000693.1:0-14356 GCA_049590315.1 Occallatibacter sp. | reverse complement strand
GACGAGAGAACTATTAACGCAATGGTAAACAAAGGCAAGCGAAAAATCACCCTTCTTTCGCTTCAAAACGGGCCTTTTCAGATCGAATTGCGCCTTAATCGTCGTCATCCTTGGCGGACTTCTTGGTGCGCACCTTCAGCATTGCAGGAACGGGCGCGTCGCCCTTCGCATCCTTCCACAAAATCACGTTCAGCTTTTGCGGATCGGCGTGGTCGGCGTGGCGGAAGTCCATCTTCATGCTCTCTTTCGCGCCGGGTGCAGTCTTTTCATTGGCCGTGTAGATGAGATTGTTATCGCGATTCGAGTAGTCCGCTTCATAAGGCGGCTGATCGCCAGGTCCGGTAAACAGCGTCGAAATCAGCGAGCTGAACGCGTCGTTGTTGTTCATTGGCGGCAGACCAAGCAAAGTCTCCATCGTTCGAATCACGCTTACGGTGGAGTAGAAGCGGCTGTCGACAAACGGTGCGCCGTTTGCGGTGTGCGGCGCATATTTGCTGACGACGAGCGCCAGGCTGCGATGCGCGTCCACATGGTCGCCGCCATCCTGCGCATCGTCTTCGAGGATGAAGAACGCAGTATCGTCCCAGAACGGCGAGTGCGAGATAGCCTCGATTGCGCGCCCCACGGCGAGATCGTTATCAGCAACCGAAGCCTTCGGCGTGGGACCACCAGGCCGAGTCCCTGCGGTATGGTCGTTGCCCAGCCGAAGCAGTACAAAGTTGGGCATGGTGTCCTTGCCCTGCTCCTTGTCGGCAACCCAACCTTTCAGGTGCTTCATGAAGATATCGACCCGAATCTGGTCAGGCACCGCGAGTTCAAAGTCCGGCGCCTCCGGGGCGAAATGACCCACGAGTTCCGGCTTGGTAGCGACGTTGGCGGCGATCAGCGGAATAGGCCAGGGCCACTTATTCACTCCGCCACCCCACTCAGCAGGAAGCGCCTCCCCGGGGGCCACAGCCTTGCGTGTGCAGTCGCGCCCCTCCATTAGCGGTCCCATCTGAGGATCCGAGACGCGCTTCTCATTGCAAAAAGTGGTGGAGATGAATTCGCCGAAGTGGTAGTAACTCTTGCCGTGGGAGGCGAGATCGCCCCACAGATAGCCACTGGCCGGCTCGTTGACATCCGGGATCTTCTGGAGCAGCGGATACCCCATCGCAACGGCGCCCTCGAAGTCGTAGGTTCTCTGGCTACCGCGATACGACTGTTGCCATGTTTTCTCCAGGTAGTCCGTGCCGATGGCCGCCGTCGACCAGACGTGTCCATCGCCCGAGACCTCGCCGGAGTCAAAGAAGTTATCGAGTACTCCAAATTGCAGGGCGAGCTTATGCTCGTTCGGCGTAACAGCCTCGCCGTACATCGTCAGACTCGGGTCGCCGTTACCCACCGGCTTCCCGTCCTTTTTCAGATCGCCGAGTATCTGATCGTAGGTGCGGTTTTCCTTGATGATATAGATCACGTGTTTGACCTTGTCCTGCGATCCGTCTGCAAAAGCGATCTTCTCCGCGGCGGCTTTCATGCGGTTTGAATCGATCACAACGGAAGTCCAGCGCGGCAGATCCTTCTCGACCTCGGACATATCAAGCGTAGCCAGTGAGCCGTAGAGCAGCGTGCCGATGTAGGTTGTCGGTCTGTGGAACCGTCTCGATTTCAACTCTGCGGTCTGCGGCTGAGGAACGTTGTTGGGGCCGGTTGCCTTGCCCTTCGCGGTAGCGACATACAGCTTCCCACCGGAGGCAGAGGGATTAAATGCCATCGACATGGGGAACCACTCGGTGGGGACGAAGCCGATCGGCTCAACCATACCTTGCTTCGCCACCTTGGGGATCAGTTTTCTGGTATCGATGACTGCGACAGCATCGCTGGCCGAATTCGCCACGTAAAGGCGACTGCCGTCTGCGTTCACAGCCAGCGCCTCAGGTTCCGCGCCGAAATAACTCTGTTGCGGCAGGCGGGTATCGAAGTAGCCCTTCACGGTGAACTCTCCGGCCCCGATGTTCACTGCCGCGACGGCATCGCGATTGGCCAGCGCCACGTACAAGGTCTTTCCATCGGGCGAAAACTCCAGCGCGCAAGGATGCGTCCCCGGGGCCACGGCGCTGGGTGGTTTCAACAGAGCCAGTTTTCGCAGTACCGTTCCTTTCACCAAATCAAGTTCCGCGATCTCCGAAGCATTCCACAACGCCACAAAGGCTCTGCCGCCGTCCTTTGGAACTGCGAGTGCGATGGGGTATGTCCCTGGCACAGCATCGCTCTCAGAGAGATCGAATCTCTTTTCAATCGAGCCTCTGGCCGGATCGAGAAGCAGAACATCGTCTGACAAATTGCCTGCAACGAGCAGCTTTTCTGCTCCTGCACGCATAACGATCGCGATCGCAGCGGGAAATGGAACTCCCTGGTCGCCCTCCGCCTCGCCTATCAGCCTGGTCTTTCTCCCCGGGGCGAGTTGCTCAAGAGGCAGATGGATCAGGCGTTCCGGCGCGACTTTGCCGTCATTGAAGCTGTACACCACCACACCACTGCCGGTATCGTCTTTCCCGTCGCCGGCGGGATCGGTAATCGAGCCCATGCTCGCGTAAATGTACCTTCCATCGCGGCTGAATGCCAGCCCGGAGTAGAGCGTCTGCTTTGCCAGTTGGGCGAGCGTACGGGCGTCAGGAAAGTCAGTCAATGCGCCGGTCTGTGTATCCAGAACCGCCAGCGATTGCTCGTATTTCGACTCGAAGGTACCGTACCCTGCATTCACCGTGACAACATATCTGCCGTCAGGAGAAACGACCATCGACATGGGCAGGCTATTCAATCTCTGCGGGTGCCCCGGAATCTCGCCGATCATTTGTTTGCTGGTTGGCAGGTCAATGGTTTGCGCAGCAAGGGTTTGGGTAAAGAGGAGTAGAGCCGTACCGAACATCGTCAGCAGGAGCTTGATTCGCATTTGAAAACCTTAGCAAATGTGACTTGTAGCCCGCGTTAACGGGCCGTTACAGAGGGCTGGATTTAGACCAAGTGCATTACCATTGCACAGCCAATCGTAATCAGGCGGTTCTTCGGATTTGCGCTTAGAATCTCCTTATGAATGAGCCCGATGAATCCCTCACCCGGTTTCTCGCAGATGTTGTTTTGCCCAACCTCAAAGCCTTGCAAGCAAGTCAGGCCGAACAGATTGCCGCAAACGACCGGCTAGAACGAGCGGTGTACGAATTGCGGACCCACCTGGATTCACAATTTTCTCAGCTCGCCGCCCAGCTCACTGCCTGTCGGGCAGAGTTGGCCGCCGTGCACGAGGTGCTCAATGCGGTGCGAACCCAAGATAACTTTCGCAAGCGGGATGGCAGTATGCTTGTCCACTAGGTCTGCCTCTTGACTTGACCCGCTTGAACTGCTCAGCGCAAGGACGGGTGTGCGGTGGACCTGTAATAATCGGTTGGTTATGCGCACCGTATTGACGGCGGAGAAGCTCTGGAATGGGACCAATCTGATCCCGCGTCCCTTGGTTGAAATCGAAGACGGGCAGATCGCTTCCATTCGCACGCGAGAGACCGGCGAGTTGGGCGGGCACGACCGCGTACTCGACTATCCCGGCGCAATCTTGGCTCCGGCCTTTCTGGACGTGCATATTCACGGCGCGGCCGGGCACGATGTAATGGAAGGCACGCCGGAAGCTCTTAACACTATCGGCCGATTCCTTGCTACGCATGGGACGGGCAGCTTTCTGGCCACGACGGTGACTGCGTCGATGGACACAACTCTGCGCGCACTTTCAGGACTCGCGAAGCTGCTGGAGCAGCGACCGACCGCACCAAAGGACGCGGCCCGGGCCATTGGTATTCATCTTGAAGGCCCTTTTCTTTCTCATGCAAAGCGGGGCGTGCAACCGGCTGAACATCTGCTGACGCCTGACATTGGCGTTTTTGATAGGTTCTGCGAAGCCGCCGAGGGACACATTCGGCTGATGACTCTGGCCCCAGAACTACCCGGCGCGGTCGAACTGGCCGCGCACGCCACTGCGCGCGGCGTGCGTGTCTCGCTGGGCCATTCAGACGCCACCGCTGCCGAGACGAAGGCCGCTATCGCCGCGGGAGCAATGAGCGCGACACATACCTTCAATGCCATGCGGCCGCTCGATCACCGCGAGCCTGGAATTCTGGGAACGGTACTGACGACCGATTCCCTGTTTGCTGAGCTGATTTGCGACGGGATCCACACAGCTCCGGAGATGGTGAAAATCTGGTGGCGCAGCAAGGGGCCGGAACGCGCTATTCTCGTCACCGACGCGATGAGCGCGGCAGGCATGCCTGATGGGGAATATCAACTCGGCGGCTTTGCAGTGCAGGTTGCGAGCGGCAAGGCTACGGCACGTGGTGTTTTAGCCGGCAGTGTCCTCACACTCGACCGCGCACTCGCCAATTTCGTCGGCTTCACTGGCGCCCCCTTGGAACAAGCGCTGCGGCTGCTTACCGTCAATCCGGCTGCAATGACCGGGTTCGCTGATCAGGCCGGTTCGCTCGGTGTGGGCAAGGTGGCCAATCTGGTTGCCGTGGATGGGGCAGGCAGATTGACGGCCTCGATTATGAACGGGAAGCCGGTCGCATAAACAAAGACTTTTCTAACCTGCCGTTTCGGCTAGCCGTTTTGCGCGCCACAGGGCTCCTTCAATGCCGGAGATTTCCTGCTGCCCTACCGGCATGTCGGGGGCGGCTGCATGCAGGCCCGCAAAGAATGCCTCGCGGACTAGGCGAGCTTGGCCGATGATGCTTCCGATCCACGCCACCGGGACTTCCTCTATTAGGCCATGCTTACGGCGCAACTTGGCGCGCACCAGGAGCACGAAGTCCACTAGGTCGGCCGACGCCTGATGCAGGACTCCCAGCGCAACCGGGTCGCCTGCCTCGGCCAGTTCACTGATGGCCGGGGCAAGTGCCGCAAAGTCCGGTCCCGGCGAACTGTCACCCAGACTCACCAACTGTTCGATTGTTGTGGTGCCCCAGATGCGGCCCACTGCTTGCAGAACTTGCGTCGGCTGTTCACGATCAAATGCATTCAGCGCTCGGCGCACGGCGTGCAACCCGATCCAGTAGCCGGAACCCTCGTCGCCAAGACGCGAACTGTAGCCACCGGCGCACTCGCGGCTTCCGTCGGGCGCGCGGCCGATGGTGTTGGAACCGGTTCCGGCGATCTGCAGGATGCCGGGGCCGCCTTTGAAAGCCGCATCGAGGGCAATAATCTCGTCGCCCACCACTTCAGAGCGCTGGGCGTGAAGGTCCTTGAGGACCGCGGTGATCCACTCCGCGGTGCCCGGCAGGCTGGCGCTGGCCACCCCCACTGAAGCAGCCTGGACGCCAGTGACGCCAGCCTGCTGGTACACGTCTTTCAGCAGCGTACGCAGATTGGTCTCCGCAACTTCTGCGCCAACGCGCAGGCGCTTGATGGAGCCACTCTCAGCGTGAGCCAGTACTGTTTCTCCGTTCACAATGGACGCGCGAGTCTTGGTGCCCCCGCCATCAATTCCCAGAACCACGTTCATTTCTTGCATGCTCCCTGATTCATTTCCTGTATCGAGCGATCGCCATCCCAACCACAAAAAGAAAATATAGTACCCAAATGGCTCCCAAGCGGAGCGCCCGGATTCGAAGAGGTTTGGAGATTCGCTAGTTCCCGGCATCAGCGGCGCCGGACCGCAAAGTCCCGGCTAGCACATTCAGGTCTCCGTCGGACTTCGGAGGCGTGAGTCCAAGGAGGTGAGCCAGCCATGGATAAAGATTCACGTTCTCAAACGGAGCTACCGTCTTGCCGGGAAGAATATCCGGACCAGCAGCAAAAAAGCTGGCCTTCATCTGCGGCACCTGCCGGGGATCAAGACCATGCATTCCGATGGTCGGCGGCCGGTCTTCCTTTCCTGCCGGGGGACCGTGGGCGCGAATGGCGTAAGGGCCCGTAGCCACGACGACCGGGTCGCCCTCGCGCGGATTCTGGCTGTAGTTCAGGCCAGCCGGGACGTCTTTCCGGCGATAAACAACAAACTGCGACGAGGCCTTTTTGAGCTTGTTGTAAAGGCGGACGCGATCCTCCTCGGTTTTGCCGTAAAGCAGCTGCCCAACAGCATCGAACCCAGTCAAATCGGCGAGTTGATCGAGGGTACTCCAGTTGCCTTCAACCTCGATCATCCCGTGGTCGCTGATCACAACCAGGTCGATCAGCAGTCCGGTTGCGTCAAGCGCGGCCTTCAGTTTGCCAACCATTGCGTCCATCTTGAGTGCGGCGGCTTTGGTCTCCGGCGAGTCGGGGCCGAACTCGTGGCCTTCATGGTCAGGTTCGGAGTAATAGATGGTGATGAAATGAGGACGATCCGCCGGCGAGAGTTTGAGGAGCGCTACCGTGTTGTCAATGCGCGCCTGCTGCACTGCGTCCGTGGATTCGGTTTTCGAGTCAAAGCGGGCGTACCAAGTTGGACGAAAGCCCGCGATCTGGGCCTCGGAGCCAGGCCAGAAGAGACATGCGGAGCGCATACCCTGACTCTCCGCCAGACTCCAAAGCGGAGTGCCGGTGTACCAGCTTCCGTCGGTAACCGCGGCTGCATCTGAAATGCCGTAGCGGGCATTCTTCGTCTCGTCGAAGAAACTGTTGGCAACGAGGCCATGGTGCTCGGGATAGAGGCCGGTAACGATCGTGAAGTGGTTTGGGAATGTGAGAGAGGGATAGCTGGGCAGCATACCTTCAGGGGCCCAGACGCCTTGCTTGCCGATGGACAGCAGATGTGCGGCGCCATCGCGCTTGGCGTAGTCCCAGCGGAACCCGTCGAGCGAGACGAGCACAACGTAGTGCTGGCTCTGCGCCTTCGCTGAGTTGGGCCCGTTGTCTACATGGGTGAGCGGCAGAGCTGGATTCTGGCCTGGAAGAGCAGATGGCCGTTGTGCGGCCAGGACGAGACCGCAGGCCAATCCAACCCAGGCGGGAATCAAACGGCTCAAAGCGCGAAAACGCATCGAAAGTACCCCCGCATCAGCTTAACGCAACGTTTTGATGCAAAGGCGTTTCAATATTCAGGCTGCTCGCCATGCCAGGCTTTTGGCCCTGAAGCGGAATGATGGTATCGTCTGATTTATCCTGCACCGAGACGACGGGCGTTTCCCCACAGGTCGGCATTCCAGACGGCGAAAAGACGTTTCATATTCTGAACTTGGAACAAATACACGCTTTCAGGTGGCATGCGGACGGAGACGTTTTCTTTGAAACAGACGGAAAAGCGAGGGCAACGCGATGGGCGAGACGTACGACGCAACGGATGTCAGTCATGTTTTGACTCTTGAAGAGATCACGAGTCTGACTGAAGAAGGCGGGAAGCCCGCCCATACCCTGACGAATGTGGTTGCCCTGATCGCGGCGCGATTCAGGACGGACGTTTGCTCTGCTTACCTTCTGGAACCCGACCGATCGAACCTTGTGCTGGCTGCGAGCCTTGGGCTACACCCGCGATGTATCGGCACGTTACGCATGCCGCTGCACGAAGGACTTGCCGGACTGGTTGCGGAACAGGTGCTGCCGGTTGCCGTTGAAGACTCCAGGAAGCATCCGCGATTCAAATACTTCAAAGACTCTGGAGAAGAGGAATATCACTCATTCCTCGGCGTACCACTGATCGATCGCGGTCTTCTACAGGGCGTTCTTGTGGTTCAGACCAAGGAGCCACGGATCTTTCGCGAGAATGAAATTCGCATGCTGGTAGAAGCGGCCAACCAGGTGGCACCCGTGGTCAGCGAGGCTCGCACGCTCGACAGATTCATCGGCCCGGCGCAGGAGCGTCTCTGGTCGCTTACCCGAAACCTGTGGTGGAGCTGGGATCGCTCCAGCATCAGCCTGTTTCGCGATCTGAATCCGACACGCTGGCGCAAATTGAATCAGAACCCGATTTCGCTGCTCAGCGAGATGCCGTTGGGCGAGATTGATCGCCGCGCAACGGAACTGGTTCTGCATAGTCGCATCAACTACTGCTATCGACGTCAACAAGAGTATCTGAATGCAGACCGAACCTGGGGCGCGGGCAATGCCGGAGTGTTGCGGCCTCGACCAGTGGCCTATTTTTCCGCCGAGTTCGGGCTGCACGAGTCTGTGCCGATCTACTCCGGAGGGCTTGGTGTGCTGGCTGGCGACCACATTAAGAGTGCATCAGACCTGGATATTCCGCTGATCGGGATCGGCTTGTTCTACGGGCAAGGCTACTTTCTTCAGCGCCTCGATCAAAGCGGCTGGCAGCAGGAAGAATACCTGCAAACCGATGTAAACCGGCTACCCATGCAACCGGCCATTGGACAGAATTGCGAACCAGTGGTCATTGAGATCCACACACGAGGCGGTCCAATCCGTGCCAAGGTATGGCGCTTGAAGGTGGGGCGCATCGATCTTCTGCTGCTTGACTCGAATGTGACGGGGAATGCGCCCGAAGATCGCGAGACGACCTCACGACTGTACGGGGGAGATGCACGCACGCGCATTCGCCAGGAACTGTTGTTGGGTGTTGGTGGATTTCGTGCACTCAAAGCGATGGGCATCTCACCGGGTGTTCTGCATCTCAACGAGGGGCACAGTGGCTTCGCGGTCTTTGAGGCGATTCGCAACCGGATGGAAGAAGAAGGGCTCGATTTCAACGCCGCTGCAAGTCAGATTCCAAGGGAAGTCATCTTCACGACCCATACCCCGGTGCCCGCAGGGCACGACCGGTTCAACGCTGACTTGATTGAGGAGCACCTTGGACCGCTGCGTGAGCAACTGGGAATTACGCATGAGAATCTGATGGGCTTTGGGCGCGAGTATCCCACGGACCAGGGAGAGCAGTTCTGCATGACTGTACTTGGATTGAAGCTTTCTCGGCGCGCCAATGCGGTCTCTTCGCTCCACGGCGAAGTGTCGCGGGCCATGTGGAAGTGTCTCTATCCTGGAAAGCCGGAAGATGCAGTGCCCATCGGCCACATCACGAACGGCGTACATGTTCCGTCTTGGCTGGCGCCACAGATGTGCCGGCTTTACGATCGTCACCTTGGGGTTGACTGGCAAAGCAACAGCGGATCGGCGCGCACTTGGGAAGAAATTGAAAATGTGGATGACGGCGAGCTTTGGGAGACGCATTTGAGCCTGAAGTCGCAACTGTTGGATTTTGCGCGGAGACGGGCGCGGGAACAGGCGGAGCGTCGCAATGAGCCGCTGGAGACTTTGAATGCGTTGGGTAAAGTGCTCTCGCCCGACGCGTTGACCATTGGATTTGCAAGACGGTTCGCTACTTACAAACGTGCCAACCTGGTACTCGCCGATATGCATCGGCTCGCGTCCATGGTGAATGACCCCAAGCGGCCTGTTCAGTTTCTATTCGCCGGCAAAGCCCACCCGCATGACGAACCCGGCAAGACGGTACTACAACAGATTGCGCAGATGATGCGCGATTCAAAATTCGCTGACAAGTTCCTCTTTATCGAAGATTACGACATCAATGTGGGCCGGTACCTGGTGCAGGGTGTGGATGTGTGGCTCAACAATCCGCGGCGTCCGCTGGAGGCTTCGGGAACCAGCGGACAAAAGGTCGTGCTGAACGGAGGGTTGAATCTCTCTGTACTCGACGGCTGGTGGGCTGAGGCATACGATGGACTGAACGGTTTCGCCATCGGAACCGGAAGAACCCACTCGAATATGGATGTTCACGACAGCCGCGATGGAGAGGAACTTTACCGCGTTCTCCGCGACGAGGTTATCCCGCTCTACTATCATCGTGATCGCGATGGACTGCCGCGCGGCTGGATCAAGCGCATGAAGCGGACCATCCGCACACTGGGATGGCGGTTTAATGCGGACCGCATGGTGATGGACTATACGCAGAAGTGCTACATTCCCGCGGCGGGAGGGACGTCAAGCGAGATCCGGCCGCCCTGCTAAGAGATTTAACTGTTTAGGCTCCATGCCCACAATGCAAGGGCTGTAGTCTCGCGAAATGTTTTCCGCGCGGAAGGTCTGCGGGGCCGTTGCTGGTGGCGGTTGAACCCGTGCGTGGCAATCCGCTCCTTTCGTGATGTGTAACTCTCTTCTCAGCTAACCACTCTCCAAAATCGAGATGCAACGGCACCTCTTAGGCATTTTTGTGCTATTTCGAGTCAGTATTTCGAGCAAATAAGCTTGATTTTCAGGGTAGTGTTTACCCATGAGTAACGTGGATAAATTCGCAAGTGATTCATTTATTTGTATTTGCCAGAAACAACCAGACGGGAGTAGTGACCTTTTCGGGGGGGAGGGGGTGGGCTGGTACAGCTACGGACCGGGGACATCACATATAGAACCTGGGACATATCTGACATTTTGCATCAGAAACATCCGACACGTTCGACTACGGATTGGAAAGTCGTGACCACATTTCCAATTGTGCGTCTTTGGAGGCAATAAATCGGCAAAGTACCTGAAGCGCGGTAGCCACTCGCGATCGGCTCTCGCGGGCTTTGAGGATCTCCCACTTATCGCGCGATGGAGTTGCGCGACGCATGGAAAGTCGGCGGCTTCGCCAGTATGAGTATGCGGGGACGCCGCGGGGTGTGGTATACGTTTCCGCATGACTCGCTGCCGTTTTTTTCTCACCGCAATATTCTCCGTTCTCGCCTTCACTGTCCCCTATACGACCCTTTTGCATGCACAGAATCTCGCTCCAACGCCGCCTATGGGGTGGAATAGCTGGGATGCGTATGGATTCACAATTGATGAAGCTGACTTCAAGGCCAATGCCAAGGTGTTAGCTGAAATCAAGCAGTTCGGGTGGAAGTACGCCGTGATCGACGAGGGATGGTACATGGAGAATCCTTTCGGTGCGAATCTGGCAGAGAGGAGATATCTGTGGGATGGAAATGGCTACCTGATTCCGACAGCAGACCGATTTCCTTCTTCTGCGGGCAGAGCTGGATTCAAGCCTTTGGCCGACTGGGTTCATGCGCAAGGTTTGAAATTCGGAATTCATATCGTGCGGGGAATTCCGCGGCAGGTGGTAAAAGACAACCTGCCGATCACGGGAACGAGCTTTCACGCAGAAGAAGCCGCGGATACGAGTTCACCTTGTCCGTGGGATGAAGGCAACTGGGGGGTGAAGGACAATGCCGCTGGGCAGGCTTACTACGATGGCATGCTGAAGTTATATGCCGGTTGGGGACTTGATTTCATCAAGGTGGACTGTATCAGCGACCGGCCTTACCGGATCACCGAGATCAAGCAAATTGCGAAGGCGATCCAGAAGACCGGACGACCGATTGTGCTGAGCTTATCGCCGGGTCCAACGCACCTGGAACATGCGGAGGAAGTAGGCAAGTATGGGCAGATGTGGCGCGTAGCGGACGACCACTGGGATGGATGGACATTTCCGCACAAACCCGGAGACGGAGAGTTTCCGTTCGGGGTGCGGGACGAATTCGACCGGCTGGCGAAGTGGGTTCCTTATGCCAGGCCGGGGAATTGGCCCGATGCGGATATGCTGCCGGAGGGGTCATTGACGCCTCATCCGGGATGGGGTGAACCCAGGCAGTCGCGGCTGACGCAGGATGAGCAGCGGACGGAGTTCACGCTATGGGCGATTGCCAGATCGCCACTGATTTTTGGCGGAAATCTGACCAAGCTGGATGATTTCGCCCGTTCTTTGATGACGAATCAGGAAATCACTTTTATGAACCAGAACATTAGTTACAGCCATCCGATTGACACGTCGAGTCTACCGGGAGGGTCTGAAAATGTGCGGATTTGGCAAGGTACGATCGACAGCCCTGGGGCGAGAAACTATGCCGAATTTTTTGCATTCTTCAACCTCGATGAGAAACCCGTCACGCTGCGAATGACCTGGAAGCAACTTGGGCTGGACGGCGCGAAACATCAGGCCCAGGATCTCTATACAGAGCACACAGCGAAGGAATCGAAGGAAATCAGCGTAACTCTGCCTGCGCACGGCAGCGCGCTCTATCAGGTGCACTAAAGCAGTTTCTAGCTCGAGGATAGCGACCGTGAATCGACGAGATCTCCTTGGCGGATTAGCAGCGGTCTCGATCACTTCGTCCCGCCTGGCAAACGCCACCGCGAATAGTGCCCAGCGGCTTGCGAATGCGGCGCGTGCGCAGTTGGGCGTGACCACGGGTTACGACCCTAGGTGGACAAAGTTGAGTTATCCCAACGGCGATGTGCCGCGTTCAACGGGCGTCTGCGCTGACGTGGTGATTCGCGCAGCCCGAGACGGGTTGGGGTTGGATCTGCAGAGACTGGTGCACGAGGATATGGTGAAGGCCTTCGATGCTTACCCTGCGTGGAAAGTGTGGGGATCACGAGCACCCGACACAAATATCGACCACCGGCGCGTGCTCAATCTTGAAACCTATTGGACACGGGACGGAGCTCGGCTGTGGGCTGCGGAGACCCCGACACCTGGCGACGGATTCCCTAAGCCGATTGAGATTGGCGACATTGTGACCTGGCTCCT
The DNA here is from genome assembly GCA_049590315.1 of Occallatibacter sp. GTDB lineage: Bacteria > Acidobacteriota > Terriglobia > Terriglobales > Acidobacteriaceae > Telmatobacter. Next base: position 1,881 of record JBAWCO010000693.1, on the reverse strand, counting down.
GGATGCTCGACTGCCTCATGTTGGGATCGTCGTCACTGGCGACCAGAAAAAATTGATCATTCACAACATTGGCCGCGGAGTCGAAGAGAGCCCGATCGAGGCATTCAACCTGCACCGTGCAGTTGGGCATTATCGCTGGCCAGTGGGCTGAGAGACTGATCTGCCTGTATGACCGACTCGCCTGTACAATCCGTCATCCGGCGAGTTCGTCATTCGATTGTGCGAGACTGGGTTGTACGACCGGTGAGCCCAAAATCAGGCTCGGACCGGCAGGATTATTAAGATGCCTATTCTGCGTTCCGCCTTTATTGCTCTCTCTCGAAATCGAGTGATGCGCCGCTTCAGCGAACGATCCGGCATGGGTCGTCGGCTCAGTTCCCGGTTCGTGGCGGGCATGGAGCTTGAGGACGCGCTGCGGGTTGCCGAGTCCGTGAATCGACAGGGCATCGCCGTGACTCTGGACTCGCTGGGCGAGAGCGTTTCGTCAGAGGTTGAGGCCCACCAGGCGGCCGAGATTTATCACCGGCTCCTCGAGCAGATTGCTGCGCGCAAGCTGCTTGCGAACATCAGCGTAAAGCTGACGCAGATGGGTCTTGAGCTTTCTCCTGATCTGGCGGAGACCATTGCGGAGAGCCTGGCCAAACATGCCGCTGCGACGGGCAACTTCCTCCGCATTGATATGGAAAACTCGTCGCTGACACAGGTCACGCTGGATATTGTGCGGCGTATCCATGCCGTGCCTGAGATGCGCGGAGCGATCGGGATTGTTATCCAAGCCTACTTATACCGATCTCAGGCGGACATTGAGCAACTGCTTGCCGACGGGATCAGAATTCGGCTGTGCAAAGGCGCTTATAAGGAACCGCCAGAGGTTGCGTTTCCGAGCAAGGCAGACGTGGATGCGAACTACGTGCGGCTGAGCGGAATGCTGTTGGACAGCCCGATATATCACGGGCTAGCCACCCACGACGAAGCCATGATCGCAGCGGCCAAGGAGTTCGCAAAGCAGCATGGAATCGATCCCAGCCGCTTCGAGTTCCAGATGTTGTATGGAGTCCGGCGCGATCTGCAGCGAAAGCTTGTGCAGGAAGGCTACAACGTGCGCGTATACATTCCCTTCGGTCGGGAGTGGTATCCCTACTTCATGCGGCGATTAGCTGAGCGGCCGGCAAATGTGCTGTTCCTGGCCAAGAATCTCTTCCGTTCGTAGGCCAAAAGATGCGCCGCTGAGGCTCTCGTCATGGTGGCCGGGAGCGAATCAATTCTCCTGAACATCCGTCGGAGATACGAGTGCCCGCAACGGGCAGCCTATCGAGGTTCTAGCAGATGGTTGTTTCTGAGAGGGGACGCTGCTTGTGCTCGTGCTTCCTCTTGAGGAAAACCCGTTCTCTACAGATCGGACATTCCCAAGGGTAATAACCGAAGTAGGAATAAATATTCCTTTGCAGGAAGCCTTGCCGCCCCAACCGGCGCATTTCATTTCCACAGCGTACACATTTCAGATCGGTTTTTTCCGCAACATACCGGGATGGCGACTTCAGCGTCACAGACACCTCGCATCAATTCCGGCGGTGAATAGCATTCAAAAATTCACCCAGGGAGGACTATCGTGGAGCGGTGTCTTTGTCGGCACTCTCACATCGCAAGGCAACCTGCGGTGTGCTCCTTGCCTAATTGTGAAATTTTATCGGACGGAGGCGCTTTACAGAAGAGGTTTTTCCAAAGGAGTTAACTCCATGGTAATAGTGGGATTGCGGACGAGTCGACGATATACAAGATGAGACCTCGGTTCCTCAAACTGGTTATCCCCTGGAAAGTTCAGCTAGCCCCGTCCGCGCAAGATCAGCCACTGCATTGACCAGTGTGAGCGAGGTGTTCAGC
>JBAWCO010000692.1:0-2042 GCA_049590315.1 Occallatibacter sp. | reverse complement strand
TGTTGACCACGGTGCTCGAGCGAAGCACCCGCACATTCTCGCGTAACGAAGGAAGGAACGATATATTCATCGCCTTCACGGCGTACCGGCCGGGAGCCACAGAAGAAATCTTGAAGCGACCTTCGCTGTCGGTATAAACGCTGGCAATCACCGTCAGATCCGGGCGCAGCAACTCCACAACGGCGCCCATTTGCGGAACACCGGCCGTGTCGCGCACAAAGCCTGAAACCGACCCGGGAACAGCCCCGTGGACCGGAGAGGAGCCCATGCTAATCAGCACGACGAAAACAACGAGATGGAGCCTGCGCATGATCACAATTGGGTGACGTAGTGCGGCGCCCTGGCGATTTTTACTCCCAATCGAATCCGCGCGAGCCTCGTGATCTTGAGTCCGATAACTCATCTGCGCGGGGATACTTCCTATTCCACGACAAAAGGTGCCGATTGCGCAATCTCTTGTTTTGAGATTGTGTCGTTTATTTTGATCGTCACCTTGTATTTCCCTGGTTGAAGCCCTGCCATTGGGAGCGACTTTTCCACAGTCAACTGGTCGCTGTGTGCTCCCAGGTCCTTCGACGCCATTTCCTTCTCAAAGATCACCGCGTTGGTCGCGGTGTCAATAATCTGGTAGGTCACTGTAGCTGCGTTGCTCTTGGTGGCTTCGTCAATGCCCAGGTTGTACACCTGCATCCAGAAGTTCAGTTCCTGGCTACGCTTGAAGTTAATCGGAGTGGCCGGATTCGGACTCACCCGAGGGCAAATATGCGTATTCCCAATCACGCAACTGCCAGCGCCAATCTCGCGCGACGAAACAACATTCATCTCATCGCCCAGAATCAGCGTTGAAGTGGCCAGTTTCTCGTCGTGGAAAGTGGGCACTTCAAAACCCTTGCCGTAATACCCGAGGTGGTCGGGATTATTCACGTCCTTGATCGCAATATCCAACCGGTACAGACCGGGAAGCAGCGGAAGCGCCTTCCAGTAGACTGACTTGCGATCCAGAGTCTTCTCCAGCAATTCAGCCGGCTGCTCCACCTGAACTGTATCTTCCTGGCTTTGAACCGTCTTATGCGTAAGCGTCGTCACCTTCACCAGGATGTTCACAAATCCCTTGGACACGCCGTCCTTGGTCACGAAGGTGATGTCGCGATTCCTCAACTGAATTGTGATGGGAACCAGGACCGTACTGTCGGTCACCTTCACATAATCCGTGCGCACATCGAACGGGAAAACCGGGCCGCTGAGAATCTTGTGTTCTGAAATAAACGAGTCAAGATCGGCGAACTTGATCGGCGGCGGAGCGAAAATCTTCGCAGCCAGATCGATCCGGTCGAACTCCTTCGATTGGTTCTGAGACGACATCGGGCCGTTGCCCAGCGCCTCCATGCCTCCCTTGAAGCGGTCGGCCTTCTTCGACTGCCCCATCTCTTCCGACTGCGTCAACCCCACGCCAGGAACGCGCAACAGCGCGTCCTTTTCGCTGCGGTCGATGGTGAAGTGGTAGTCGCCGCACTGGCAGGTGTCTACAAATTCAAGGTCGATGTTCTCGCCAATGCCCTCCAGATACCGGTAGTGCCAGGTCTCAAAGGGAAAGGTCGATGTTTCGCCGCCTCCCTCATCAATAGGCCTCTGGTAAGAGCCGCCGGAGGGGTGCGAGTCAATCGAATCCGGTTTGCCGAAGGATATATAGATGTGACCGCGGTCGGTCTTCCAGCCGGGCTTGCCGGCGGCAAAATGCTCGTTGGCGTAGGCGATGCGCCGGTAGTGCTCTTCCCGGAACTCGTTCTCCGGGGAATCCGGTGTCGGATTGCGCCGCAGCCAGAAATTCTCGATGAAAGCCTCGCGCTCCTCATCGTTGCTCAGGTTCTTGAATGCCTTGCGCTCTTCGTCTGTGATGATGTACGGAACATCCTGCTCCAGCCACGTCCTGTAAGCGCCGTGAATCTCGCCTTTCAGTGCCTTCTGCGCCTGGAACCTCTCCTTGTCGGAGCGGGGCCGCTTCAGCGGGTCTGGTTCCTGGTCCTGTTGAGGAGCCGTTACGG
>JBAWCO010000691.1:0-11247 GCA_049590315.1 Occallatibacter sp. | reverse complement strand
AACCCAGGCCATCATCTTTGAGTAAGTGAACTGTTGCGGGCCGCCTCGCGTTTCCCATATGCCCTCATCGGGCTGCTGCCAGATGGTTTCAAGTTGGTCGAGTAGCAGAACGAGTACGCGAAAATCGTTCTCGGTATGACGAAGCATGCTGTGCTGTGCCTGAAAGAAGCAGTCGAGCATTTCACCGTAGATATCGACCTGAACCTGACCGGCTGCGGAGTTGCCGATGCGCACGGGGCGCGAGTTTTCATAGCCGGGGAGCCAGCCCGCTTCCCACTCGATGAGCTGGCGCTCGCCCTTAAGGCCGTACATGATCTGAACCTGCTGCGGACTGCCGGCGAGCGCGCGCAGGAGCCAGTCCTGCCAGGCCTCGGCTTCGTTGAAGTAGCCGGCGTGGGTGAGGGCGAGGAGGGTGAAGGTGGTGTCGCGGAGCCAGCAGTAACGATAGTCCCAGTTGCGAACACCGCCGAGGAACTCGGGTAGAGAAGTGGTGACTGCGGCGACAACCCCGCCGGTTGGGCGGTAGATCATGGCGCGGAGGGTGATGAGCGAGCGCTCGATGATGTCACGATATTTTCCCCGGTACTTGAGGCGGTGAGACCAATAGCGCCAACGCTCGGTGGCGAACTGCAGCGTTTGCTTAGCGTCGATCTTTCGGGGATTGGCCGTGAAAGAGAGGCCATAGGTGAGGGAAAAGCTGACACTCTCGCCGCGGCTGACGGTGAAATCGGCAACGGTCTTGAGGTTTTCTCCATGCATTGGAACGGAGGCGCGAAGGGCGGCAAGATTGGGTCCGGCGACGGCACGGATTCCGCCTTTGATGCGCGTAACCCAGGGGACGGTGCGGCCGTAATCGAAGCGGAGAGCCATCTCCATGCGGACAGCGACTTTGCCGCGAATGCCCTGAACGATGCGGACGATGTGTGAGTCCTTCTGTCGAAGAGGCATGAAGTCGATGAGGCGAAACGAGCCGGTTTTGTGGATGAACGTGGTTTCGAGGATGAGGGTGTGCGGGCGATAGCGGCGGGTCGTTCTCCATTTGCCTTCGGCGGGCGTGATCTTCCAGTAGCCGTTTTCTTCGGTGCCGAGGAGGGCGGCGAAGCAGGCCTCGGAGGAGAAGTCGGGCCAGCAGAGCCAGTCGATGGAGCCGTTTCTGTCGACCAAGGCAGCGGTTTCGCAATCGCCGATCAGGGCGTAGTCTTCGATTCTTGCGGGCATGGTTATTGGTTGATTCGGCGGATTTCCTCTCAAGGACGATGAGTTCGATGACTCGCCCTTTTGGTTGGATGCCGAAAACGAAGAATCGTCAGGTCTGAGATTGTCTCAGTGTCTTCCGCCTTCCGATTCGCAGTGGAGTTAGAAGATATCACAGAGCTTTGCAAAGGAATCGAGTTCGAGCAGATGCTGACCTGGAGGGGCGGGATCGAGGGTGGCGTGTTCGAGGACCCAGGTGGCGGGGTGGAAGAGGAAGACGGCGTGAAGGCCGGCCGCGAGGGCGGGATTGATGTCACTCTTGGGGCTGTTGCCGATCATCCAACTGGTGTGGGGTGTTAGCTCGTGGCGGCCAATGACTTCGCGGTATGTCGCGGAGTTTTTCTCGGCGACGATTTCGACGGCGGAGAATCGGTCAGCGAGTCCGGAGCGGGCCAGTTTGTCCGCCTGCTCGGCTCGGTCACCCTTGGTCATGAGGATGAGGTGGTGACGGGCGGCTAACTCGGCGAGAGTTTCAGCGACGCCTGGGAGAAGCTCAATTTCCTGCTCGGAGATGCCGCGGGCGAAGCTGCGAACGCGCTTGATGTTGTGTTCGGTGACTGGAGTGGGGCTGAGGCGCTCGTAAGTAGCCACAAGGGAGCGGGTGAAGCTGGTGAGGCCGTAGCCGTGGGTGAGGATGGTTTCGCGTTCGACGGTATTGAGGGCTTGACGGACTTGGTCCGGCGAGTACTCGTGGTGATTGAGATAGCTGATGAAGGCGGCGATGGCGCGCTCGAAGTAGATGTTGTTTTCCCAGAGGGTGTCGTCGGCGTCGATGAGGAGGGTCTGGCCTGATGGAAATTGGGGCATGGAATTATGGTAACGAATCTATCGGGCCGGTTTGAAACCGGGAACGTCGCGGCAGTATGCCAAAATGCGCATTCAGCGTTTCAGGGCCGGCAGCGCCTATTTGGTCTTTCTGGTCTGGCTTGCTTGCAGGGTTAATCCGAGAGTAAAGCTGTGATCGACAAGCTTGAACAAGGGAGGAAGTTGGCCGTACTGATACTTCGCGGTGATGGATAGGTATTTGAAGGTCCACGGCGCCCAGTTGATGTCGGACTCCACCCAATTTCGGGCCTTAGTGGAGAGATCGACGGTTGTCACCTGATGCAATGTGCGCACTTCGGGTTCGTCGAATGCGGGGAGGCGCATTCGATAGGTTCCATTGATCGAGAAGACGTTTCCCTTGCGATCTGGGGATGCGACAACGAAGGCCGCGTCCGTTCCCAGAACACCGCGCACGATCGAATCGTAGTTCGAGAGATTGATCGGAATTTTTTGGATGACCGATGGATTGCTGAGATTCCGGCCTATTTCTACCCCGAGAAAAGGATACAGAGTGGCATAGAGAGAGGGATAGCCTCTCGGTTGCCAGGAATTCAATACAAACGAAGCGGTCGGACTGAAGATGATATTGGCAGACGGGTCTGACGCGCAGAACTCGCCGCTTGGAAATCCCACCAGAAGCTTGATTCCGTATAGCTGATGACTCTGCACCGGAACGAAGCGGGTGAAGGCAAATCCGGCAACGATTGAGTTCGGGTTGAAGGTGGTGCTGTTGGTGGGAGGCACGAGGTTTTGATTGATCTCGATATCGGTTGCGATGGCGGGATGAAAATCCAGGATCGTGTTGGTGGATTGCAGCGCGCCTTTCAGGGAGAGCGCGTAGATGGGCTTTGTGCCGCCTGCGGCCAGGAAGCTGGCAGTCAGTTTTAAGTCCGGGGTGGCGCCTGGAGCGGCTGGACAGAAAAACGGCTGATCCTCGGGGCTCTTGCTGGCGCAGTCCTTCTTTGCGGGCAGGTGTCCGGCAGGTGCTGGAGAAGCGGGCGTCTGCGCCGATGGAATCGCTTCTGACTCCGGTGAGCCGGGAATTGGTCGCGTGGGTGTACCGGCAATGACCTGGGGCAGAAACGATGGGGGACCCGAGGGATTGAAGAGCACCGACCAGGAAGCACCAGCCGGCGGTAGATCGCCCGCGAGTTGCAAACGGATTTTCTGGACTGGGATATCAACGTCGACCGCTACGACAGTTGCGGCATGGAGCCCGGATTCCGGATTGGCGCTCCAAAAGACTTTCCAGCTCGATGCGTCCCGGAAGGGGTTTGGATTCGGGGGAAGCGTGCCGGTGTAGTCGACGTCAATTGTGACGGTCGTACTACGCTCGAACTCGGCCGTGCCTGCGAGCTTGAACTTCACTTCGGACGGCCATGCGGCAACGCAGCAGACGATAACGAAACAGGCGAGGATGAACGAGGCGAGACTCTTAGAACGCATTATTCTGCACCGAGTTTGCGGCTGCCTGCAGGGTCGTGGCGGGTGCAGACGCGACGTCATTGTCATGGATTTTCCAAGGGGAAATGCGACCTTTTACCGCCTCGACAAAGACTCCGGACTCGCTGGCACTGACAACGCCGAGGTCAAACAGGGTTTTGGCGGACGGGGTATCCTTTTGCGGATCCCAGCGGTTCGGCTTTGGCGTCGAGTTGATAACCGCCTTGAGACAAAATTCGGGTGTGAGGTCTGGCTTATCCGCCATTTGCCGGCTCCAACAGCGAGAAACGCGGACGTGCCGAGACAACAGTGGAAACGGCGGTCCGCGCTATCTGGAAGAATGCCTCAGAAACTGACAGCATTCTCCCAATGGACTTGACTGCTGTCAAGTTCATCGCGACTACGAACACCGCTGGAACGGCGAATGACACTACTGCGGGGATTCAGGGAGGGTGTAGTCGAAAGTGTAGCTGTGCTTGCCGGCGGCGTTGGTGATGGTCATGGTTCCGGCGATGCCGGTGAGCGCTTCTGTTCCCGAGCCGGGGACTACGGTTACCATGAGCTGAAACTTGCCCTGCTCCATGGTGCCAGTGTGCTGCATTGCGAAGGAGCCTGCGTGGCCCTGGAGGGTTCCCGTGACGTGTTCGATGGCGACGTAGCCGGCTGTTCCTTTGGAGGGGTCGCCGGCGCCGAGCATCTCGCCTTTGCTTGGCCCTTCAAGGTCGCCGTGGAATTGCTTGTCGAGCGCGTAGCGGCCGATGGGTGTGCCGGTGGTGGCGTCGTCGGACGGGAGCGGGATGGTCTTTACGTCGAATGTTCCTTCAGCGTGGCGGGTCATCACTGGTTCCTTCCTCAGCAGTTTTGATGCAGGGGCCTGAGGATGCAGCGCGACCGAAAGAAACAGAAAGGCGCAGAGACAGATGGTTGCGAAACGAATGTAAGATCGCACGGCGGGCTCCGTTCAGGTTGGAGCCATTCTAACCCAGGCACCTGCGGTGCGGCAGACGCTCGCGGGAGGCTCGCACGGCCGCACTGCTTCCCACTCATTGCACGATGATGCTGTGCAATGAATGGGGCACAAAACTGCGTGCTTTCCACCCTTCGAGCAAGGAGCGTGGGCGGGATGGAATGCCTTCTAGTCGGCGAGTTTGAAGATGCGGATTTGCACCAGCTTGGCGATGGTTAGATTCTTGAGGCCACGGTCTTCCATGTGGTGAATGAATTCCGGGGTTATTTTGAAGATGCGGATCTGGATGAGCTCGTCGAGGCTGGGCTTGTAGCCGAGCGCGCGGATTTCCGCGACTTCCTGCGCGTTGACGCCCTGGGATCCAAGGGCCACGAGCTGATCTACGCTGGGCTTCGGGTAGCCGAGCGCGGTGAGGCTATGAACGTAGACAGGGTCTATGTTGAAGACGCGCAACGCGATGAGTTTGTCCGTGTTCAGACCCTCGATGCCGATCTGCTGGAGGGAACGGACCCAATCGCTTTGTACGTTGAGAAATGCGTATACCTGCAGTTTGTCAGAGTCGAAGCCTGAGAATCCCATCTGCTCCATGCGCGCCGCGAATGCGGCGTCCGGTGTGAAGACGGAGTCGCCTGATAACTCGCCATCGCGCACGTTGCCGGTGCAAGTGAAGACGCCGGCTTCCGCTGCGAGAGTGGCGGTGAGGCGCGCGCCTTCGCGAGCGAGATCGGCCAGCGAGATGCCGGTGAAGCGCGAGATCGATTCGTCGCTGTTGCTGTAGCCGCAGTGATTGCGCAGCGGGCAGTCGCCGTTCTCAATTTGCATGCGGAACTTATCCGGCCGCTCGCTGGCGCTGATGGTGCACTTTGCGTGGATCGGATCGAGAGGGGCGGCGGCGTGCAGTGCGATAGCGAGGGAAGTGAGAGCGGCAGCGAGCATGAACAGATTGCGTTTCATCATGAGAGTCTCCTCGGTGGGACTTGAAAACTGGCGTGGCTTTCCTGTGGGCGGCGCAAGGTGGCTTCTTCCTATCAAGTTAAGGAATCAAGCCCCTTGCACTACGGCCCGGGAATTGCGCGGTTCAGAAAATTGCGAGAGCTATTTGGATTCGTCGTCGAGAATGCCGGAGATGCGCAACTGGACGAGCTTATCTAGGGAGAGGCTTGTGAAGCCGTGTGACTTAGCCTCTGCAATAAAGGCAGCGTCGATGTTGAAGATTTTCGTCTTCACTAAGTCTTCTGCAGATACTCCAGGAAATTGCTGACGAATCGTGGTGGCGTATTCCGGCGTGACGCCCTGGACACGCATGGCGAGCAATTGCTGAGGGGACAAATTGCTAAAGCCCGCAGCTTTCATGCCGGCGACGAACTCCGGCGAGACTTCAAAGATGCGGAAGGAGATGGCGTCATCAAGAGTCTTGGCTTCAAGACCCTTTTGTTTGAGGCCGGCAATGAATTCAGGCGTGACGTTGTGAATCTTGCAGGCAATGAGCTGGTCGGCAGTGAGCTTGCCAAAGCCAATCTGAGACATGGCAGTGGCATACTCCGGAGTCACGTCCTGGATTTTCATGGCAATGTATTTATCCAGGTCGACGTCGTAGCCGGCGGCCTTCATGCGGTCAATGTAGTTCGATTTCGGTCCGCTGGATTCCGATGGCTTGTCCTTGTCCTGAGCCGCGATAGGGGAAGCTTGAACGGCCGCTAGAACGACCGGCGTCTGTCGAGGCGAGATCACACCGGATGCAAGGGGAGTCAGCACGGGTTTGAAGGACATGACCGCGATCTGTGGCGATAGATGAACGCTGGGCACGGAGGCCAGAGAAGCAGCGTGTGAGGGAGTGAGACCGGCCACTACCTGGGGGACCGGAAGAAGAAGGACGATGAGAGCAGCGCATGCGGCGGCGAGCGAGAAGGGGCGCAGGGGACGATTCGCCGACCAGGAAGCAGGTTCGCCGAGGATGCGGGCGATGCGCATGCGCAGGGTTTGCGAAGACTGGTGTCCATCAAGAGCCATGGCGAGATTCAATTGACGCGAGCGTTGTTCCTCAAGGTGAAAGAGCGCGTGGGCATAGACCATGGGGTTAGGGCAGACCTGGAGCGCGAGATCGTCGCAGCAGAGTTCGCGCTCATGACGGATGCGGGCGCCGATCCACCAGACGGCGGGATGGAAGAAGAAGAGCGTTTCGACCAACGTCTGAAGGAGGTTCCAGAAGAAGTCGGCGCGGCGAACATGGGCCAGCTCGTGGGCCAGGACGACCTCAAGCTCGTCGGGACTTAGGGATGTGGCGGCGGTAAGCGGAAGTAGAACCAGTGACCGCAGAGCGCCTACGGTGACGGGACCGGCGATGGCGCTGGTAATGCGCAGTAGAACCGGGCGACGGAGGCCGAGAGCGTTGGAGATCCGCTTGAAGGAGGCCTGAACAGCAGCCGGAGCTTCTACTGTCGCGGTTGCGCGGAGCCGCTGAATGAGCCACCAGCCGCCAAGACTGCGAACGGAAAGCGCGATGACGCCGATGAGCCAGAGGACGTCGATCAATGGCACAAGCCGGGGAACAAGACTGGACAGGGATGGTCCGACTTCAGTGGGTTGCAATGCTTCTGTTGCAGGCGAGACTGTGGGCGAGATTTTAAAGGCTGCCAATGTTTTGCTGACAGTTGGAGTCACGGCTTGGGTGGTGACGGATTGGCCGGGGCGCATCTCCCATGCGAAGGTGGCGACGGAGGCAGCCAGCATGAGAAGCAGCGCAGAGAGTGCGAGTAGATAGCGTGAATTGCTGGTTCGGCGAGCAAAGGCGAAACTCAGCAGGCGATAGACCGCTGCGATGGCCGCGGCCTGCCAGCAGAAGTGGATTAGAGTCCAGGCTACGGCTGCTTGTGTGGTGTGCGTCATTGCTTGTCCTTCCTTGTCGTTTTTAGCCTTGTTCTTTTCAGCCTGTTTATTTCTGCGTTGTTGCTTGCGGCGCTTTCTTTTCGAGGAGGGCGCGAATTTCTGCAAGCTCCCCGGCGCTGGCGGGTTCCATGGCCAGGGCGTGCAGAGCAAGTTGCGCAGCGGAGCCGGAGAAGAGACGAACGCTGAGGTCCTTGAGGATTTTGCTCTGCATGGCGTCCTGACTGATGGCGGAGCGATAGAGATGGGCGCGGCTGGCTTCATCGCGAACTACCAGACCTTTCACGGTCATGATCTGAAGCATCTTGAGAACGGTGGTGTAGCCGGAAGGGCGTACGAGATTGAGAGCGTCGTAAATATCCCGAACCGTTGCCGGTTCTTTCTCCCACACGATCCGGAGCAGTTCGAGTTCGGATTCGGTGGGGCGCGGGATGGTGGTACCGGTGTTCGTCATGATGTATGAGACGTTATACGAAGCATTTCGTAATTGTCAACGAAAATCTTCGTAGGTCGTGAATATTTGTCAGCAGAGTTCGCCCGACCGGCTATTTCTTGACTTCGGATTGATCAGGACGATTGCTCGGTCGCGGGCGCGCTCTCTCGCTTCGGGAGCAGGGAATCGAGCACAAGGAGGCATGCGCCGGTGACGATGGAACTATCGGCTATGTTGAAGTCGGGCCAGTGGTACGAGAAGATGTGGACTTCAATGAAGTCGACTACGGAGCCATAGAGAACGCGATCGTGGAGGTTGCCGAGGGCTCCGCCGAGGATGAGCGCCAAGGCGATGGTGGCGAGGGTAAAGCTGTTGCCGAGGCGGACCAAAAAAATGAGGACAGCGAGGGCGGCAATTGCGCCAAAGCCGACGAGGAACCAGTGGACGAGATGCGGTGAGGCCGATTCCGCAAAGAGCGAGAAGGCTGCGCCCTCGTTGGTCCAGTGCGTGATGCGGAGGACGCGAGGGATCACGGGGATTGCGCCGCCGAGAGGGATGCGCGCAGCGACCATGGTCTTGCTGACGCGGTCGGCGAGAACGATGAGCGCCGAGAGGCAAAGGAGCCAGGGGAGACGGCGAGGGATGGATAGGTTCACTTGCTGGGCTCCTCTGGTTGTGGCGGGTCGATACCCATTTCCTTGAGCGCGGATTGGCAGCGGGTGCAGACATTTTCCCAGATGCCGTATGCGGAGACTTCCGGCATAAAGTTCCAGCAGCGGGCGCATTTGTGGCCGGAGGCTGGTAATGCAAGTATCGCTTCAATGGCTAATTGCGGGCCGATGCCATCGCTCTCCATCCAAAGCAGAAAGTCCTGATCCCGGGAATGAGGAAAGGCGCCAAGGACTTCCTCTTGGGTTACATATCGGATTTCAACCTCAGATACATTCATGATTTCCTTCATCATCTGAAGGTGCTCCACGTCTGCAAACCAATGAGTTCCTTCGCTCCCTTTTTTGAATAGCATCAGAACCTTACATTCAAGCGACTTGCCAATCTCTTTCCGTTGCCGCATGGCCTCAATGGAAACTAGGGCCCTCTTCCGAAATTCAAAAATAACTTTCCACCTGTCCAGCAACTGAGCAGAATCTTCGGAGAAGACTTCTTCGGGTTGGGGGAACTGCGCTAGATGGACGCTGGCTTCGCGGCCGTCGAGTTTGGGGAGATGGTCCCAGACTTCGTCGGCGGTGAAGCTCAGGATCGGCGCGACGAGGCGGGCGAGGGTTTCCGTGATGGTCCAGAGGACGGTTTGGGCGGAGCGGCGCGCATGGCTGGTGGGCGCGAAGGTGTACATGCGGTCTTTGAGTACGTCGATGTAGAAGTTACTGAGATCGACGATGGCGAACTCGTTGACTGCGTGGTAGATGCGATGGAACTCGAATGCCTCATACCAGGCGAGGATTTTCTCTGTAAGTTCGCGCGTGCGGGCGAGCATGTAGCGATCGAGCGGAAGCAGGTCCGCTTCCTTGATCCTGTCGGTTTCCGGATTAAACCCGTGCAGATTCCCGAGGAGAATTTTGAAGGTGTTGCGCAGCTTGCGATAGATGTCGGCGCAGCGCTGCATGAGGTTTTCGCTGGCCGCCATGTCCTCTCTGAAATCGATAGAAGCGACCCAGAGCCTTACGATTTCGCCACCCATGCGGTTGGCGATGTCGACTGGATCAACGCCGTTGCCGAGAGACTTGGACATGGCGCGGCCCTGTTCGTCGAGGGTCCAGCCGGCGGTAGAGACATGGGAGTACGGTGCGCGGCCGCGCAAGGCCACCGAAGTAAGAAGCGAGGAGTGGAACCAGCCGCGATGCTGGTCGCCACCTTCCAAGTACAAAACCGGCACGCCTTCGTTGTTTTGGAAGGCAGTGTATGCATCCTTTAGGTCGGGATCGGATTCGGCTACGGCAAACCAGCTTGTGCCGGAGTCGAACCAGACATCGAGGATGTCGTACTCCTTTCTGAACTCTGCGCCGCCGCAGTGGGCGCAGACAGTGCCGACAGGAAGCAGATCTTCAATGGGCGTGGTGTGCCAGGCTTCGGCGCCTTCGCGGTCGAAGAGATCGACAATTTTGCGGTTGAGCGCCGGGTCGAGGATGGGCTCGCTGCAACCCTGGCAGAGAAAGACCGCGATGGGCACACCCCAGATGCGCTGCCGGCTGATGCACCAGTCGGGGCGGGTGGCGATCATATTGGTGATGCGCTCTTTGCCCCACGCGGGATCCCAGATGACCTTATCGATTTCCTCGATCGCTAGCTTGCGGAACGTGGTGACAGAGGCGTCTTCACGCTCGACCGGAGTTTCAAGGCCGATGAACCACTGCTCTGTAGCGCGGTAGATGACCGGATGGTGGCAGCGCCAGCAGTGAGGATACGAGTGCTTGAGGTCAGAGGATGCGAGCAGCGCACCGGACTCTTCGAGCATGGCGATGATGATGGGATTGGCGGCCCAGACTTTCTTGCCTTCGAAGGCGGGAGGAGCGGCTTGGTGCCATGCGGCGGCGTCCACATGGACGTGGCCAACGGCGTCGACGCGGGTGGTGGAGTCGAGGTTGTAGCGCTGGCCGGTGTAGAAGTCGTCGACGCCGTGGGAAGGCGCGGTGTGGACGGCGCCGGTGCCCTGGTCGGCGGTGACGTAGGTGGCGAGCACGCCAAGGATGCTGCGGTCGAGAAATGGGTGCTGGTAGGTTGTGCGCTCCAGGGCCGAGCCTTTGAACCGGGCCAGTTCGGTGACGGCGCCGAGATTGCAGGCGGCGGCAACTTGCGCAGCGAGCTCGGCGGCGACGATGTAGACGGGCACGTCGGGGCGGTCTCCTGCTTCAAGCGCTACGTATTCGAAGTCGGGATGGAAGGCTACGGCCATGGACGCTGGGAGGGTCCAGGGCGTGGTGGTCCAGATGATGGTGTAGACCGGACGGCCGGCGAGGGCGGGGTGGATAGCCTCCGGGTCTGATGTCAGTTTGTAGCGCACGTAAATCGAAGGGCTGGTATGCATCTCATATTCGACCTCGGCTTCGGCGAGGGCGGTGCGGTCGTGGATGCACCAGTACACGGGCTTCAGACCGCGGTAGACGAAACCCTTCTCAAGGAACCCGTAAAAGGCTTCGAGGGTGCGAGCTTCGTAGTCGCGAGCCATAGTCTTGTACGGCTTATCCCAGCGGCCGAAGCAGCCAAGGCGCACCAGTTGCGAGGTTTGCAGATCAATGTACTTCTGAGCGTAGGCGCGGCAGGCATCGAGAACGGCCGGAACCGGCATCTCAAGCTTTTTACGACCGAGTTGTTCGTCGACCTTGATTTCGATGGGCAGACCGTGGCAGTCAAAACCGGGGACGTAGGGCGACTCGAAGCCGGCCATGGTTTTGGATTTGACGACGAAGTCTTTCAAACCATGATTGAG
>JBAWCO010000690.1:0-3978 GCA_049590315.1 Occallatibacter sp. | reverse complement strand
GCGTGATGCCACCGGTAACAATCGAAATGCGGGCATTGAGAGCGAGGCGATTGCTTTTGGTACCGTCAAGTTCAAAGCTTACCCAGTGGCGCCCGGGGACGCCGCGGTTTCGCAGGATCATGGGGCTTCCGTCCAGGTCTTCCACGACGACATCCATATTGCCATCGTTGAAGAGGTCGCCCACCGCCAATCCGCGCGAGACGCGTTTTTCCATCAGAGCTTTTCCGGCCTGGTCGCTGGCGTCACAGAATGTGCCATCTCTCTGGTTGAGCTCAAGCACGCCTGGTTGACGGTAACCGGCACCAGCGGGCAATGAATCGACCTGCGGATAGACGTGCCCATCGACAAGAATGAGGTCTTCCCAGCCATCGTTGTCTAGATCGACGAAAGCCGTTCCCCATTTGACCAGGGGCAACGATGGGAGCGCAACGCCGGACTGAAAAGAATCTTCCTTAAAATTCCAGTCGCCGTCATTGCGATAGAGCAGGACGTTTTCGTCCGTGAAATTGGTGACAAATATAGACGGACGACCAGTGTGGTTGTAGTCTCCGAGTGCAATACCCATGGAAGCTTGTTCGGAGCCGTCCTCACTGACAGCGGTGCCGGATTGGAGCCCGATATCCTCGAATTTGCCTTGCCCCAAGTTCTTGTAGAGATACTTGGGGGTTGAATCGTTGGTTACATAAATGTCGGGGCGGCCGTTGTTATTGAAGTCGACCCACACCACGCCCAATCCATAGTAGCCGTCCGGGTCGCTGACTCCTGCGGCTTTCGCGACGTTTGTAAATGTGCCATCGCCGTTGTTGTGAAAGAGCGAGTCACCCGCGCCGCGCAGTCCGCGCGGCCCGCACTGCACGTCGATTCCCTTGTACTTACAGAACGACGCGCTTCCGAAACCGGGCATATCGTCGAGATGGAAGTCGACGTAGTTGACGACCATGAGATCGGCGAATCCATCTCCGTCATAGTCTCCAAACGAGGCGCCGGCCGACCAGCGGCCGTCGGCAACGCCGGCCTTTGCTGTTACGTCAGTGAATGTGCCGTCGCCGTTATTGCGATAGAGAATGTTGCCGCCCAGACAAGTGAGGTAAAGGTCGGGCCAGCCGTCGTTGTTATAGTCTCCAACAGCGCCCCCCATGCCAAAGCAAGAAGTGGCCAGGCCGGCCTTCGCTGTCACGTCAGTGAACGTGCCGTCGTGGTTGTTGTGGTAGAGCACTCCGGCACTCTTCGCCCCCTTCAGCGCCTGATCGACTGTAGGCGAGTTGGTGAAGTAAATATCGGGCCAGCCGTCGCGATCGTAGTCGATAAGGATGACGCCGCCGCTCATGGATTCGACGATGTATTTCTTGAGAGGAGCGGTATTGTGTTTGAAAGTTATGCCCGCGGCGGCTGCAACATCTTCGAGTTGCGGAACATGACGTCCGCTACATTTGACGGATTTCGCGCCAGAAGGTGGAGGGGACGCCGGGTTATGGCCCGAGCCCATTTGCGCAGCCGCGATATTCGCAGCACAGAGAGCGATAGCGAAGGGTCTCAGGAAACTATCGCAGGAGCGAAGAGTGTGCAAGCGGCTTGTTTCCTTCCCTATGGGTTCTGCTTCAGCTGGTCAGCTATACGTTCCCGCGATTTGGCTTTTATCCCTTTGTAGATTTCAAGCTCACGGTCAGCGTCTGCGTTTCTTCCCAGTTTGCGAAGAGCTGCCTGCAGCTGGTAGTGCATGTAGTCCGTCTGGGGGCTGAGTCTTGCCGCGGCCTCAAGGTGTCCGGTGGCATCGGCTGTTTGCCCGCGGTCAAGCAGGATTTTTCCCAATTGATATTGTGCGTTTGCGTAGTCAGGATGATCGGCAATGACTTTTAGAAAAAGCGCAGCAGCTTCGTCGGTCTTCGATTGCTCCAAGTATACAAAGCCGAGATGATACTGCGCATGCGGGTTGCCGGGGTCGAGACTCAGCTCAGCCAGGAATTCCTTCGCGGCCTCCGGCCAATGCTCCCAGCGAATATAGGCGAGTCCCTCGTAGAAGTGCGCTTTGAGCAGGGATGGATCGTTGGCAATCGCGCCCTGCAATGTGGCGATGGCGCGTGCATAGTCGCCAATCTCAGTCCACAGCTGTCCGACAAGCAGCAACGTATCGTTGGTCCGCGGCTGCGATTCGAAGGCGCTCAATACTTCGGTTGCCTCCTTCATATCGCCGATGTGGGTGAGGGAGGCGGCCCAAGCATAACCGGTCTCGCTATCCTGCATGGCGCGCTCGCCGAGCGGCGCAAAGGCTTGTGCTGCTTGAGCAAACTGATCCGTGGCGAAGTAGGAGACGCCGAGCATGGCGCGCAGCGCCGGGGAGTCGTTGTTGTGCGTCAAAGCCAGCGAGAGACCGCGGACCGCTTCCGGATAGTTCTTTGCGCGGAAAGCACACTGACCGAGATTCTTCTCCAAGCCGGGAAGGGCTCGGTCCCAAAGCTCTGCCTGCTGATAGTTGCTGAGGGCCAGGGAATATGCACCTTGAATTGCCTGCGATGTGGCGAGGTCGTTAAATGCGAGCGCAAGCACCTGTCTAAGTGTCTTTTCGCTCGTTGCTGCAGCGGCGCGCTGTTCAGGAGACATTTTGCTTTGTGCGAAGAAATCGGCGCCGCTTTGAACTGAGGGTGCGGCCTGGTTTTCCTGTTGACGGCTCAGGGGCATCACGGCTGCGGCAGCACCAGTCCCACCCGCAAGCATGATGGCGGAGACGCTCTGCTGGCTTTCCACCATTGTCTTGTTTTGCAATTCACGTGCTTTGGCGGCAAATGCGTCGCTCTCTTTTGTACGTCCGCTTCGTGCCAGGACTCGCGCCAGATCGACATAAGCCCTGCGTATCTGGTAGTTGGAGCGGGCCTCATCGGCGCCTGTGAGCTCGACCGCTTTGCGCAACATCTCTTCGGCGCGATCCATCTTCTCCTCAGAGAACGCATTCAAACCCATGTAGAGAAAAGGTTCAGGCGCCGAGGGATTTATCCTTGAAGCGGCCAGCAGGTACTTGGTTGATTCGTCATACTGCCGCTGGCCCGAGGCGAGGAACCCGAGCATGTAGTTGGCCAGGTAGTCGTGCGGGAAGTATTCGACTTCTTTCTTTAACTCCGCCACCGCATCAGGGGTCGGCTTCCACTCGTTCATCGAGAGCTCGGCAAGGCCGAGAAAGTAGTGTGCATGCGGAGTTCGCGAATCGAGGGCCACAGCGCGCTGGAACTCTCGAATCGCGGAAGGCATGTCGCCGGCATCGCGATAGGCGCGTCCGAACAGGACATGCAACGAACCGCTGTCGCCGAAGCTCTTCTTCATCTGTTCGAAGACGGCCTCGGCTTTAGTCTTTTCTTCCGGCTTGCCGGTGTTGAGCAATGTGATGGCGAGAGAGTATAGGTTCTCGACGCTGGGCTGATCATTCGCCAGACGCGCGAGGGGTTCCGCAGCGGAGGCATAGTCCCCTTTTTGTATGAGGACATTCCCAAGAACTTGGTTGCAGCGCACGCTTTTTGCGTCCACCGCGCAGGCCATTTGGGCCTCTTTGATTGCATCGTCGATCTGCTTGGCTTCGAGTTCAGCGATGGCGAGGTCGATGCGCGTGTCGGAGAGGTCTTCATAATTCAGCGAATCGTTATAGAGAATGATGGCCTGCGAATAATCCGAGGCAACAAGATGCAGGTGGGCCAACTCGCGAAAGACGAGCGCGATCAGGCGCTCATTGGCTCGAGCAATGGCAGCTTCGTCATGAGAATCGCGCGCATCCGCCGCTGCCTTCAATCTTTTTGCAAGCTCTTGCTGCGATTGGTTGACGGGTTCGGCTGCCTTCTGCGACTGTGCGAGAACGGTAGACAAGGAAACCGAGGGGAGACCTTGCAGAAGGAAGAATACGAACACGAAAATGAGGGCATGCTTTCTTGTCTGCGCAGTTTGCCGGGGAGCGCTTCCTGGATAAGGTTTCATCGGAAGACTACATTCTATCGATTT
>JBAWCO010000689.1:0-2754 GCA_049590315.1 Occallatibacter sp. | reverse complement strand
GGCGGTGCGTGGGCGGACGCGGCCAGATCCGTTCATCGATGTCTGGGACGATGTGCAGAAGCTGTTTGAAGACAACGCCGGGCTTGAAGCCAAGACGGTCTTCGAGTTCTTGCAGCGACAGAACCCCGGTCGCTTTCAGGATGGGCAGGTGCGCACGTTGCAGCGACGCGTGAAGGTGTGGCGTGCAATCGAGGGTCCGGCCCGTGAGGTGTTCTTTGCGCAACAGCATCCTCCGGGGCGGCTTGGAGCGTCGGACTTCACGCATATGGAAGAGCTGGGCGTGACCATCCAGGGTCAGAGTTTTCCGCACCTGATCTATCACTTCGTGCTGACGTACTCGAACTGGGAGGCAGCGACGGTGTGCTTTTCAGAGAGCTTCGAGAGCCTGAGCGAAGGGTTGCAGAACGCGCTGTGGGCACTGGGCAGAGTGCCGCACCGCCATCGCACTGACCGGCTTTCGACGGCGGTCAACAACATGAGCGATCCGGCCGAGTTTACAGATCGCTACCAAGGTCTGATGCGTTACTACGGCCTGGAGAGCGAGAAGACGCAGGCCGGGCATGGCAACGAGAACGGCGATGTGGAGCAGCGGCATCATCGCTTCAAGCGTGCCGTGGCACAGGAGTTGATGCTGCGCGGCAGTGCTGATTTCGCCAGTGTCGATGCGTATAAATCGTTCTTGGCAGCGATGTTGGAGCGGTTGAACGCCGGGCGCAGGCAGCGGCTTCTATGAGACGGCTGGCTGTGTCAAGGTTTTTGTTTTTGCATTTGTTTTTTCCTTTAGCTGCGTTTTTGTTCTTGTTTTTGTTTTTGCCTTTTCTCGTGTTTTCCATTCATCTCGGTGCTTCTATCCGCACTCTCGTGAGCCATCTGTGTGGCTCGGTGCATTATGGTGTCCGATAGCGATGAAGGGGCGCTGCTATCTAAAAGTCGGCCTCCAGTGGGGCCAAGCCGCTCAAGCGCAGTCGCCGGGACGCGAGTTTGGATTTACACTCCGGCAAAAGATCCATCTCCTTTGTTGGTTGCTTCAGTGTTGGTTGCTACGGCGAGTTATGCCATGCAGATCGCCTTCGCGGCGGCTTTGCTTACCTGTTGCGGAAAGGCTTGCCAACTGTTTTCGCTTCGCCACATGCAGTGCAAAATCACGGCCAGCTTACGCGCCACGGCCACGATCGCTCGCTTCTTACCGCGCTTTCCGCCCGACGCCGTCAGCCTCAATCCCCAGCACCGCAGCGCTGAGTCAGGTCCAAACCGCCCCAGGATGTAATGCGCCGATTGCACCAATAAGGCCCGCAAATAGATGTTGCCGGTCTTGGTAATGCGATGCTGCGGATCGCTATCTCCTGACTGACTTTGCTTGGGGCGCAGGCCGAGAAACGCGCCCGCAGCGCGGCTGTTGCCTACCGCATCGACATGGTCCAGTGTCAGCACATAGGCTGCGGAAATTACCGGACCAACGCCCGGCGCAGTGCGCAAAATTTTGATCTCCGGATAACGCTCCGCGAGCTTTTCTATCTGTTGATCCAGTTGCTGAATCTGTGCCGTCATGGCTGTAATCTGCGACAACAAGGGCATAGCGGCAAGCTTCAACTCCGCCGGCAACACAGGTGCAACGTGTCGCGCAAAGTATGCCGTCGAGCATTGCGGCAAGCGACCGCCTGCACTCTTCACTAACCCACGCACCGCGTTGATCAGCATGGTCCGCGCCCGCACCATCGTGTCGCGTGCATGGATCAGATTCAGATCTCGCTGCCGCTCCAGACTGCGATGCTGAATCGGAGAGAGTAACTTGGGGTCACTATAGGCAAGCCGTGCCAGCATCTCCGCATCGGCACGATCGTTCTTCGATTCGTTCTGGCTGATAGCTCGCAGTTTGCGCGCATTGGCCACGATCGCCTGGTGGCCAAGCTTCTTCAGCAGTCGATGGATCCATGGCGAGTGCGTACCACATTCCATTGCAACCCGCTGCCGCGATTCACCCTCGAAGTGCCGCCGCATCGCCTCTTCGTTGGTCGCAATTCGTCCCTCTTCAACCACGTCGCCATCTTCGTTCAACATGCAGTAGTGACTGAATCGATCGCCCAGGTCTAAACCTACGGTGATCGCGGGCTTCTGTTTCCACTCGGGTTGACGTTGATTTCTGGTAAGCTTCTTCATTGGCTGGTCTCCTCTCTGCACTTCGAGTGCGCTGCGAACAGCTTAATCTGCTTCGCGAGACCAGCCGTCTCATTCCATCTAAAAGAAGAACATCAGTTCACGGGCGGCTACACGATCGTGAAGGATTACGTGCGTGCGGCGATGTTGCGCGGCAGGGAGATGTTTGTTCCACTGACGCATGCACCGGGCGAGGCGCAGGCGGATTTCGGCGAAGCGCTGGTGGTGATTGCCGGCGTGAAGCAGAAGGCGCACTACCTGGCGATGGACTTGCCACACTCTGACGATTGCTTCGTGGTGGCGTTCCCGGCCGAGACGACAGAGGCATTTCTTGAAGGCCACGTGCGAGCCTTTGCGTACTTCGGCGGCGTTCCTACGCGGATCCTTACGACAACACCAAGATCGCGGTGGCCAAGATCCTGGGCGGGGAGGAGCGGCAGCGGACGCGGGCGTTCTCCGAGTTACAGAGTTACTATTTGTTCGCCGATAAGTTCGGCCGTCCGGCCAGGGGCAACGACAAGGGCAAGGTCGAAGGATTGGTGGGCTATGCACGGCGCAACTTCATGGTTCCGATTCCACGCGCAGCAAGCTGGGAGGAAC
>JBAWCO010000688.1:0-4846 GCA_049590315.1 Occallatibacter sp. | reverse complement strand
GGGCTGAAGGCTGCAATGTCGTACCGGCAAACTCTACCGGTGACATACCATCCCGATGACCATAGTTAACCGCCTGGACCGTCCGGCTGATCACGACCACACGGTATGCGGACACTGGAGCTCCAGTGTCGACGACAACCGTCGCTTGCGCATTAACTTGCGCGAACGAACTCATACTCAGGGCACTTACGATCGCTAACATCAATCTAGAATTCACAATTTCTCCTGCAGGCAGATCTCTGCCGCATTGCGTTGTACTGATTGTTGAGAGGGTTCGAGGCTTTGCATAGCTGCAAAGCTGTTGGTCAACTACCGATCTTGAACTGCGTTACGTAGTGAAACAGATGGAATGCCTTCAACATCCACACAACTACGGCGATCACCACAACGGCGTTGAGGATTCCCTTGATTGTTCCCTGCATGGGGATGAGGTTCACCAGCCACAACAACACGCCGACCACGGCGAGGGTAATGACAAGAGTGACGAGAGGCATGTTGTTTTCTCCACTTCGGTGACTGAACCTGATTGACGTTTTGATGGATAGTTACTTGGCAAACTTCATTCAGCGGAGTGCGTTTTGCTCGAATGGAGCTATTGTCCGCCAGGCAGACTGTTCCTGCGTAACGTGGGTGGCTAAGTGCGATGGATGTCGGATGGGCCGGCTTAGATCAGGAGCCATGAGGGAGATGAAAGCGAACTATCATCTGCAAATTCATCATTTCAAATCTGAAAAGATGATGCTGAGCTATAGTGCTCGCACCGTGCGCCACCTGATGCTCTCACGCGGATTCGGCGTAATTATAGCGATTTGCCGCTAACCGAATTCCGGCCTTCGCAAACAATACAGCTTCTACTGAGTCGGCGTGTGGCCCATGGAGGCTTTTGCCGGCTCGTCCGTATCGTTTCTTGCTGGCATCTGCACTGGCTGTTTACTGGCCGGCGGAACCTCCGTTCCTGCCGGATAGAGAAGAACCTGGATCGATCCCCAATCTGCATCCAGGTTCGTGCCAGTCTGCTTGCCCAACCCCAGCGTCTTCAGTTGACTGTCGTCAAATGCAAAGTGCTCGACCAGGTACTCTCGCACAACCATGGCCCTGGCCTGTGTCAGTACCAGGTCTTTCTGAGTGTCGCCTTCCATGCCGGCGGAAACTACGACCACCGCGAATCCAAATTGATTCTTTGCCAGGAACTCGCCTGGCTCATTAAGAGCTTTCTGGTTCTTTAGCTTGGCTGAGTCCCGAGCATCGAAGAGTTGTTTAGCCGTATAGGTGAAGGCCTTCAATGGTGTACCTTGTGGAAGCCCGTCAATGCTATCTGCCGCAAGATCGCTGGAATCTTCGTATCCACGTTTCTTGAAATACCCGCTCAGCAGGAAGTTGTGCTTCAAGGCTTCCATGTTTTCCTGGAAGTCCGT
Organism: Occallatibacter sp.; assembly: GCA_049590315.1. Classification (GTDB taxonomy): domain Bacteria; phylum Acidobacteriota; class Terriglobia; order Terriglobales; family Acidobacteriaceae; genus Telmatobacter. Next base: position 3,431 of record JBAWCO010000688.1, on the reverse strand, counting down.
TACGCCGGTCTGCGCATGGAGCATTGTGTCCTGCAATGTAGCCGTAGTCTGTTCCAAGTTGCTATAGAGTTGCTTATCGTTCACGAGTGCTCCCACGGTGCCCTGGCCCGCATCGATTTTGGCCGTCACTGAGTTCAGATGCGCCGTTGCCTGAGTTGCGTTCTGGACGGCCTGCTGACTGCTATTGAGAATGCCACTGGCGGTCTTGAGCATATCCGACATCATCAGCGGCGGCAGACTCTGTATGGTGTCGCCGTTCTTCACTTCTGGCTGCCCGTCCGATCCAAATGAAATGGCCACGTACTGATTTCCCAGCAACCCCTCGGTCTCAATCGAGGCCACGGAATTCTGCTTGATAATCTCGTGCGTGGAATTATCGAGGTCCATGACGACCGTTACTTTCCCGCCTGGATTGTGCGGCAACTCGATGCTATGCACGGTTCCGCTATGAACGCCACCCACCTGCACATCCGCTCCATCCGCAAGGCCTGCGACATTATCGAACTGCGCCTTCACGCGATACGTGGAGCTAAACAGATATTGCTTGTTCCCAATGAGGAAGACACCGACGACCAGGATTGTCAGTGCTACAACGATGAATGCTCCCAACCGTGCCACTCGTGACATGTGCCCTCCTACGCCTGCTTCAGGAATTCCTGAACGAACTCGATGTTGCTTTGTTGAAGATCTTCAAAGCTGCCCTCAATCACCACGTTTCCCTTATCCAGAAGGGCCAGGCGATTCGCGATAGTCTTTGCACTGTGAAGATCGTGAGTTACAACGATGGATGCCATTTGATGTTCCCGCTGAAGTGTGAGAACCAGATCGTCGATTTCTCCAGAGCTGATTGGATCGAGACCGGCCGTTGGCTCGTCGAGAAGAAGAATCTCCGGATCCAATACAAGCGCACGCGCTAGGCCCACGCGCTTCTGCATTCCACCTGAGATATCGGAAGGCATCTTATCAACATCGCGTTCCATGCCTACTTCGGCAAGCAGCGTCTTCACGCGGTTGTCCTTTTCGGAGCGCGACATTTCTCTTCTGTGATGTTCAAGCGGGAAGGCCACGTTTTCGCCTACAGTCAGCGAGTCGTAGAGTGCAGCGTGCTGAAACAGAAAGCCCATCTTCTTCCTGAATTCACCAAGCTGGTCGAGAGTCAGGCGGGAGATATCCTGACCATGAATGCAGACCGATCCCGAGTCTGGTTCGACGAGCCCGATGATGAGCCTCAAGAGCACACTCTTCCCGGTTCCGCTGCGCCCCAACACGGCAAGGGTCTCTCCGCGGTTTACGCTCAAGCTGATTCCGTTCAAAACCCTGTGACCTTCAAAGGATTTGTGCAGGTTCCTGACGGCGAGAATGGGCACGTTCTCGCTCGACTCAAGCTGGTCTTGTTTCATCGCAATGTCAGTCACAGGTGTCATGTTGTTTGCTCCACTATCGAACGCATCGAAGGTTACGGGAAAAAGACGAGAATGAATTTCACAAGCACAACGTCTGCCAGGATCACAAAGAGAGAAGACAGAACGACCGAATTTGTTGCTGCACGACCCACGCCTTCGGCGCCACCTCGTGTGCGCATTCCCTGAAAGCAGGCAATGAGCCCAACGATCAACCCAAACACGGCAGTCTTGAAGGTAGGCGGCAGAAAGCCGTTGAAGGTGGCGCCGCTAAAACCGCTGTTGATGAATTGACGCAGCGAGACCGGCTCAACCAGTGTCTGGGTAAGCCAGCCGGCGAAGACCCCCGATGCATCCGCGACAAGAGTTAGCAGAGGCAACATCAGGATGCACGCCAGAATCCGAGTGGCCGCCAGAAATCTGTAAGGATTGATTGCAGATGCCTCGATGGCATCGATTTGTTCCGTGACCTTCATTGATGCGAGTTCCGCGCCGATGCCGGCCCCCACTCGCCCACTGACAACGAGGCCCGTGACGATCGGGCCCATCTCCATAACAACGGAATACACGATTGCCGAAGGCAGCATCGCCTTCGCCCCAAACCGACTTAGGTTCGATCTGGCTTCCATGGAGAGGACGGCGCCAATCGCAGCGCCTGCAATCGCGACCAGGGGCAGAGACATTGACCCAACCTCGTCGAGTTGCCGAATCAATTCACGCCACTCGTAAGGCGGCGTCACCGCAGCCCTCAAGACGTCCCAGAAGAAAACGCCCAGGCTTCCGAACCACTCGAAGAATCCGCCGACCAACCCGATTCCGGCTCTCGAAACCGAGGATGTGGAAAAGGCCCGATCTCCTGTAAGGGTAGGTGTTGCGTCTGCAGCGGAAGTGAATCGGTGATCGCTCAATGATTAGGACCAGGGTCAGGTGCCCCGTGTGAATTGTTTAGATGCATTCTGGATAGCAAAGAGTGGGGTCCGCTATAGAAAAACTCGAGAGTAACGTTTTGGCCCATGTATGCCAATAGGCTGTAATTGCCAATGCGGAATCCGTCCATCGCGTCGAACCGATTCGGATACCACCCATAGACCGCAGTCATCGAACCCGCATAGGGAGCGACAAGCGCAGGAATAGAGAAGACTCGATGGCCATCACCGCCTCGGCGCGCAGTCAGTGTGGAGAGTACGGCGTGGCGCAGCCGGGGAAACACGCCTCGGCATTCGCAACGGTAGTACAAGGTATCTTCCTTCAAAGCTTCTGCTAACCCATAGCGCGTCGAGGTCCCTATCGCGGCGATCCCAAGGTCAGACCCGAATCTCTTGGAGTAACCCTCAATACCCTGATGCCACTCCGGTGGGGAATTGGAGAATTGATTGATGCCCGCCGCGATAGCTGCGCCACTAACAGGATATGGACCGAAAGCATCGAAAACATAGTTGCTGGCCATTGTTCTTTGGGTCGGACGCTCGTATGCCAAGTCCAGCTTCGCTGAGGTTGTGCTTTCCACGACCGCTGCTGAGTCTCCCGATGCTAAAGCTGATTGCGCGGTCGCCGAATCCGGAAGCACTCCCAGGGCAGCAACAACCAAAAGCAGGAATATCGCCTGCCGTAGCTTGTTATCGAAGAGTTCCTCGATTAGTCGGCAATACAGCCTTCCAGCCATATCACCGCTACAGTCGTGCAAAGGCCTTGAAGTCCATGTAAGCATCGATGTCGCCAAGGTTCTACCCCGATTCAGATCGCCACCAGCGAATGTAAATGGCGGCACTAAAAGCAAATGTTGGTGTACTCATCGCGTCTTTAGAGAGAGTGCAGGATTGGACGCCGAATGAATGGTCATATTTGTTCGGCATCGCAATCCGCCCGCCGATTGGTCTCGCTTCCGGGCCCCTTTATGCCGCCAGAGAAGAGAACCGGGGCCAACTCGCCCTTGCCTCGCGCACTTCACGATCGAGCACTCCCGCCAGTCCCATCAATACTCTCGACGCGCACGCCGGACAGCTCATTGCACAATTGCCTACGACATTGCAG